>DASQEB010000274.1:0-12346 GCA_035633875.1 Thermoanaerobaculia bacterium
GGGAGTACGCGCCAGCGAAGGATACTACGCGGCGGAGAAGGATCGCCGACCCGCCGATGGAGAGTATGCGCCGTCTGCCAAGAATACGCGCCGTCGATCGAGGCTATGCGCCGCCGAAGGATAGTACGCGTCAGAGAAGGATCGCCGGTCTACCGATGGAGAGTATGCGCCGCCGATCGGGAGTACGCGCCGGAGAAGGATCGTCAGCCTGCCGATCGCTATGCCCACGGAACCGCAGGCCCGGATGGTGCCGGGCGCGCGACAGCAGAGTGAGATTCCAGCAGGAGAGGTGATCGCGAGCCGCCGGCCACGGCGCCGAGGATGGCGAGGGAGACCAGCGAGAACCTGCAACACGAGTCTCCTCCGCGCTGGGCGACCCTCCCATGGAGAAGCGACGCCGCCTTCTCTAAAGGACATGGAGCCCTTCGGGAGGCAAGGAAGCTTGCAGTCTCTCCGTCAATGGCGTATAGTTAGGCCGTGTGGTTCGTGGAGACCTCCGTGTTTTCTGGCCAACTCTTTGAGCACCTCCACGACGACGACTACCGATCCCTGCAATTGGCTCTTGCCTTGCGACCTGAACAAGGAGCCCTGATCCCGGGCAGTGGTGGTCTCCGTAAGCTCCGTTGGGCTCTTCGCGGCAAAGGAAAGCGCGGTGGACTCCGAGTCATCTACTACTGGGATTCGGCTGAGGATGTGATCTACCTGATCTACCTTTACTCGAAGAACGAACTGGCGAATCTTCGGCCCGATCAGCTCAAGCTGCTGAGGCGGACCATCGAGGAGGACTTGAAGTGAAGGACTCTGATTTTCAACAGCTACTTGCCAGCGTGAAGGAGGCGGGGCGTATCAAGCGCGGTGAACAGGCGCCGGCACGCAGGTTTGAGGTGAAGGCAGAGGATGTAAAGGCGATTCGTGCCAAGCTGAACAAGTCGCAGTCGGAATTTGCCCTCATGATTGGTGTGAGCATCTCGACTCTCCAGAATTGGGAGCAAGGGCGACGCCAGCCAGAAGGTCCGGCACAAGCACTTCTGAGAGTGGCGTCCGTCAACCCGCGGGCCGTTGCGGCTGCGCTCGATCCGAGCCAAGCGTCCAGCCCGAAGCTCGCAGCAGACGGCTCGCGCCGCCGGTAGAAGGCTGCGGAGGGACGTGCCGCTGCGCGAGCGTAACGCGATGCTGCTGGCCGCCGGCTATGCGCCGGTGTTTCCCGAACGGCCGCTCGCCGATCCGTCCATGGAGGCGGCGCGGCGCACGATCCAGCGGCAGCGCACAACCCTGGCCAGCGGACGCCTGAGGCGCCATCAACGGTGCGAGCGCCTCACGAGGATCATTCAAGGAAACTCTCTATGCCTTCCGTAGCTTCGCTGTGGCGCCGAGCCTTGATCGGTCGTGGCGTCATGACGCTCGGGATCGTGATCTACGGCTTCGTTCCACTTCTCGTGGACCTTGGCTCCACCCACGCGCTCCACCCCGAGTGGACACCGCACGCGAGAATGCACCTCGTGTGGCTTGTCGTGACCAACTGCGCGGTAGCGCTGGTGGCCCTGCGCTACGTGTGGAGAGCACCGTGGTCGAAAACCTCCGTGAGTCTCGCGGGCGTTCTCAGCCTCTGCGTTCTCGGCGGGTTCTTCGTGAGCGCTGCCACTCATCCGCTGTACGGCGGCGCGTTGCACGATCCGGGAGGTGTCCCTCCTGTTGGTACCGTTGACGCTAACTTGCTCGCGTTCGCCATCGCGCTGGCGCTTGTGGCGGTTGGTTGGCTTCTCGCGCCGAGCACATCTCCCGAAGCCGCGTCGGATCGGGCACCGGGCTGCTAAGGGCGTTCCCGCGGGCCTGTCCGCTGAAGGAGGAGACAAGAATGGAGGAAACAAGAATGATCGACAAGGAGCGGAGAACGTTATCTAGAGCGCGATCGTTGGCGCACCACGCATCGCGCCTGACTTTCGCAGCATCCGTCCGGTTTGTGATGTCGTCTTGCGGGTGACCATGAAAATCCAGATCGACTACCTCGCTGACCATCCGGAGCTCGCAGAGACTCTCGCGGAATGGTTCTACAACGAGTGGGGCCGGTCGAATCCCGATTCGTCGCCGGGAAAGACCAGAGCGTGGGTGCGGGACCACGCGCGGCGAGACGCTCTGCCTCTGGCCGTCGTCGCTTTCGTTTCCGGCGTTCCCGTGGGAGCGGCGTGCATCCGCGCGAAGGATCTGGCAAGCCGGCCAGACCTCGGCCCCTGGCTGGGAAGCGTTTACGTCGTGCCCGATCATCGGCGGCGAGGCATCGGCCGGCAACTGGTGGGTCGGGCCGAAGCGGAAGCCTGGAGGCTGGGAATCAAGAAGCTCTTTCTGTTCACGTATGACCAGGAGGCGCTCTATGCCTCGCTCGGTTGGAGCTTCGTCGCACACTGCGAGAACCGCGGCCGCCCCGCTGTCATCATGGAAAAGGCGGTTTGACTCGGCGCTGGCGCACGTCCATCTGATGATCAGGTATGACCACGATGCATCTCGCTCCTGAGGAACCGCTCGCCGTCGCTGTGGTCGAAGCGATCCGCACCGGCGATCTCCCGACGCTGAAGCGGCTGCTGGCCGAAAATCCCGGTCTCGCAACCGCGAGGATCGGCGAGAGCGGCCCTCGTGGAATGTCGCGCACGCTGCTGCATGTGGCGACAGACTGGCCGGGCCACTTCCCCAACAGTGCGGCGACGGTGGCCTTGCTGATCGAGGCCGGCGCCGATGTCAACGCCCGGTTCAGCGGGCCGCATGCTGAAACGCCGCTGCACTGGGCGGCGAGCAGCAATGACGTCGATGCGCTCGATGCGCTGATCGACGGCGGCGCGGATATCGAAGCACCCGGCGCAGTCATCGGCGGCGGCACGCCGCTGGCGGATGCGAGAGGGTTCAGGCAGTGGGAGGCAGCGCACCGGTTGATCCAACGCGGCGCGCGGACGACGCCTCAAGATGCCGCGACGCTCGGGCTGATGGACCGCCTCGAGGGATTCTTTGCCGCCGAGCCACCCGCGCCGGACGACGTCAGCCGTGCGTTCTGGGGTGCCTGCCACGGCGGACAACGCCGCGCGGCGGAGTATCTTCTGGCCCGCGGGGCCGAGATGAACTGGATCCCGGAGTGGGAGAAGCTGACGCCCCTCGATGCGGCGCGCCGCAGCAACGCCGACGAGCTCGTCGACTGGTTGCGCGGTCTGGGTGCGAAGTCAGCCGCAGAGCTGGACTGAGATACCGACGCCGTCCACCCTCTCGTTCCTTGCGAGGGAACGTCCTCCTGCTGTGACCGCACACCCACTCGACGGGTAGTCCTTCGTGACGGGTCCTCTCCCCAGGTGACGGAGTGGCGCCGCGGATCGCGCATAGGCAGATATAGGCAAGGGTTGGGCCGATGCACCATCCCATTGTTTTATCAACAACACTCACGTAGAAAGGAAGGTCACATGAACCGGCTGCTCAAACTCGCTCTGACTCTGATGCTGGCAACTCTCGCCATCTTCGCGTCGCTCAACATCACGGCACAGCCCGCGCATGCCGTCAACTGCTTCCGCAGCTTCATGGGGTGCACGTTCTCGGGCTACACCTACATCGACGTCTACGAGTGCTGCACGTACGCGTGCCCTGATGGGACCGAGAAAATCGGCGCCTGCGGGACGGCCTGGGCAGACTGAGCTTCGGATGGTTCTGACCGCTTGAGCACCTCCGCGCCCGGCCGGGGCTTCGGCGTCCCGCGCCGGGCGCGGTGTCAGGAGGGGATCGGTCGGCTTGCGCGCGGTAATGGCCTGCTCTGGAGATTCAGGATTTCAGCCAGCAGGACGTCGATCCTTTGGACGGCAACGTGGTCCGGCCCATAGAAGGCGACGGCCGTGGTGCGCGCCTTCTGCAGGAGGGGCTTCGCCTCGCCGGAACGACCCTGGCGGACCAGGGATTTCGCCAGCAGGTATTGCACTTTCGCCAGCTCGATGTTGTCGGGTTCGAGCCACCGGAGCCGGATCTCCAGGCTGCGGCGCAGGTAGGGCTCAGCCTCCTCGAAACGGTTCTGCTCCAGGTAGCTCCTTCCGATCTCATACAGCGGCCAGGCGACTTCCGAATGATCGGGGCCCCTGGTCTTTTCCAGGTTTTCGAGAGCCCGGTGCCCGAAATCGAGCGCCTGCGCGTAGTTCTTCTGACTGCGATGGAGCTCGGCAAGCAGCAGGAGGGTCCGACCCGCCAGGGCGTCTTCTTCGCCGTTCTGACGCCGGATCTCCAGCGACTGGTTGAACAGGACGGTCGCCTCCGGGTACCTTCCCTGGCAGGCGAGGTCCGTCCCCAGGTTGTGGAGGGAGGTAGCCACCCGCCGGTGCCTCGGGCCATAATAGGAGCGAACCAGGGTCAGCGCTTCGCGACTCAGCGCCTCCGCCTCGCGACACCGCTCCTGGTAATGGATCACGGCCGCCAGGGTTTGCATCGTCTCCGCCACGTCCGGATGCCCACGGCCGAGGATCTCGCGCTGCTCCTCCAGACAGCTCCGCAGGAGGGCCTCCGCTTCCCCGAGCTTTCCTGCCACGGCCAAAACGTTTCCGAAATTCGACTGGTCGCGATAGAGCCGAGGGTCCCGGCTCCCCAGAGCCTTCCGCTCGATGGCCAGTCCCTCTCGGTAGAGCCTCTCCGCTTCGGTGTACTTTCCCTGCTCCAACCGGAAAGATCCGAGCTTGATCAGGGTCTCGGCCACCGTGGGCCCCTCCGGTCCTTCCACCCGCCGGGCGATCGCCAGGGCCTCCCGAAAGAGCGCCTCGATGCCGGAGGTGTCCTCGGGAGTGGCTCCCTGTAGCACGAGGAGATCGCCGAGCTGTTGGAGGGTCCGGGCCACGGCGAGATCTCCGCTGCCCTGGCGGCGCCGCCGGATGGCCAGGGCCTCCCGCAGGTTCGACTCCGCTCTCTCCAGAGACGAGCGCCTGCTCTGGAATGCGGCCAGGTGCTCGAGGCTCTCGGCGACCTCCAGCGAATCGGAGCCGAAAAGCTGGCGGCGCAGCGCGAGAGCGCGCGTCAGGAGCGGCTCGGCCTGGTCGTATCGGCCCAGACTGAAATTGACTTCGCCGAGGGCATCCATCACGGCCGCCTGCACGTCCGGCTCCCCCGCGAGCTCCCGCGAAATGCGGGCGGTTCCCTGGTCGAGGATCTCGCGCGCCGTGACCCTCTCTCCCCGTGCCTGATAGGGATCGGCCTGCTTGAAGGTGTCGACCAGGAACGTGAGTGCGTACCGGGCCTTGTCCCGCTCCTGGGCGAGCTGCCGTCTCTGGGCGACCAGGCTCGCCACGAAGCCCGCCACGAGCAAAATCACAACCACCGTGGCGGCGAGCCCGGCGCGGTGGCGGCGCACGAATTTCCGCGTGCGGTAGCGCAGCGTGTCGGGACGGGCGGTGACGGGGAGGTCCTGGAGATGTCTCTCCAGATCCTGAGCGAGCTGGGCCGCCGAGCCGTACCGCCGCCGGGGCTCCTTGCGCAGCGCCGTCAGGACGATGTTGTCGAGGTCTCCGCGCAGCCGGCTGGCGAGAGCCTGGGGCCGCGTCCTGCGGGCCAGCGCGATGTCTTCCGCGCTCGGGGTCCCCGGCCGGAACAGGGCGGCGCTGGGGCGCTGCGGCTCCTGCTCGCAGATGGAGCGCTCGATCTCGTACGGCAGCTCCGCCGAGGCCGCGTACGGGCTGCGGCCCGCCAGCAGCTCGTAGAGGATCACGCCGAGAGAGTAGACGTCGCTCGCCGTGGTGATCGCATCCCCCCGGACCTGCTCGGGGCTGGCGTAGCGGGGGGTCAGGAGCCGCAGCCCGGCACACGTTTTCTGCAGAGTGACGCCGGCTTCCGGAGCGAGCCGCTTGGCGATGCCGAAGTCGAGCAGCTTGGGCTCCCCCTCGGGCGTGATCAGAATGTTGGCCGGCTTGAGGTCGCGGTGGACCAGCAGGTTCTGGTGGGCGTGCTGGACCGCGGCGCAGATCTTCTGGAACAGGTCGAGGCGTTGATCGAGGGTCAGCCGGTGGCGGTCGCAGTACTCGTCGACCGGCAGTCCCTCGACCAGCTCCATGACCAGATACGGACGGCCGTCGGCCGTGCTCCCGCCGTCGTACAGGCGAGCGATGTTCGGATGGTCGAGGTGGGCCAGAATCTGCCGCTCGGCGATGAAGCGATGAAAGGCCTCGGTGGTGGCCAGGCCGGAGCGGAGCACCTTGATGGCCACGTCGCGCTGATAGTGCTCGTCCTCCCGGCGGGCGAGATAGACGGTGCCCATGCCGCCGCTGCCGATCCTGCGGAGCAGCCGGTAGGCGCCGAGGCTTCCGCCGTCCTCCCGGTCATCGAGCGTCAGCCGGAGCAGCTCATCCGGCGGGCCCTCCAGGAAACCGGCCCCCTCCGCGTCTGCGGCGAGGAGCCGCTCCACCTCCCACCGGAGAGCCGGATCCCCGGCGCACGCCGCGTCGAGGAACACCGGCCGCTCCGCTGGAGGCCTGTCCAGAGCCTCCTCGAACAGGCGATCGACCTCGTGCCATCGTTCCGTCTCCATCGCTCCTCCTCCCTCGATGGATCATGCGCCGTTGGCCGCCCTGGTCTGCAACGCTTTGTAGAGCCAGGCTCTGGCGCGGCGCCATTCGCGGCTCACGGTCTCGGGAGAGATGCGGAGCTGCTCGGCGATTTCGTCGAGAGTCAGGCCGGCGAAAAACTTCAGCTCGACGACGGTCGCCTTGCGCGGGTCGACCTTTTCGAGGCCGGAGAGCGCCTCGTCCAGAGCCACCAGATCGGGGCTCTTCTCCACGGGCAGGTCCGCCACCTCGACGAGGGTGATCTGCTCGGACAGCCCTCCCCGCTTGGCCCTATTCCGACGACGGGCGTAGTCGACGAGGATGCGCCGGATCAGGTGCGCCGAGAAGGCAAAGAAGTGGGAGCGGCTCGGCCATTCCAGGCCGTGTTGCCCGACGAGGCGCATGTAGGCCTCGTTCACGATGGCCGTCGCCTGGAGCGTGTGGGCGTCTCGCTCCCGGCGGAGCTGACGGGCGGCGATGCGGCGAAGCTCTGGATAGACCAGGGCGAGGACTCGCTCGGCCGCTTCCTGGTCTCCCGAGCCCCACCTCGCGAGCAGTTGGGTGATCGTTTCCTCGGTCACAAGGCTTCGCCTCACATCCGACCGTCACCCCTCCTCTCCGTCCTCCTCCCCCTCTTCCAGGCTCTGGACGATCTGGGTGACCTCGACTTCGGCCTTGCGGATCTTGCCGCGGCAGAGGTCGAGGAGCTGGGCGGCGCGGCGGAGCTCTTCGGCGAGGCGGTCGATGTCGATCTCTTCGCCTTCGATGCGCTCGAGGATGCCTTCGAGCTCGTCCATGGCCTCGCGGAAGCTCGGCTCTTGCCCGGCGGGGTTGTTCAGGCTCTCGCTCATGGTTCTTCCTCCACTCGGCTGGCGAGGGTTCCGCCGGCCACGCGGGTGGTGATGCGGTCGCCGGCCCGGACCTGGGCCGGGTGGCGGAGGATCTTGCCGGAGGGATCGTGGGTGAGGCTGAAGCCGCGCTCCAGGGTGCGCTCCGGGGCGAGCTGGTGGGTCAGGCGCTCGATGCCTTGGAGGGTGGCCTGGACCTCCCGCACGTGGCCGCGGGCGACGCCGGCCAGGCGCTCTCCCAGGTTGGTGCGCTCGCGGCGGGCGGCGGCGAGGCGGCGGGGCGCCAGCTCGACCAGCCGGTCCTGCACGGCGTCCTGCCTGCGCCCGGCCTGGCGGAGGCCGCTCTTGCCCAGGCGGGCGAGGGCGCGGGCGTGCTCTTCGATGCGCGCTCCGGCGGCGGCGAGGCGCATGCGGGCGAGGCTCACGCCCCGCTCGGCGCGGCCCAGGGCTTCGCGGCCGGCGCGCAGGGGCTCCAGGGCCTCCCGGATCAACATCCGCTGCAGATCACGGTACGCGGCTTCGCAGCCGGCCACCCGCTCGATGAGGAACTCGGCGACTTTGGTGGGGGTCTTGAAGGCGGTGTGGGCCGTCATGTCCGCGATGGCGCGGTCGATCTCGTGGCCGAGGCCGGTGAGGACGGGGAAGGGCGCGCGGGCGATGGCCTCGGCGATGGCCCGGCTGTCGAAGGCCGCGAGGTCGGTGCGCGAGCCGCCGCCGCGGATGACCACGGCGCAGTCGATGGGCAGGCCCCGCAGGGCGGCGAGGGCGGAGACCACCTCGCGCTCGGCCTCCCGCCCCTGCATGGCGGCGTGGACGAAGAGCACCCGGAAACCGTAGCCGCTCTCCGAGAGCCCCGAGAGGAAGTCGTGGTAGGCGGCGCTGCCGTGGGAGGTGACGAGGCCGACGGTGAGGGGCAGGTCGCAGAGAGCCAGGCCGCGGTTGAGCTCCAGAAGGCCGGCGGCGGAGAGGGCGGCCAGGGTCTCGCGGCGCCGCCGTTCGAGCAGACCCAGGGTGAAGGCCGGGTCCACCTCGCGGATGCAGAGCTGGAGCCGCCCGCCGGGGGCGTAGAAGTCCAGGCTTCCCCGGCAGCGGATCTGGACGCCGTCCATCAGCCGCTGCTCGCTCGCAGCGAGGAGGCGGCTGATGCGCAGGGCGTCGGTCTTCCAGATCACCGCGTCGAGCTTGCCCACGATCTCGTCGTTGTCGCCCTTTTCGACCAGCTCGAAGTAGACGTGCCCGCGCTGGCTGGGGCGCACCCGCTGGGCCTCCCCCACCACCCAGACGGAGGAGAAGGCTTCCCCCAGGAAGTCCCGCACCTCCCCGCAGAGCTGGGAGACGGAGTACGTGGGCTCGAAGAGGGAGAGGTTGGATCCCTGGTCCCGAAGAGAGCTCAATGGTAGGACTTCAGCTCCTTGGACGTGGCGAGCGGGATGGACTCGGCCCACTCGATGGCCTTCTTCTCGCCGGCGGTCATCTTGTGGAGGAAGTTCACCGCATCGTCCCGGTCGTGGAAGAGGCGCCAGATGAAGGTGTGGCCGGCCGGAGCCGTGAAGTAGGTGTAGCTCTTGGCGCCGTTGCTCGAAAGGTCGAAGCCGAGATTGCTCTCGCCGTTGACCCCGACGCAGGCGAGCGCGATGGCGCGGCAGGCCAGGGCCAGGGCCTTGACGGCGTCCTCGTAGTCCCCCAGCTCCTCCTTGGAGAGAGGGGAGTGGTAGATGGCGATCTTGGCGCCGTCCTCCTCCGCCAGGAGGTTGTAGGGAATGTCGTTGCGGTCCATCGCGTCCTTGGTCTCGGCGGTGGTGACGAAGACGTCCTCGGTGCCGGTGACCTTGTAGGTGATGGCGTAGACCTCCTTCTCGAGCTGCGAGAAGGTCTCGGCGAGGATGCTCTCATCCTCGATCGTGAAGTAGTAAAGGCGATTCATCATGCGTCGCGCTGCCATTCAGCGAAATCCTCCAGGGAGTCTCACGGGGCCCTCGCACACGGGCCGCCCCGCGGGGGAGCCCAGGAACCAGCCGAATCTGTGCGAGGGAGAGGTCGTGGGGCGGAGACTCGTTCCTGCCCCAGGGTCCTTATTCTACCAGACGGTTACACCTCGGCCACAGGCCGGTAACGGCGGCGCTCCCGCAAAACCAGCCCCAGCAGGAGCCCCGCAGCGCAGCCTCCGAGGTGGGCGGCGTTGTCGATCCCCGGAGTCGAGAACCCGAAGAAGACGTTGATCACGGCCCACATGACGAGCTGCATGAGCAGGGACTTCGCTCCCGGGGTCAAGGCTTCGTGCCGGCGCAGCAGGAACGCGATCAGGGCGCCGAGCAACCCGAAGATCGCCCCCGAGGCCCCTACGCTCGGTCCCTCAGTCCAGAGAACGCTGGCAATGGAGCCGGCGATTCCACTCGCGAAGTAGACAACGAGCAGCCGAACGGACCCCAGCCAGATCTCGAACAACCCGCCGAGCTGGTACAGGGCCCAGCCGTTCAGCGCCAGGTGGAGGATGCCCCCGTGGAGGAACATGCTGGTCACCAGGCGCCAGTACTGCCCTCCGGCCACGGCGGGAGCGTAGTTGGCGCCGGCCTCGGACAGGCTGCCGGTGACTCCTCCGGTGAGAAGCTCCAGGCCGAAGCCAAGGAGGATGGCGACCAGGAGGACGGTCGTCGCCGGCGTGCGCTGTCCAAAGGCCATGGATGCGAGAGGTCCCCTTGCCGCTAGCGGGGATCCGCGCTCCCCAGGTAGGCGTCCAGCCGCTCGCGTTCGGCGGGTGTGAGATCGGTTTCCTCCAGGAGGTAGACCTCTCCCGCCCGAGGGGTGGGGAACACGATGTTCGAAAGCTTCCGGTCGAGGCCGGAGCAGTCGACGTCCACCTGGGAGAACTGCGCCGCTCTCTCGCAGGTCCCGACGATGCGGCCGGCCATCTCGCTCTCGACGTGAACGGCGAGCCGCGGCGGGAGCTCCTCCAGGATGATCCTGTAGCCTTCCGGAACCCGCTGGACGGCGGCACGGCCTTCCAGGTTGGCGATCTGGCGCGGCACGACCACCTGGTCCTGCATGCGCGTGCCGAATCCCGCCACGTCGATGTCCGCCACCAGCAAGCCCCTCCCTTCGAACTCCACCCGCAGCTCCGCGGTGTGGACGCCGCCCGGCCCCGGTTCGAGCCGCAGCAGATGATCGACCACGGTGAGCTGGTTGCTCGGCGAGGAGAGCCGGATGTCGACCAACCCCTCCGTCACCGGGACGATCTCCGGCGCGACATCACTATAACTCCGGTTGAGCCGTTCGAACTCGAACGGGCCGGGAGGGACGGGGGCGGCGGCGAGGAGGAGGAGGGCCAGAAGAGCTGCGAGGGGGGTACGACGGAGGATTTTCATGGTACTGCATGGGGGCAAAACATAGCCCCCGTTCAAGTTTAACGCGGTTGGGGCGCGCGGTGTTCCACCCCGCCTTTTCTACGGCACATACCCCCGCCCTGTCCGGACCTTGAGCCCGCGCCGGGCCTTCACCTCGGTGCGGCGGAAGCCGTTCTCGTCCGCGGGCTGGCTGGAGTGGTAGGCGAGGAAGTAGCGGCTGCGCAGCTCGGCCTCGATCTGGCCGTAGATGCCCGCGAGCTCGTGGGCGTGCTCGATGAAGAAGGCCCGTCCGCCCGAGACCTCGGCCAGTTCCTCCAGCTTGGCCCGGGGGCCCCGCTTGAGGGCCGCGACGTTCAAGCCGACGGCGTAGATGGCGACGCCGCTCCGCCGGGCGTACTCCAGGACGTCGTCCCAGGAGGTGGCGCTGCCGGTGTCCTCGCCGTCCGTCAGGAGGATGAGTGCCCGCTGACCCCGCTGGGCGCGGAAGTGGTAGAGGCTGGCGATCACGGCGTCGTGGAAGGCCGTGCGGCCGAAGGAGCGGAGCCCCTCCAGAGCGAGGAAGACGGCCTCGACGTCGTCGACCGGGGGAATCAGCAGCTCGGGCCGGGAGGTGATCGCCAGGGCGAAGCAGCGGTCCCCGGGTTTCATCACGCCGCGGAGGAACGAGTTGGCCGCCCTCTGGGCCTCGTCAAGGTAGGAGGCCATGGAGAACGAGGTGTCGATGGCAATCCCCAGGCTCAGGGGGAGGTTGTCCACCTGTTCGAAGCGGGCGAGGGTCTGGGGCCTGCCCGCCTCGAAGACCTGGAAGTCCGTCTCGGCAAGGCCGCGCACCGGATGGCCGGCCCCGTCGAGGACGGTGGCGAAGAGCTCGACGAGGTTGACCTCCACCTCGTCCAGGTTGGCGGGGGCCCGCAGGAAGCGAACGTCCTCGGCCCGACTGCCGTCGTCGAGCAGGGCCGTCACGGTGACGTAGGCGATCTCGCTGCCGGCCGGGACCTCGATGCGGTGCTGCCAGGGAGGGCTTTCCAGGGTGGCCACCAGGGTGTCGTTGACCCGGAGCTCCACGGCCTGGACCTTCCGTTCCTCCGGGATGACGACCTCGGCCCGGACCAGGACCTCTCCCGTCGCCCGGGCGCCCCGGCGCGGCTCGGTGATCCGCACCCGGAAGCCGCCCCGCGCCTGATTGAGGAGCATCTGGTCGGCGGCCACGAGCGCGCCGTCCTCGTCGTAGCCCTCCACCCGCACGAGCTGCTCGCGCGGGAAGGTGGCGAGCCGGATCTCGGCCGAGAACGGCGGCCGGCTGCGCACGACCTGGAGCTTGCCGTCCACGAGGAAGCCCACCTTGGCGATGCGGCTCCCGGTGACCACGGTCTCGGCGCGCCAGGTGCCGAGGACGACCTCCTCCGCCGGCGGGATCAGGAGGAGGGTGTCCGCACGGACCGGAGCCGTCTGGACGGCTTCGCCCTCGGAGGCGCCGGAGGTCAGACCGGCCGGCAGGAGCTGGACCGTCCGGTCGGGCACCCGGAAGCCGCGGACGACATTGCCCTCGGCGCCGGTGGCCGGGTCCCTCACCTGGAGCCGCAGCAGGACGGTCTGACCGGGCCGGAGCTGCCGCTCG
>DASQEB010000275.1:0-9260 GCA_035633875.1 Thermoanaerobaculia bacterium
GGCCCTCCGGGACCGGGGCGTGCGCAAGGTGACGGGGAACCTCTATCTCGCTCACGGTCTGTTCAAGGGACCCCAGATCCATCCCGACTGGCCCCGGGACCAGCTCACCCAGTGGTACGAGGCGCCGGTGGACGCCCTTTCGTTCAACGACAATTGCATCCTGGTGCGGGTCTCGCCCGGGGCGAGCGCTGGACAGCCGGCCCGGGTCGAGACCGTCCCGCCGGTGCCGCTCTTCCGGGTCGACAACACCGCCAAAACGATGTCGAAGGGCAGGGGCTCCCTGATCGTCAACCGGGCGGGGACGCTGATCACCGTCAAGGGATCGATCCGGCAGGGCTCCGGTCCGTTCGAGACCTGGGTCACCGTGCCGGACCCCCTCAGTTACTTCGGCTCGGCTTTGAAGGACGCCCTGGCGCAGGAGGGTATCGAGGTGGAGGGGCACATCCATCCGGTCGAGCGGCTCCCGGGCGAGATCTGGCAGCGGGTGGCCGTGCACCGGAGCGACCTCCTGTCCGCCATCCGGGTCACCAACAAGCGGAGCCAGAACTTTTTCGCCGAGAGCCTGGCCAAGAAGCTCGGCGCCCGGCGCTGCGGCACGGGGAGTTGGGAGGAGGGGGTGCGGGCGATCTCCGAGTTCCTGGTCTCCATCGGCATCCCCCGCGGCTCCTTCACCATGGCGGACGGCTCGGGGATGAGCCGGTACAACCGCTTCGCGCCGCGCCACCTGACGACCCTGCTGCGGCACATGTTCTTCCACCCGCTGGGCCGGGAGTTCGCCCAGTCCCTGCCCTACTCGGGGGAGGACATGGGCTCCTGGAAGCGGCGCCTGGCGGTCCCTCCCTACCGGGGCAACGTCTTCGCCAAGACCGGCACCCTCTCGGGCGTCTCCACCCTCTCGGGCTACGCCAAGGCGGTCTCCGGCAAGTCGTATGCCTTCTCGATCCTGATCAACGGCAGCCGCGGCGACGCCCGCGGGACGCAGGACCGGATCCTGATGGCACTCATCGACAACGGGTAGGATAGTCTTCGCCGAGAGAGAGGAAGGGAGGAGCGTCTTGATCACGTCCGAGGTCCGCCCGGTCAACTACCGGGGGCTGATGAAGAAGGTGGAGCAGGTCGTCGCGGCCATGGACCGCGACGAGAGCGCCAGCACGAGCATCCCCTCCCTGCTCGAGAGCATCATCGAGAAGTTCCGGGAGGAGCTGGGGATCTGCGGCGGGCGCCTCTACGAGCGCCGGGGCGGCTACTACGTCCTCCAGGCGACCTTCGGCGAGGCCAAGGAGGTCCCCCAGGGGCTCAAGGTGCCCATCTCCTACCGTCCGATTCAGCTCCTGCTGGAGGACGGCGCGGTCTACATGGGACCGGAGGACCCGGACATCGACAAGAGCCTGGAGGACCGCCTGGGCGTCGAGCGGTTCGCCGCCATCGAGGTGGGCAACGAGGAGTACATCCTCGCCTTCGACGTCGAGACCGGCCACCACAAGGACGACCTCCTCTTCTCTCTCGGCATCCTGCGCCACAGCGTCAACCAGAAGCTCCGGCGCGACCGCATGGCGGGGATCTTCGAGGAGGCGCGGAAGATCCAGTCCTCGATCCTCCCCCGGCGGCCCCCCCACTACGGCGACTTCGATATCTCTGGCCTCTCTGAGCCCATGGAGAGCGTGGGCGGCGACTTCTACGACTTCATCCCGGTGACCGAAAAGATCCTGGGCCTCGCCATCGCCGACGTCTCCGGCCACGGCCTCCCTGCGGCCCTCCAGGTGCGGGACATCTACATGGGCCTGCGCATGGGCCTCGCCCGCGACTTCAAGATCGTGCGCACGGTCGAGCGGATGAACAACATCATCCACAAGAGCACGCTCACCAGCCGCTTCGTCTCCATGTTCTACGGCGAGCTCGAGCTCAACGGCGTCTTCATCTACGTCAACGCCGGCCATCCGCCGCCGTTCCACCTGTCCGCCGACGGCAATGTGCGGTACATGGAGGAGGGGGGACCGGTCCTGGGGCCGCTTCCCGGAGCCACCTACGAGCGGGGCTTCGTCATCATGAAGCCGGGGGACATGATCGTCTTCTACACCGACGGCATCGTCGAGACCCAGGGGCGGGACGAGATGGGGCGCCCCCTGGGCGAGTACGGCGTCGAGCGTCTGCTCGAAGTCGCGCAGGCGCACCGGGGCGAGACCGCCCAGGAGGTGGTCGAGGCCATCTTTCGGAGCGTCGAGGACTTCAGCCGGGGCGCCCCGCCGGACGACGACCGCACCGTCATGGTCGTCAGCCACCCGGTCTTCGATCCGTCGGTGACCCAGGCCTTCCCGCGGCCGGCTTTGTGACCTACCGGATCGGCACCACGTCCAGCTCCTGCCGGAGCTTGACAATGCTCTGCTCGGGGTAGATCCCGGAGCGGAGCTGCACGCCCGGGTAGATCTGCGTCTCCCGGCCCACGACCACCCCGGGATGGATGACGCAGTTGCAACCGGTGACCACGCCGTCTCCGAGCACGGCGCAGAGCTTCCTGCGACCGGTCGAGATCCCGTGGCCGTTGCTGTTGATGCGGATCTCCCGGCCGTCGTGCCGGAAGTTCGAGAGGATGGTCCCGGCCCCGAGGTTGACGTCCGAGCCCAGGACCGAGTCCCCCACGTAGTTGAGATGGGGCGCCTTGGCATGGGAGAGGAGGATCGCCCGCTTGATCTCCGTGTTCGCCCCCACCACGCAGCCGTCGTCGATCCAGACCCCGCCGCGGATGTAGGCGCCCGGCCGGATCTCCACGTCCCGGCCGATGAAGACCGGCCCTTCGATCACCGCGCCCGGGTGGATGCGGGTGCCGGGGCAGATGACGATCCGGTCCCCCGCGAGGTGGAAGTCCGGCGAGGCCTTGATCCGGATGTCGGAGGAGGGGAGCCCGGCCAGGATCTCGTCCAGGGGTTCGCCCAGGAGAGACCAGGGAGCTTCGGGATCGAAATGCTCGGCAAAGGCGTCCGGCAGGTCCGCGAAGAGCGCCGGGAAGGTCGTCGAAGCGAAGGTTTCTACGGCCATGGTCGAATCTCCGCGGAAACGTTCAAAGGCAAAGCAAGACGGTTCGGCTAGGCCACGTTCCGGAGCAAGGCGCATGCCACGATGATGTCCGATGATATCGTCTTCCGTCCCGCATGAGTCGATTCCGTCCTCTCCCTGCCTCGTTCTACCGCCGCCCCGCCGAGACCGTCGCCCGGGACCTCCTGGGGCGCTGGCTGGTCCGCGAGCTGGACGGCGAACGCCTGGTGCTCCGCCTCGTCGAGGTCGAGGCGTACCTCGGCGCTCCGGACCGGGCGAGCCACGCCTGGGCCGGCCGGCGCACACCGCGCAACGAGAGCCTCTATCTCCCGGGCGGCCACGCCTACGTCTATCTCATCTACGGCATGCACTTCTGCCTGAACGCCGTCACCGGGGAGAGGGATATCGGGAGCGCCGTCCTCCTCCGCGCCGGCGAGCCCGTCGCGGGGGAGGAGCGGATGGTGGAGAACCGGGGCTGGACTCGCAAGCCCCGTCCCGGCGACCTGGCCGGAGGACCGGGAAAGATCTGCCAGGCCCTCGCGATCGACCGTACCCTGGACGGCGTCCGCCTGGACGAGCCGCCGCTCCTCATCACCCGGGGCGAGCCGGTGGAGGATGCAGAGATCGTGGCGAGCCCGCGGATCGGGGTCGATTACGCCGGGGAGGCGGCGCAGTGGCCGCTTCGGTTTTCGGTGCGGGGGAATCCGCACGTGTCGAAGCCCTGGCCGAAGTGAAGGGGCCTGAAGGCCATAAGGACCTAAAGGACAAAAAGGAGGATTGACGCTGAGATCGTTGACTTGGAGTCCTTTTGGTCCTTTAGGTCCTTGTTCTTTCTTGCTGTGCAGGCCCTACCGTGCCGCCGGCGCCGCTCCCCGCCCTGCCGGGCCGGGGGTGCGTGGCGGCAGCAGGCGGATGAAGCCCTGGCTGGCCAGCTTCCAGAAGATCATCAGGGCGTCGAGCTGGGGCATGGGGGTGATCTTCAGGATCGACTGGATGTCGTAGCTGCCGTTGACGCGGGTGAGCATGAAGCCCTCCTGGGGGGAGAGCTTCGCGGCGGTGAGCTGCTCGATGCTGGCGGCGAGCTGGGGGACGGAGCCGAGGCTGACTCCCGCCTTCTCGATCTCCTCCCGGATCTTCTTCTCGGCGTGGTTGAGGGATGCCAGGGCGTCGGTGTTCTCGGGCTCCAGGGCGCGGGCTGCCCGCAGGTGGCGCAGGGCCGCGTCGTAATCGTTCTGGGCCAGATAGACCTGGCCCGCCTGGAGGAGGGCGGTCGCGGTGGGCACCCCGTCTTCGATTCCGCCGGCGGGGGAGCCCCCGGCCGCCCAACGGAGCTTCACGAACTTCATTCGCCCGAGCTGATACTGGTCGAAGAAGAGCTTCGAGACCTGGTACTCGGTGGAGCGGGTTGCCTCCCGGATCTCCTCGATCGTGCGCTCGTCGTTCACGAGCTCCAGGATGCGGCGCTCGCCGGCGCCCAGCTTGGATGCCTTGGAGAAGTCGATGAGGCCGACGGGGATGACAGCCTCGTGGGGGATCACCTGCCGGATCCGCTTCCACTCATCGAGCCGCTGGACCCCCTCCATGACGATGCCGGTCACGTCGAGGCGCATGGGCACCATGGCCCCGTCGGGGAGGACGTCGTCGAGGAACCGGAAGTCCCCCTCCCGCCAGGAGAAGATCTCGTAGATGCTCTCTTCGGCCTTCAGCCGGAGCATGCTGTGGAGGTTCTCCTCGGTCAGGGCGCCGTGGCTCACCAGGATCTTGCCCAGGAGCATCCGGGTCTGCTCCTGCATGGCGATGGCCTTGTTGAGCTGGTCCTCGGTGATCAGGCCGCGGCTGACGAGGAAGTGCCCGAGGTACTCCTCGGGTTGGTTCGAGGCGGAAGAGAGGATCAGGCCGTCCTTGAAGAAAACCTTCTTCTCGACCCGGCCGTTGACGATTTCCAGAGTCCCGTTCTTTTTGCTCTGAGAGAGCCACTGGAGCAGCTCCTCGAGCTGCATCGTTCTCAGGTTCCCGACGATGCCCATGATGACGCCGCCGATTATAGCCTTAGGCGAATACTGGGAGAGGAAACGGACGGCGGCGGCGCTCCTCATGGTGCGGGAACCTCATCTTCGGGCGGGAGTCGTCCCCCTCTGCCCTTGGTAGTGGCTCGACGAGCCGGGCTCGCCATACGCGACCTCGGGCTCGGACTCCATCGAGATGAAGATGAGTTGTGCAATTCTCCTGCCCGCCTCCAGGAGGAACGGCTGGGGGCCCAGGTTCTGGAGCTCCAGGGTGATCTCCCCCTCGAAGCCCGGGTCGCACCAGCCGGCGAGCGAGTGGTTGATCCACAGCCGCCCGAGGGTGGACTTGAGCTTCAAGTCGCAGGCCACGTCGCGCGGGATGCGGACGTACTCCATGGTCGAGGCGAGCACGACCTCGCCGGGGAAGAGCTTGATGTGGGGGGCGCGGAACTCCTCCGGGTCCCGGGTGGGGCAGATCCAGTGGTCGGAGACGCGGACGTCGTAGCTCGCGGAGTTGACCTGCTCCTCGACGAAGGGGGTGACGCCGCCGTTGCGTCCCCATTGGCGGATCCAGTGGTCCGGCTTGATCATGGCTACAGGAACCGCACCGGCGTCGTCACCTGCTCGCGGTGGATGGTCTCCACGAAGCGGATGATCTTGCGCGAGAGCGACATGAAGAGGGTCGTGGTCCGGGAGCCGCCGCCGAAGAAGCGGACGCCCCGCAGGAGCTCGCCGTCGGTCACGCCGGTGCTGCTGAAGAGGATCTCGTTGCCCGGGGCGAGGTCCTCGGTCTTGTAGATCTTGGACAGGTCGTGGAAACCCAGGGAGCGGACCCGCTCCTGCTGCTCCTCGTTGGTGGCCTTGAGGCGCGCCTGGATCTCGCCGCCCAGGCAACGCAGGGCCGCCGCGGTGATGACCCCCTCGGGCGCGCCGCCGGTCCCCATGACGGCGTGGATGCCGGTGCCGCGCACGGCGGCGGAGATACCGGCCGAGAGGTCGCCATCCGGGATCAGGCGGATGCGGGCGCCGGCCTCCCGGATATCGGCGATGAGCTGGGCGTGCCGCGGGCGGTCGAGCACGACGACGGTCAGGTCGCTCACCTTGCGCCCGAAGGCCGCGGCGATGTTGCGGAGGTTCTCGGCCACCGGAGCGTCGATGTGGATCGAGCCCCGGGCCGTGGGGCCGACGACGATCTTCTCCATGTAGACGTCGGGGGCGTAGAGGAGCCCCCCGCGCTCGGCCGCGGCGAGCACGGCGATGGAGTCCGGGGCGCCCAGGGCGCAGAGGTTGGTCCCCTCCAGCGGGTCGACGGCGATGTCCACCTGCGTGGCGCCGTCCTTGCCGCGCAGGGCGCCGACCTCCTCGCCGGTGTAGAGCATCGGCGCCTTGTCCCGCTCCCCCTCCCCGATCACGACCCGGCCGTCCATCTGGAGCGTGTCCATCTCCTGGCGCATGGCCTCGACGGCCACGTGGTCCGAGTAGCGGCGGTCGCCCAGGCCCATGGTGCGGGCCGCGGCGATGGCCGCCTGCTCGGTGACGCGGATGAAGTCCTGCTCGAGCAGGCAGTCCATGGAGGTGGTCGCCGCCATCAGCCCGCGCCTCCCGCGGCAGCGGCCACCGGGACCCGCTCCTTCTCCTGGATCGTGCGCTCCGGCGGGTTGTAGGAGGGGATGCCGGTGAGCGCCTCGCCGATGATCAGGCCGTGGATGTCGTGGGTCCCCTCGTAGGTGTAGACCGACTCGATATTGAGCATGTGGCGGATGACGGGGTAGTCGTCCACGATCCCGTTGGCGCCCAGGATCTCCCGGGCGAGCCGGGCGCACTCGCGGGCCAGCCAGACGTTGTTCCGCTTGCCCATGGAGATGTGCCAGTGCTTCAAGCGGCCGTTGTCCTTCAGGCGCCCGAGCTGGAGGCAGAGGAGCTGGCCCTTGGAGATCTCGGTGGCCATCCAGGCGAGCTTCTCCTGCACGAGCTGATGGCTGGCGATGGGCTGGCCGCCGAACTGGATCCGCTCCTTCGCATACTGCAGGGCCGTGTGGAAGGTCTCCATGGCCGAACCCACGCCGCCCCAGGCGATGCCGTAGCGCGCCTGGTTCAAGCACATGAGGGCGTTTTTAAGGCCGGTGGTCCCCGGCAGGATGGCGTTGCCCGGGATGCGGCAGTCGTGGAACCCGAGCTCCGAAGTGGTAGAGGCCCGCAGCGAGAACTTGCCGTGCTGGTCCGAGGAGGTATAGCCCGGCGTCCCCTTCTCGACCAGGAAGCCGCGGACGCCATCGTCGGTTTTGGCCCAGACCACGGCCACGTCGGCCAGGGTGCCGTTGGTGATCCACTGCTTGGAGCCGTTGAGCACCCAGTCGCTGCCGACCTTCTTCGCGGTGGTCCGCATGCCGCCGGGGTTGGAGCCGAAGTCGGGCTCGGTCAGGCCGAAGCAGCCGATGGCCTCGCCGGAGGCGAGAGCGGGGATCCAACGGTCCTTCTGCTCCTGGGAGCCGAAGGTGTAGATGGGGTACATGACGAGGGAGCTCTGGACGGAGACGAAGCTGCGCAGGCCGGAGTCGCCCCGTTCCAGCTCCTGCATGATCAGGCCGTAGGCGACGCCGCCCAGGCCGGGAAGCCCGTAGTCGGAGAGGCTGGCCCCGAAGAGGTTCAAGGCGCCCATCTCGGGCACCAGCTCCAGGGGAGTGCGCGCGTCGCGGTGGCACTCCTCGATGATCGGCTTGACCTTGTCGTCCACGAAGGCGCGAACGGTGTCGCGCACCAACCGCTCCTCCTCGGAGAGGAGGGCGTCCAGCTCCAGCAGATCGACGCCAGGGAAACGGCTCAAGGGGATTCCTCCTTCGCGCGCTCGGATGTGAGGCGGGTTTTTCTTGCGGCCGAGGTAAAAACCGCGGCGGGATGATATCACGGGGGCGGGAGGCCCGCTGAAACGCTTCAGGAGCGCCCATCACGTATAATGGGTTGGATCGGACCAGCCGGACTTCAGAGCGGGAGGAACTGCCATGCCCATCCGTCGCCTGCAATCTCTCATGGCCCTCGTCCTGACCGTCTTCGCGGTCTGCGCGGGGCCGGCCCAAGCCGCCGAAGACCCCCGGAGGGAGCCCCGGTCGATCGACCAGGACTTCCTCGAGATGGAACGAGAGGTCCCCGGGTTCGGCGGGTTCTTCTACGACGAGCAGGACCGCCTGAACGTCTTCCTGAAGGACACGGAGGGCCCCGAGGCCGCCGCCTTCCGGGAGGTGGAGCCGGGCGTGATCATCCGGCGGGGCGACTATGGCTTCGCGGAGCTCGCCGCCTGGCGCAGGGAGCTGCGGCAGGTCCTCGCCCTGCCGGGTGTCGTGTCCCTCGAGGTGGATGAGGCCACCAACCGGATCCGGATCGGGATGGACTCCCGGGCGCGGACCAAGAGTCTGGACCGGGACCGCCTGGAGCGGGAGCTCCTGTTCAAGAGTGCCCCCCGGGAGGCGATCGTGGTCGAGGAGGCGGAGCCCATCCGCCCGATGGTCAACCTGCGGGACAAGGTCCGGCCCATCGCCGGCGGTTTCGAGGTGGCCAACTTCAAGGCCTGCACCCTGGGCTTCAACGTTTTCCGGGAAGGCGTCTTCGGGTTCGTGACCAACTCCCACTGCACCTCCCGCCAGGGCGGGCTGGAGGAGACCCGCTTCTACCAGAACTACCTCGCTTCAGGAGGCGAATTCGTCGGCGTGGAGGTGGCGGATCCGGACTACTTCACCGGGGGAGAGTGCCCGGCGGGGCGGCGGTGCCGCTTCAGCGACAGCTCCTTCATCCAGTATGACGCGGCGAATCTGGGGGACTACGGCAAGCTCGCCCGGACCGTCTCCCGCGGAGCAGCGAACGGGTCCCTCGAGATCGCCGGGAAGACCCCCCGCTTCACCATCAACGGCCGCGCCACCTCCGTGCGTGGCAAGCCGCTCAACAAGATCGGCCGCACCACGGGGTGGACGTTCGGCAACGTGGTCGCCACCTGCGTCGACGTCAACGTGGCCGGGACCGACTTCAGCCAGTTCTGCCAGGACGTCGTGCAGGCGGGTGTCGGCCCGGGGGACAGCGGGTCGCCGGTCTTCTCCTGGACCAAGGGGAACAACGTCAAGCTGGTCGGCATCCTCTGGGGGGGCGGCACCACGGTCTTCGTCCTGAGCCCGCTCGCCAACGTCGAGCAGGAGCTGGGGGCGCTCGAGATTCATCCGAAGCCGACCCGGCCCAGGC
>DASQEB010000276.1:0-1896 GCA_035633875.1 Thermoanaerobaculia bacterium
GATGGCGGACGTCTCACCCGTGGCGACCGCCTCCACGCCGAGGCCTGCAGCAGGAGGGACTGCCGCAGCGTGGAGCCCTCCCGGCGAGGGCTTCCTCGTCTGGGAATCCAACCGCTCGGGCCGCTGGCGGCTCTGGACCCAGCGCCTCGACGGCTCCGGGCTCCGCCAGCTCTCCCCCGAGGAGGGAGACCGCATCCACTGCTGCCCCCACATCTCGCCGGACGGACGGTGGATCGCCTGGCTCTCCCTGGATCCCGGGCCGGACCGCTATCCCGAGGGCCGTCCCGAAGAGGGGGTCCTCCGCCTGATGCGCCCCGACGGCTCCGGCCAGCGCGACCTCGCGCCGCGGGCCCGGGCCTATGGCGAGCACCGCGCCGCCGTCTGGCACGGCGACGACGGCCTCGCGTTCGTCGACGGCCAGGGATACTCCATACGCCTGTCCCTGGCCTCGGGGCAGACCGAGCGTCTCACGGCCCGGTCCCACCCCCTCTCGGGCTGGCTGGTGAATCCCCTCCTCACCCACGCCACCGACGGCGCGCCGACCTTTTCCCTCTACGATGCGGGAAGGAAGCGCGTCACCGAGCTCCAGGCTTTCGGCGGCTGCCAGCCCTACTTCACCCAGGACGGCCGTCAGGGCTACTGGATCGCCGGCGCCGGGGGGCCGCTTTACAGGATGGATCTCTCCACCCGCGAATCCGCGGTCATCCTGCGCAAGAACGACCCCCGGTTCCCGGGGACCCGGGGCTACATCTATTTCCCCATGCTCTCCCCGGACCGGCGCCTCCTCGCCTTCGGCGCCTCGGACGGCGGCCACGACCACTGGCAGGCGGATTACGACGTCCACGTCGTCGAGGTCCATCCCGAGACCCTCGACCTCGTCGGCGCCCCGGTGGCCGTGGCCCCGCACCCCGCCACCGACCGTTTTCCGGCGGTCTGGCTCGATCCCCGGACAGCCCGGCCCGTGCCCCCTTTGCCTGAGCCGGTGGAGAAGGCGCACTACGCCGAAGATTCCGGAGCGTGGCCTGTTGACCGGGACCGCCTCCTCTTCCTTTGGGAGCGGGCGAACGCCCCGAACCGCGTCTTCGATCCCCTCCGGACTGTGGAGAGGAGCTTCCCCGTGGAGCGCCACGGCCTCGCCCGGCTCGATCGCTTCCACCGCATGGTCCTGGGAGGAGGGACCTTCACCGCCGCGTGGGAGGCCTCCGAGGCGATTGTCGCCGGAGTCCGGGAGGCCAATGAGCTCACCCTGGAGGCGACCCTCGTCCCCGTCGACCTCCGGCAGCGCGCCCCGGTTGTTTCCCTCTCCGGCGGCGCCCGGGACCGCTCCAACCTCGTCCTGGCCCAGGAGGGGACCGAACTGATCCTCCGTCTCACCCTGGCCCGTCAGGGAGTGACCCGTGAAACCCTGAAGCTCGGCCGCCTCGAACCGGGTAAGCCCACGCACCTCCTCGTGAGCTATCGTCCCGGCCGCCTCACGGCCTGGCGGGACGGACGCTCCGTCCTGGATACCGCCGACATCCAGGGCGACTTCTTCCGCTGGCGCCCCCGTCCCCTGACGTTCGGAGGAGAGGCCCGCTCACCCGTCACCTGGAACGGCACGCTCGAAGGCGTCGCTGTCTATGGCCGATTCCTGGAGGAGGACGAGGCTCGCGAGAACGCCCGCCGGTATCTAGAGAGGGTCGCCGCGAGGCCCAAGGTGCCGGTCGTGCGCCTCCGGGGCCGCCTCACCGCCCGCTCCCACACTCCGACCCTCCGGGAGATCTCCCCCTACCGCGAGGCTCTGGCGGTCTACGAGTACCGGGTGGAAGAGGTCCTCGCCGGGGGTTTTGACGGCGACGTGGTGCGGGTGGCCCACTGGGTGATCCTGGACGGGGAGACGCTTCCCGTGGCGCGCCG
>DASQEB010000277.1:0-6842 GCA_035633875.1 Thermoanaerobaculia bacterium
CGAGGCGAAATTTCTGGAGACGAGGCGTCTCCAGGGATACGAAGCGATCTTTCTGGAGACGAGGTTATCTTTCCAGAGACGAGGCGTCTCCAGGGATACGAGGCAATGTTTCCAGAGACGAGGCGATATTCGCAGTGGCAGCCCGTCGCCAGAAAGATCGCCTCGTCTCCAGGGATTTCGCCTCGTCTCCAGGGAGACGGCTCGGATGGGGCCTCCGCTCCGTCCTGGGGAAGACATCTCCGCGCATCTGAATCCACTTCGGATCCGCCGCGCGACGTCCTCCAGGGAGCGGCAGCGGGGCGCCC
The DNA here is from genome assembly GCA_035633875.1 of Thermoanaerobaculia bacterium. Classification (GTDB taxonomy): domain Bacteria; phylum Acidobacteriota; class Thermoanaerobaculia; order Multivoradales; family UBA5704; genus DATARR01. The sequence goes on from DASQEB010000277.1 coordinate 306, forward strand.
CGCCGGCGACGCGGCGCCCCGCCGGCGACACGGACAAGGAGAGATAGGAGCACAGTTGCGCGAGGGCACGGAAGGGGGGCTTACGGGTCTCCCTCGTCTCTGGCCAACTGAGTTAGCAGGCCGGCGGGACGCCGGCGCTCCCAGTCTGTCCCCGATCCAACGGGATGCTGCGGATCAGCAGGATGCTGGCCGGCAGCTCTTCAGGCGGGCTTGATCGCCTCCACCACCGCCAGGGCCGTCTCCAGGGCCTGGCGCGCATGGGCTCCGGAGACGATCGGGACGTCCTCCCCCCGGCAAGCGGCCACGAAAGCTTCCAGCTCCCGCTTCAGGGGCTCGGCCTTCTCGAGGGGCAGGTTGTCCGGCAGGATGCGGCGCTCTCCCCCGCTCTCCTCCAGACGGTAGCCGCGGATCTCCTGGGCCTGGTAGTCGAGGGAGTAGTAGCGGCTCGGCAGAAAGGTGCGGAGCTTGCGCACCCGCTCGGAGGAGACCCGGGAGGCCGTGAGGTTCGCCACACAGCCGGAGGCGAGCTCGATGCGGACGTTGGCGATGTCGATGCGGTGGGAGAGCACGGCGATGCCCGTGGCCCGCACCTCGGCCACCGGGCTCGGGTCCAGGGCGTGGAGGATCTGGAGGTCGTGGATCATCAGGTCCAGGATCACGTCCACGTCCAGGCTGCGGGGGGAGAAGACCCCCAGACGCTGGACTTCGACGAAGCGGGGCGGGATCCCCACGGCGAGGAGGGCCTGGACCGCCGGGTTGAAGAACTCCACGTGGCCCACGGCCAGCACCCGGCCGTCCGCCGCGGCGAGGAGCCGGTCGGCTTGCGGGAGATCGGGAGCCAGGGGCTTCTCGATCAGCACGTGGAGACCGCGGCTGAGGAGATCGCAGCCCAGCAGGGCGTGGCTCTCCGTGGGCACGGCCACCACGGCGGCCTCGATCCCGGCGGCGAGGTCGTCGACCCGGTCGAAGACCCGGGCGCCGTGCTCCCGGGCGGCGCTCTCGGCCGCCTCGGGGCGGGGATCGTGGACCCCCACCAGCTCGGCCTCGGGGAGGGCCGCCAGCAGCCGGACGTGGTTCCTGCCCATGGCGCCGGTGCCGAAGACCCCGACGCGCAGGGGCTTGCCCGAGCCCCTAGTCAGCTTCGCCTCCTCCCCGGCCTCCACCCCGCGGCGGGGATTTGTGGACCCCGCGCTTGGCGCTCTCGATGAAGTCGATCAGGTAGTCGACGTGCGGGTCCCCGGCGAGCTCGGCGCGCAGGCGCTCCAGGGCCTGCCTGGTGTTGAGCTTCGAGCGGATGAGGATGCGCACCGCCTCGTCCAGCCGGCGGAGGCTCTCGGGGTCGAACCCCTTGCGCTTCAGGCCGATGCTGTTGAGCCCGTAGCAGGCCGGCTTCTGGCCCACGGTCTTGACGAACGGCAGGGCGTCCATGGTCACCACGCTGAAGCCGCCGACGTAGGCGTGGCGGCCGACGCGGCAGAACTGGTGGACGGCGGAGAAGGCGCTGATCGTGGCGTCGTCGTGGACCTCGACGTGCCCGGCCAGGGTGGCGTTGTTGGCGAAGATCACCCGGTCCCCCACCTGGCAGTCGTGGGCGATGTGGGAGTAGGTCATGAACAGGCCGCCGCTGCCGACGCGGGTCACCCCGCCCCCCTTGGGGGTGCCGCGGTGGACGGTGCAGAGCTCCCGGAACTGGTTGCGGTCGCCGATCTCGAGGAAGACCTCCTCGCCGCCGAACTTCAGGTCCTGGGGCTCGAAGCCGATGCAGGCGTTGGGAAAGATCCGGTTCTCCCGGCCGATGCGGGTGGGCCCCTGGATCTGGGCGCCCGCTCCGACCTCGGTGCCGTCGCCGATTTCGACGCCAGGGCCGATCACCGCGAAGGGTCCGACGCGCACCCCCTCGCCAAGGCGGGCTGAAGAGTCGATGTGGGCTTGAGGGTGAAGCAGCCCGCTCACCGGTCCACCATCACCGAGGAGAGCACGGCTTCAGCCGCCACACTTCCGTCCACGAGGGCCTTCGCGGTGAGCTTGCAGTAGGTCTTGCGGAGCTTGATCACCTCGATCTCGTAGCGCACCTGGTCGCCGGGCACCACCGGCCGGCGGAACCGGGCCTCCTCGATCGCGGCGAAGTAGAGGAGCTTGCCCTCGCGGTCCGGGATCTCCTGGAGAAGCAGGAGCCCGCCCGCCTGGGCCATCCCCTCGATGAGGAGCACACCGGGGAAGATCGGCCGGCCCGGGAAGTGGCCGGTGAAGACCGGCTCGTTGATGGTGACGTTCTTGATCGCCACGATCCGCTTGCGGGGCTCCATCTCCAGCACGCGGTCGACCAGCAGGATCGGATAGCGGTGCGGCAGCACCGATTGGATCCATTCGATGTCCCAGTTCGGGACCGCTTCGCTCGCCTCGCTCACGTCGTCCCCTCCTCGCGACCTTCCTCCTGCTGCGTTGCTCCGAGCTTCCTTTCGACGGCCTTCAACCGGCGGCTCATCTCCTCCAGACGCGCCAGCAGCGCCGCCTGGCGCCGCCACTTCCGGAGCTCCACCGCCGGAATGCCGGCCATCTGCGCGCCGGGCGCCACCGGGGCCAGCACCGCCGACTTGGCGGCCACCTGCGCCCGGCTCCCGACCTCGATGTGCCCCGTGACCCCGGCCTGCCCCGCGAGCACCACGCCCGCCCCCAGCTTGGTGCTCCCGGCGATGCCGGCCTGGCCGCACAGGATGCTGGCCGGGCCGACCTCCACGTTGTGGCCGATCTGGACGAGGTTGTCGATCTTCGTCCCCGCGCCGATCCGGGTCTCCCCCAGCGTGGCCCGGTCGATCGCGGTGTTGGCGCCGATCTCCACGTCCGCTTCCACCACCACGCGCCCGACCTGGGGCACCTTCTGATGCACGCCCTGGTGGGTCGCGTAGCCGAAGCCGTCGCTGCCGAGCACCGTTCCGGCGTGGACGGCGCTGCCGGGCCCGATTTCGGTCCGGTCGTAGAGGACGACATGGGGATGGAGCACCACCCCTTCCCCCACCGTGCAGCTCCTCCCCATCACGACGTGCGGGTGGACGACCGCTCGCGCCGCGATCCGGCTGCCGGCCCCGATCACCGCGTAGGGCCCGACGTAGGCCGACGGCTCGACATGGCAGCCCGGCTCCAGGATGGCCGTGGGATGGACCCCTGGCTCCCGGACCTCGGCGGGGTTGAAGAGCGCGATGAGGCGGGCCAGGGCGTACGCGGGATCGTCGACCACGAGCAGGTCCCGGCCGCGGAGGCCGTCCGCGCCCAACGCCCGACCGACCAGGAGGGCGCCGGCCCCGCTCGCCACCGCCCGCTCCCGGTAGCGCGGATGGGTCAGGAACGAGAGGTCCCGGGGGCCGGCGGCATCGAGGGTTCGAAGGGCCTCGATGTCGCGGTCCGGGTCCCCCTCGACCTGGCCTCCCACCAGCTCGGCGAGCTCGGCGAGCCGGTACGCCACCGCGCTACTTGCCTTGGGTGGCGGCCCCGGAGTCCAGCCGCTGAATGATGGCGTTGGTGATGTCGACCGCCTCGTCCGCGTAGATGAGACCGCTCTCGAACTTGCGGAAGATCAGCGTGTAGCCCAACTCCTTGCCGGCCTTGTTGATCACCGGCATCACCTGCTGGTCGATCTGGGCGAGGACCTCGTCCCGCTTTTTGTTGAGCTCGCGGGTGGCGTCGTCCTGGAAGCGGCGCAGGGCGATCTCTTTCTCCTCGTACTGCTTGCCCAGGTCGGCGAGCTTGTCCTGGGCGAGGGAGAGGCGGCCCTCGGTGATCTTGGTCTGGAGGTCCTTGAGCTCGGCCGCCCGGGTGCGGACCTCCCCCTCCTTCTGCTCCTGCAGCTTCTTCAGGTCGGCCAGGGCTTTCTTGCCGGTGGCCGAGGAGAGGAGGATCTTCTCGGTGTCGATGATGGCGATCTTGATCGGCCCACCAGGAGCCGCCGACGGCTGAGCGGGCGCGGCCTGCTGGGCCGAGGCCGCCACGGGCAGGGCAAGCGCAAGGAGCCCGGCGGCAACGGAGGGAATGCGACGGTGGAACGACATGGGTCTTCTCCTTCAGTTCTCAGAAACTGGTCCCGATGCTGAACTGGAAGTCTTCGAAACTGTCCCTCGGCAGCGGGTCCAGATTGACGGCATAGATGAAGCGCAACGGCGCGCCGAAGACGGGCACCAGGACCCGCAGCTCGGCCCCAGCCGTGTAGCGCAGGTTGGACAGATCGTAGGACTGGCCCTCGCCGAAGACGTTGCCGGCATCGGCGAAGAGGATCGCCCGGAACGGCCCACCAAGGAGGAAATGGTACTCCAGGTTGAGCTGGAGATACTTGTCTCCACCGAGGGTGAGCCCGAACTCGTCCGTGACCGGCTCACCGTTCGGCTTGCGCAGGAAGATCGAACGGAAGCGGTGGCCCCGGATGCTGTTCTCGCCGCCCAGGAAGTAGCGCTCGAAAATCGAGAGGGGCTCGCCGCCGAAGGGCTCGACCCAGCCCGCCTCGACGTTGACGGCTGCAAGCGTCCGGGTCGGGTAGTTGCTGACCGGCTGGAACAGACTGAGCGAGACCTCGGGGCGGAGGAAGTTGTTGTTGCCCCCCAGGAACCCTCCCGCGTACTCCACCGCCGCCGTGAGCCGGCGGCCCCGCGTCGTCTCGAAGGGGTTGTCCCGGCTGTCGAAGACGTAGGCCGGCCGCAGCGACGAGTTGTCGATCTCGAAAAACCGGGTGATGACGTCGCCCGGCATGGGATCGTTCGGCCCCGGTGCCGGGGCACCCGGCAGGGCAGGCGGCACCACGAAGCTCGTTCGATCCTCGTAACGCGAGAGGTTGTAGCTGAGGCTGGCCGACTGGAAGAGCCGGAAGTTCCGGCCGTAGGTCAGCACCCCGCCCCGGCTTTTCCGCAGGTACCGCTGCTGGTTGTCGAGCAGACCGTACTCCAGGTCCTGGTTGTAGGCCCGGACGCCGATGCTCTGCGGCTTGTCCAGGAACCAGGGGACGTAGTACGAGAGGTCGAAGAAGTTCCGGTATTTGCCGGACTGGAGCGACAGGCCCACCTGCTCGCCGCGGCCGAGGAAGTTCTTGGTGTTGATGGCGAACTGGCCGAAGAAGCCGTCCAGCTCGCTCCAGCCGCCGCCGAACTGCAGCTCGGTGCGCTCGGCCTCCTGGCCCTTGAAGACCAGGTTGACCTGCTTGTCCTCGGTGTCCGTGTCGATCTCGACCGGGTCCTCCTCGCTCAGCTTGAAGTAGCCGAGCTGGTTGACCTTGATGACGCTGTTGCGAATGGCACCGACGTTGACGAGGCCGCCCTCGGAGAGGCGGACCTCCCGGCGCAGCACCTTGTCCATCGTCCGGTCGTTGCCCTCGAACTCGATGCGGCCGACCTTGAACTGGTCGCTCTCCGAGACGTGGATCACCACGTCGGCCACGCGGTCCGCTTTTTCGACGAGCTCGGGCTCGACCCGGGCGAAGATGTAGCCGGTGTTGTGGTACAGCTCGGTGATGTTCTTGACCGCCTCGTCGACCACCTTGGAGCGCAGCCAGGCGCCGCTGCGGTGCTGGAAGGCGCGCAGGAGCTGCTGGTCGCTGTAGATCTCGTTGCCCTCGATCGTCACCGTCCCAAACTTCCAGCGCTCCCCCTCCTCGATCGGCACGGTGATGAACATCCGGCGCTTCTGGTCCTCGACGCTCGCCGCGTTCGGGTTCTCCGCCCGCACGTCCACCTTGGGCTCGCCGATCACCACATTCTTGTAGCCGGCGGACCGATAGAGGTCGCGGACCTTGTCCAGGTCCTCCTGGAGCTTGGCCGGGTCGTAGATGTCCTTCTTGCTGAAGCGGGTGATCGGGCCCGTCTCCTTGGTGTTCTTCATCACCCACTGCAGGCGCAGGTCGTTGAACACCGTGTTGCCTTCGAAGTCGATGTCGGAGATCCGCACCCGGTTGCCTTCGTCCACGGTGAAGATCACCCGCTTCTCGTTGGTCCCGATGTCCTCGATGGTGTAGCGGGCCTGGGCGAAGCGGTAGCCCTTTTCGGCGTACATCTCCTCGATGAGGGTCTTGACCCGCTGGAGCTCGCCGAGCGAGAGGGGCTCCCCCTCCCGCACCCGGATGCGCTGGGTGGTGAGCTTGTCCAGGACGTCGGTCTTCGAGACCCGCTTCAGGCCCTCGTAGTCGATCGAGCGCAGCACCGGGCGCTCCACGATCGTGACGACCAGGCGCACCCCCTGATCCGAAGGGAGCGACTCGATCTGGATGTCGTCCACCAGGTTGCGGGCCCAGAGCTCCTTGATGTTCTGGTCCAGCGCCTCCTGGTCCAGGGGCTGCCCCGGCTCGAGACCCAGATAGTGGAGGAGGGTCTCCGGGGACAGGAGCTTGAGACCCCGGAAATCAATGCCCTGCACGATGGGCTGACCGCCCGTGCCAGGGGCCTGTGCCCGGGCCGGGATGCCGCCCGAGACCAGCAGAGGCAGGAGCACCAGCACCAGCATCCGTTGCACGCCGCGCAGGCGGCGAGACCCATGCCAGCTCTTCTTGAGATCGAGCTTCATCGA
>DASQEB010000278.1:0-4202 GCA_035633875.1 Thermoanaerobaculia bacterium
TGATAGTTGTCGGAGTTATCGGCGATGGGTTGCTGCTGCTCCGGAATGGACATCGGGGTTTCTTCCCCTCCTGGACTGTGTGGTTCGAAAGTCACCCTGCGGCAGGACGGCGAGGCGACGGGGCCAGTATAGCAGCGGCTCCAGGCGCGGCCGGCCCCGCCGAACCGGTGGGTGCAAGAGGTACAACAGGGGCTCGGGGAGGGGGATTCCGGGGGAGGAGCCGACGGAGAGAGCAGCCCGAGGCGAAGAAGAGGCCGGGGTGGAGGAGCCTCCACCCCGGTGGATTCCATCAGTGGATCGTCACCATCCCCACGGGGGCGGTGAGCTTCATCGGACGGTCCAGGGTGAGGGCCGGAACGTCGTAGTTTCCCCGGACGATGCTGACGACTCCTCCGGGGACCACCGCTGCGGTGCCTTCGGTGACGGTGTCATAGGGCCGGAACATCGTCCCGTCCTCGGCGGCCGCGAGATGGTTCTGATCCACGTAGACGGGGGCGGCGCCTGCATACGCGTTGATGGCGTTTCTCAAGGCCACGTTTGCGAAGCTCGTTCCCCGGTTCGACCCTCCCGAGGAGGTGCAGCCGCCGTTGGTGTGGATTCCGAGGCCGATCCCGAGGTTGTCGACGGTGAGGATCTGGGCGATGATCGGGCTGCCCGAGTTGCCGCCCTGGGTGTCCACCGTGTAGCGGTGGTGCGGAATGGACGAGCCGCCGCTGGTGGAGAGCCCGAGGTAGGACCCCGAGTGCCATTGCTGTGTCTGACTGTCGGAGTTCCGGGGGGCAGGCGGGGTTCCGAAGTTGGGAGCAGGACCGTCCAGACCGTAGCCGGTGACGCGGACAAAGGACGGGACCGTGTCCCTGGAAAGCCGCAGGAATCCGCTGTAGACCTCGACCGGCAGGCGGCCGGTGTTCGAGTTGCGCTGGACCGAGAACAGCGCCCAGTCGTTGCCGATCGAGTTGGTGAACGGGGAGTACGAGAACTGGACGCTGCCGGTGATGATGGGGTACTGGTCCTGCGGCGGCGGGTGCTGGATGGTGCCGTCGGCCAGCGAGGGCGGGACGTTGAACTGGAGCGTCTGGAAGCCGGGATCGACGCAGTGGCCGGCGCTCAGGTGAGCGCCGTTCGCGATCACCCAGCCGGTGCACCCCACGGGCACGATGCGCCCCACGGCCGGGTCATGGGAGGTCGTGCGGTTGTCGCTCGTGCCGCAGATGGTCTTCATGGGCCGGCCGGGCTCTCCCACCATCAGCTCCCGGACCTTCGCGAAGTTGCCCTTCTGTCCGGGTCCGACCCAGAGCTCGACGTCGACCTTGTCGCCGTTGAAAAAGGCCGAGGTGTGGTTCCACTCCTTGAGGCTCCGGGCGTTCAGGATCTGTTGCGCGCCATCCTTCCGCGAGGTGAGGACGAGGAAGCTCCCCGGGCCGAGCCGCGTCCGCCCGAAGTGGAGGCGGAGCCACGGCGCGTCGGCCGCCTCGACGGTCTCGCGGAAGGCGGGCCGGGCCGTGGCCTTGGGGCCAGGGGCGGAGCCGTGGTGACGGCCGGAATCCAGGCTGAAGGCCTCGACCCGATGGGGGATGGCGGCTTGCTGCGCGAAGACCGCCCCCGGCAGGCTCGCGGCGAGGATGGCCGCGGCCAGTGCGATTCCGAGATGCTTGCGTTTCATGGCGTCGTCCCTCCGAAAAGCGGGCGGTTACTGGAGAGACACGAGGACGAGGACCAGGCCCTGCCCGTCCGCGAGCGGCGTCATGGCCTTGCCGATGATGGCGCCCTGCGCCTTGGCGTGGTCCGTCACCTTCATCGCGTGGCCCGGCCGCGGCGAGGTGGTGAGCAGGTCGCCCGGCTGGATCGGGCCGGCGGAGGTGTCCGCCAGGGCGTAGACGCGGCCGGTGAGCGCCACCGGGTGCTCGCCGTCGGCGAGCGATCCCTTCTGACCCATGACCATGCCAGGGTTCACTCCGCCGGCGCCGCTCAGGATGCCGGCCACCGTCCTGTCGTAGGCGGACGCCGCCACCCGGAGCCGGCCCGGCCGGTCCGGATCGATCGACACCAGCATGCCCGGCCGGATCCCGTCCGACCCGTGGATGTCGAAGGACTCGGACAGATCGCTCCCGCCCGTGATCTCCAGCACGTCGGTCCGCGTGGTGCCCACCACGTGGAGCTTCACCTGCGGGTTGAGCGTCCCGACGCCGACGAAGCGGCCGTTCAGGGTGAGGTTCTGGGGCGTGTTCGTGCCCACGTCGTGGGAGGTGAGGAAGGCGAAGCCGTTCTCGTTGTAGCCCAGGAAGACGGTCTTGTTGATGTCGACCGCGTTGCGGAGCTGGAGGCCGCCTTTGACGTGGAGCTCCGCCGTCGGATTGGCGATGCCGATGCCGACCTTGCCGTTGGTGGTGATGGTGGACACCGTGCTGCCGTCCCAGACGTTCTGCGCCATGGCGATCTGGGCCATCCCGAGGAGAAGGCCTGCTGCCGCTGCGATGGTCCTTTTCTTCATGAGAATCCCCCTTTGGGCTAGGAATTTTGAAGTAGAGTACCGTTGCGGCAGCAATATGTCAACAAAATTGATCTCCGAGGGTTCGTCCTCTCAACCTACCGGCACCGCGGCCAGTTCAGCGGCACCATCGCCGGCGAGACCTCCAGGTAGAGGAGGCCATCGAAGTGGTCCCGCGGCACCATCAACCGGTTTCCCAGCCGGATGAACGTGTCCGGGAGGGGGAGGGGAGGCCGGCCTCCGGCGACGTCGAGGTCGACCAGCAGGTCCCCCTGGCCCAGGTCGTGGAGGATCTGCTCGATCGAGTTGCCGAGCAGGTCGACCGGTCCGCATCCGAGGCCCCGCCAATCGATGGCGACGTCGTGGGCGGCGAGGCCGAGGTTGACGTAGCTCTTCCCGAGGGCGCTCGCGAGATGCATGCCCATCGGGATGCCGTTGTCGCCGGGGCGGGGAGCCTTGGAGATGTGGGAATTGTGGGCCCAGACCGCCACCTTGGCCTTGGGGAAGCGCAGCCCCCGGATCGCGTGGAACGCGTAAGCCATGCCCTCGTCCCGGGCGCTGTAGGAGCGGCCGTCCTCGAACCAGATCTCGAACTCCCAGGCGCGGAGGCCGACCTGGCGGATCTTGGCCCACTCCAAGTCGGCCCTGGAGGTCTGCCGGATGATCGACTGGGACTCGCGGGCGAAGAGCTCCCCCACGCCGTCCAGTGCTTGGATGCACTGCTGGTGGTCCGCTTCGGGGATCCGCCCCGCGGGGAAGTGATCCACCTCGACCCCATCGCATTTCCGGATCCCCGCGATCCGGGGATCGTCCCCGGGCAGGCCGATGCGCTGGAGAAAGGCGATCAGGGCCGGGCCGTCGTCCTCCGGCTGCTGGATGTCGAAGCCGAAGAAGTGGAGCTTGTCCTTCGGCTTCCGATGGGTGCGGTTCCAGTCGCACATCCACTGCACCAGCTCCCGGGTCTCCTCGCTGGCCCAGACCCCGAAGAGTCCCCGCAGAGAGTTCCGCGCCGAGCCCTCGCAGGTCGCCACGAACCGGGCCACCTCCTCGGCGTTCTCCCAGGGGCTTTCGAAGGCGAAGACGCGGAAGCCCATCCGCTCGACGAGGAAGCGGAAGACCCGGTGCTTCATCCGGTAGTAGCCGCCGGAGGTGTGGATCGTCTCCCCGAGGCCGACGACCGTGGCCTTGCCGATCACCTGACGGAGCGGCTCGAGGTCGGCGTGGGGGAGCGAGGGGTCGTTGCCCTCCAGCCGCCAGACGCCGGGCATCACCGGGTTGCCCACCGGGCGGGGCCGGCGGGCGGCCTCGGCGCCGGGCTCGAGCTCGGGCTCCTGGGCGCCGGCAGGGGCGGCGAGGGCGAGGAGAAGCAGGACAAGGGGCCGGAGACGAACAGTCTTCATGGGATCTCCTCCATAGACTTTATTCAATCTAGATCATTGTCCGGATCAACTTTGCGAGTTCCTTGCCAAGCAGGAAATGAAGGAAGCGAGAGGGAGGAGCGCTGGCGGGCGAGCGGAAGCGTGGACAGAGCCGTCCGCCTTAGGGGACGGTGGTGAAGAGCCCCCTCTCTCTTCGGGGAGCTGAACGTTCCTCACATCTCGGCCTGCTGGACACGGCAGTCCTCTTACACGCCCCAGGGGCGCTGTCCGGTTAGCCCAGGGCGGGAGCCCTGGGCGGCGGAGGTGCCCACGGTTTCAGAAGGCCGGGGCGGCGT
>DASQEB010000279.1:0-3024 GCA_035633875.1 Thermoanaerobaculia bacterium
AGGGGGCAGCCGGCCCGCACCATCCAGAGAACAGGAGGAGGACGATGAGCACCCGCCAACCCTACGACTACGCCCTGGAGCGGGTCGAGGCCGCCCGGGCCGCCGCCGAGGCCCAGCGGCGGAGCGTGGAGCTGGCCCGGCTCCGGGCCGAGCGCGCCGCGTCCATCCACGCCCAGGGGCTGGCCCTCTCCCGCGAGCACGAGCGGGCGCGCTCCGCCCAGCTCGGCCGCCAGGCCCGCGCCCTGGAAGGCCAGCAGGCCGCGCTCGGCGCCCTCTCCCAACGGGCCCAGGCCGCCGGATTCGCCCTCAACGCTCTGGAAGACCAGGTCCGGGAGAGCGGTCTCGAGCTGGAACGGACCCGGGCCGAGCTGCGCCTCCAGATGGACCGGCTCGCCGGCCTCGAACGGGACGCCCGGCTCCAGGAAGCCGCGCTCGCCGCCACCCTTGCCGAGGCCGAGCAGACCCTTGGCCGGGTCGAAAGTCTGCAATCCGCCAACGCCGAGACTCTGGCAGCCCTGATCGACGCCTCCGCCGCCGGCCGGGCCCTCGGCGCCGGCCAGTCCGGCCTGGAGGATCGCATCCGCCAGCTCGAAGCCGAAGTCTCCTTCGTCACCCAGCGCGCCGACCTCTCGCCCGTCGCCATGGTCACGCTGCAGGCCATGGAGAGCAACGGCTATCGGCTGCAAGGCACCCTCGGCCGGGAGGAGCTCGTCGTCTACTTCCAGAAGGAGAGCGCGGCCCACCAGATCGCCGTCCGCATGGCCCCGATCGCGCGGCCGGGGGACGAGGTGCAGCGTTGGGACCTTCTCGCCGAAACCTTCGACATGAAAGGGGAGACCTGCCTCGGCGAGCTGGACGACTTCGAGACCGCGGTCGAGGAGCGGGGGCTCGGCCGGCTCCGGCGCAAGGAGGGCCGCGTCTATCCCCGCGACGACAGCCAGGCCCTCCTGCCGAAGCCCGCCCGCAGCGACCGGAGGCGCAGGGTGCAGGACTCCGGTTCGGGGATCAAGGGACACGCCTGATGGCCGACCTCGCCGCCCTCGCGGAGGCGCAAAGCCTCTCCGACCTCGCAACCGATCTGATGCGGCGCATCGACGCCGAGGTCCGTACCGCGGAGGCGACCCGCCGCAGCGCGCAGGAGAGCCTGGAGCGGGTCCTGGTGGCGGGCAAGGCCGCCGGCGAGCACGTCGGATTTCTCGGAGCCGAGCTGCGCCACGGCCGACAGCGGCAGGAGGCCGTCCTTGCCGCTCTCGTCGAAGGGGCCGAGGCCGTCCGCGCTTTCTGGGAGGCCGCGCTGCCCGGGCTCACCGCTCTGCCCACCCTGGCCGCGTCCGACCACATCCCGGCGGCCGGCCCCCGGACGTTCGTTCCCGACACGCCCCGTCTCACCGCTCCGGCCGCAGAGGACCTCCGGCGCACCCCCCTCCCAAGCCTGTCCAACGCCGAGGTCTGGGACCTCTTTGCCGAGGAGGTCTCGACGTTCCAGGACGTCTTCGAGAAAACCCTCGCCGAGCTCGAGGAAGCCGAAGCGGCTCTCGAAAAAACCGGGGTCCGCCGGGACCGCCGGAGAAAAGAGGCCCCTGCCGAGAAGGAGAAGGACCTCCGTCCCTGAATCCCTCCCCCGAGAGGACGACTCCCGCCATGTCCAAATATCTGCTGCCCGACAGTCCCCCCCAAGTCTCCGCCGCGCCCGCTGCGCAGCCGAAATCGTCCACGGGTTTGTCCGCGGCCGACCTCGAAACGTGGCTCGCCTCCCCGCGCCTCGCCGGCTGGGCGAGGGCGTGGCTGCGTTCCTGCGCCGAGCGGTTCGGCGGCTCCCTGCCCGAGATGCTCGGCCGTGGGCTGGACGGCTCCCGCGCCGTGCCGCGCTGGCTCTGCGAGGGGAGCCCCGAGCCGGTCTGGCTGCGGGAATACCTGCTGCGCTCCGACCTCGCCCCCGCCTGGTTCGACGACGGCTTCCTCCTCGATGACCCCGCCTGGCTCCACCAACTGGTGCGCTACGAGGAGGCCAAGGTCGCTCGCAGCTTCCTCCTGAGCGGCAACGTCAGCGACTATGCGTTCGATCCGGTCCATGGCTACCGCCCCGCCCTGCGGCTCCTCGTGGACACCCTGATGGCGTCCAAGGACTGCGTCCTCACCTACCGGCTCTCCCAGGGCCTCGTCCTCCACAGCCTCGACCCGGAGGTCCGCGACCGACTCCCCGAATCCATCCGCCGGCTCCTGGACGAGACCGGCTTCGACCCGGAGGTCCCCCTGCTCACCCGGGTCTGCCGCCTGTTCGACGAGATCCGGCGCTGGCTCACCGGCGCCGGCGAGGGCTTCGAGCTGCGCCGGGGCGTGGGCATCGTCTTCGAGAACGTCCACCTCCTCATCCCTCCCAGCCGCAACGACATCGAGCGCAACTTCCTGGTGGACAACCTCCTCCACTGGTCGATCAGCCCCGAGCTGTTTCGCAGCTCCCACTGCCTGATCCTCATGGCTGAGTCCCTGGAGGACGTGGGCAACGAGCTGCGTGCCCGCGGCGGAAAAATCGAGCAGATCGCCGTGCCCCGGCCCGAGACCGCGCGCACGCGCCTCAAATTCCTCCTGCCCCTCCTCGACCCAGGCTCGCGCATGGCCGAGACCCGCGTGGCACAACTGCCCCGGGGCCAGAGCTGGCTCGCCGGCTACGGCGAAGGCACCTACCTCGACCGCCTGCGCCGCCTGAGCCACGACACCGCCGGCCTCTCGCTCATCGGCATCGAGGACCTCCTCCAGCAGGTCTCGGCCGAGCCCGACGGCCGCCTGAGCCGCGACGAGGTCATGCGCTTGAAACGCGAGCGTCTGCGCCAGGAGAGCGAGGGCCTCCTGGAGGTCTTGGAGCCCCGGCGCCGGCTCGACAGCATCGGCGGCTACGAGGCCCTGAAGACGCGCCTGCGCGAGGTCGTCACTTCCCTGAAAGGCGCGCAGGACGACCTCGTGCGTTCCACCATCCCCATGGGCATCCTCTTCTTCGGTCCCCCGGGCACGGGCAAAAGCATCGTC
>DASQEB010000280.1:0-4319 GCA_035633875.1 Thermoanaerobaculia bacterium
ACCGAGTTCTACGGCCTGCGCCACTCGGTGAAGCGGGCCGAGAAAGACCTGACCGCCGGCATCGACCTCGGGAACCTGGAACAGCTCGTCCGCATGAAGAGCGAGGCCGAGATCGAGTCCTCGGACCAGCACGTGGTCAACGCCGTGGAGTTCATGCTCCAGCACGCCTTCGAGAGCCGGGCCTCGGACATCCACATCGAGCCCAAGCGCGAGGAGAGCCTGATCCGGTTCCGCATCGACGGCGTCCTCCATGACATCCAGCGGATGCCGAAGATCGTCCACGCCGCCGTGACCTCCCGGATCAAGACCATGTCCCGCCTGGACATTGCCGAGAAGCGCCGCCCCCAGGACGGCCGGGTCAAGATGAACCGAGCCGGCCGCGAGGTCGAGCTGCGCGTCTCGACCCTGCCCGTTGCCTTCGGCGAAAAGGTCGTGATGCGGATCTTCGACCCGCAGGTGGTGATGCAGGATCTGACGGGGCTCGGCTTCTACCCGGACGAGCTTCAGTTGTTCAACGACTTCATCTCCCGGCCTCACGGTATCGTCCTGGTGACCGGCCCCACCGGCTCAGGCAAGACAACCACCCTCTACTCGGCTCTCAAGGCCATCTTCACCCGGGAGATCAACATCACAACCATCGAGGACCCGATCGAGATGGTCTACCAGGACTTCAACCAGACCGAGGTCCAGACCAAGGTGGGGATCACTTTTGCGAGCGCCCTCCGCCACATCCTGCGCCAGGACCCGGACGTGATCATGGTCGGCGAGATCCGCGACCCGGAGACGGCCCAGTACGCCATCCAGGCAGCGCTCACCGGCCACCTGGTCTTCTCCACCCTGCACACCAACGATGCCGCCTCCTCCATCTCCCGCCTGGTGGACCTGGGAGTCGAGCGCTTCCTCATCAGCTCCACCCTGATCGGGTCCATGGCCCAGCGCCTCGTGCGCCGCATCTGCCCCCACTGCGCCACGGAACGTTATCTGGAGGCCGAGGAGGTCAGCACTCTGCGCCTCGCCGTCCCGCCCGGCAAGCGGGTCAAGGTCAAGGAGGGCGAAGGCTGCTTCGAGTGCCGCAACACCGGCTACCTCGGCCGCACCGGCATCTTCGAGATGATGCCCCTGGACGACGCCGTCAAGACCCTGGTCGTCCAGGGAGCCGACGCCCCCGAGATCAAGCGCGAAGCCGTGAAGAACGGAATGCGCACGCTCCGGCAGTCGGCGCTGCGCAAGCTGGCCGAGGGGGTGACGACGTTCCAGGAGGTGGTGCGGGTGACGGGGTTGTAGGGAGGGAAACACGGACAGGACGGACAAATACGGACGAGCACAGACCCGAAGGACAGAAAAACCTGCGTTCCAGGTCCTTGTTCGTCCGTGTCTGTCCGCGTTCGTCCGTGTTCCTCCTACTCCCCCGCCACCTCCCCCGTGTAGTGCTCCCGCACCAGCTCCTGCGCCCGGATCACGTCATCCCGGGGCTCGGCGATGCGCTTGAAGAGCGTCTTGTAGGTGAGGCCCAGGGTCTCCAGGTCCTGCTCGCGAAGGAGCTTGATGATCTCGTCCAGGGCGCGCTGGGAAGGCGAAGGGTGGATGCGCCGCTCGGACTCGCGCTCCAGAAGGAGGAGGGCGAAGAGGAGGGAGTCCGGCAGGTCGGCCGGCGAGGGCTCGGGAGGCGGGGGCGGGAACTGGGTCCCCTGCACGACCTTCTCCTCCGGCGGCGGGGCTTCCGGCAGGCGGGACTGCGCCCCCCGCCTCTCGAAGAGAAAGGGCAGCGAGCGCACCTGGTTGGTGAAGCGCGCGAACAGACCGACCAGCTCCTTTTCGGACGAGAAGTTGCCCACCAGGCGGGCGTCCCGGCCGATCTCCAGCCGCTCGGTCTCCTGGAGCACCACGTGGGCGCGGGCCGACTCGTCCAAGTGGAGCAGCTTGGCCTGGACCTTCCAGGCGGTAAGGAAGCCCTGGACATAGCAGGTCTCGGGGCAGCGCAGAGTGATTGCCTCCACCTCCACCCCCCGGTCGATGCGGATGGACCCGCCCAGGGACTCCAAAGTGCCGTATTTCCCCGAGTTCTGGACCACCAGGTTCCCTGGGGCGTGGATGGAGAGCTGGCCCTCGGGGTCGACCTCGATGCGGATGCCCCGGGGGATGATCATGGTGGGGGCGATGTCTTCGGCAGCAGTCCTGCTCATACGGCATCCTTCTTTGGTTTATCGGACGACACCCCGGGGCAGCGGCTCGTATTCCATGTTCGCGAGCCCGCTCGCGGCCCGCACCAGGAGCCGCTCCTCGTTCTGCCAGCGGCGGTCCAGAATGTAGATCATCGGGTCCACCGGCCGGTATTCCCCGTCCCCCATCCTGCGACGGACCTCGTAGTGGACATGCGGGCTGGTGCTCCAGCCCGTGCTCCCCACGGTCGCCAGGAAATCCCCCTGGCGCACCTTCTGCCCCGAGCGCACCCGGAGCTCGTCGCAGTGGCCGAAGATGGTGACGAAGCGCTCGCCGTGGCGGAGGATCACCAGGTTCCCGAAGCGCCACCAGACCGGGCTCCGGCCTATGGGGAGCTGGCCGGCGAAAGCCACCACGCCGTCGGCGGGCGCGTGGATGGGCGTGCCCCGGGGCGCCGCGAGGTCGAGGCCGGCGTGGAACTCGAGCTCCCGGGTGAACGGGCTGCGGCGCCGGGCGAAGGTGCCGATGAGCACGAAGTCGCTCCCCCGGATCGGGCAGAGGGCCGGGGTGGCCCGGACCTGCTCCGGGTTGCCGCGCTCGAACTCCCGCACCTCCCGCAGGAAGGTGTCCAGCTTGACCAGCCGCTCGCCGATCCCGGCCTGGAGCTGGTTGCCCCGCAGAACGGCCCTGGCGTAGATCGAATCCGGCACCGGCACCCGCCGGAAGGTGCTGCCGCCCTCCCTCCGCGCCTGGCCCCGGGGCAGGTCGTAGGCGAGAAAGATCTTGTCCATCCGGGCGCTCAGCGCCGCCGTCCGACGTTCGATCTGCTCCATCCGGCCCACCAGGGCCTGGAGGCGCTCCCCGTGGCGGGCGCGCTCGACGGTCAGCGACTGGTACTCCTGGCTGTTCAGCACGCCGCCGATCACGCCGGGAGCGAACGCCACGGCGCAGGTCAGGCCGAAGAGGTAGAGCAGGAGGACGACGGACCAGAGGGTGACCTGGAGACGGGAGAGGAAGAGATAGCGGACCTTCCGCCGGATGTCGCTCGGGTGGATCTGGACCTCCAGCGTCCAGCTCTCCGGAGGCCCTGCGGGCTGTGCCCGGGGCCAGACCGGGAAGAGACGGCCCAGGAGACTCATGCCGCCCTACCGCGGGCTGGACGCCGCGGCGGGCACCTCCTGCGGGTTTAGACGGTCAAGCTCCTCCTCGCTGGCGTGCCGCCGTACCGTCGACAGCAGCTCCCGCTGCACCCCGGTCCCCCCCGCGACGATGTTGCCGCTGCGGAAGAACCTCTCACCGCCGTCGAGATCCGTGACCACCCCGCCCGCCTCCCGCACCATCAGCACGCCCGCGCCGATGTCCCAGGGAGAGAGGCGGAACTCGAAGAAACCGTCGTAGACCCCGGCCGCGGTGTAGGCCAGGTCGAGGGCCGCCGAGCCGCATCGCCGGATCGCCTTGGCCTCGCGGAAGACATCCCGGAAGATCGCGAGATAGCAGTCCAGCGTCGACAGCGCCCGGAACGGATATCCGGTCGCCAGGAAGGCCCCATACAGCCCCTCGCGCCCGGAGGTCTCCATCCGCCGGCCGTTCCAGAACGCGCCTCCCCCCCGCGTGGCGGTGAAGACGTTCTTCCCCTCCGGGTCCTCGATCGCCCCTACGAGCAGCTCGTCGCCCCGGCGGCAGGCCACGGACACGCAGTAGACCGGCAGCCCCTGGAGGAAGTTGGTCGTGCCGTCCAGCGGATCGACGAGCCACTGGTACTCGCTCCCGTGCCCTTCGTCCGCGCCGCTCCCCTCTTCGGCGAGGATGCGATGCTCCGGGAAGCGCTCCCTGATCACAGCGAGGACGGCGGCCTCGCTCTCCTTGTCGGCCTGGGTCACGAAGTCGTTCTCACCCTTGCGCCGTATTTCGAGGCCCGCGTCCCGGAAATACCGGGTCACGACCTCCGCCCCGGCCCGGGCGGCGGCAACGGCGGTGTCGAGCAATTCGTTCTGCATGGCGGGGGTATTATGCCAGCAAGCCCGCCTGCGGCTCCGTGGGCCCTCACCCCGGCCCTCTCCCGGGAGGAGAGGGTGCAAAACCCGTGGTCGGGTCCCTTGTTGAGTCGGCGAAAACCCCTTCTATCCAGCTTTTCTCCCTCTCCCTCTGGGAGAGGGCCG
>DASQEB010000281.1:0-2236 GCA_035633875.1 Thermoanaerobaculia bacterium
GGGACCATCCAAAGGTAGAATATGGTCCGATCCGACCGCTGAACGCCCGCGGAGCTCAGACGCCATGGCGTACGAGAGAGCCCCCAGATCCTCTTCCCACAGTCCCCCGGACTCGAAGGCGATGTCCCGGACGTCTCCACGTCCCTTCGCGACGAGGCACCGGCCGGACGCCGAGGCTGCGGCCTTTCAGCAACGGAAGCGCGAGGCGGCGGGCCTGGAGGACCGGGAGAGGAACGGCGCAAGCACGCCGGAGGACCGGGAGCGGCTGGGCGCCCTGCGCACGGAGATGCAGGATTTCTGGACGGGGAGGATCGACCAGGCCACCCGGTTCGGTCACAACATCAACGCCATTCCGCCACCGGTCCAGACGAGACGGACGACGGATGTGCGGGGCGGCCTCCAGCGGTCCCCGCGCGCCCGGGAGAACAGGACCGGCCTGCCGGAGGGCCTGAAGGCAGGCATCGAACGGCTCTCTGGCATGTCCCTCGGGGACGTCCGGGTCCACTACAACTCCTCCCGGCCCTCCGGGATCCGGGCCCGGGCCTACGCCCAGGGCACCGAAATCCACGTGGCGCCCGGCGAGGAGAAGCACCTGGCGCACGAGGCCTGGCACGTTGTCCAGCAGAAGCAGGGTCGGGTGCGGCCGACGATGAAGATGCGGGGTCTGGGGATCAACGACGACGCGGCCCTGGAGCAGGAGGCGGACGCGATGGGTGGCCGGGCCGCCCGCGAAGGGCAGGCCCTTTTGTCCGCGCCAGCGCCCAAGGCCGGTCCCGCCCCCGCTCCGGGACGCACCGCGCGGTAGTGGCTTGTCAAAGCAATTTTGACCGGCGCCCCCGAAGCCAGCCTTTGCCTCACCGTCTCCCAGAACGGCCGCAAAAGATCGGAACTCCGGGAGAACGCCGGGAAGTTATGCGCCAACCAGGGGAGTCGCCGGTCCTGAGCAGGTCGTCCACGCCTCTCCCCAAGGAGAATATGCGGCATATCCTCCTTGGGGTGCCGCATATTCAAAAGATTATGCGACACTTCTCTGGTGACATGCGGCATTCGAAGAAGTTATTGCCGCGTAGCCTCCTCCTGTCGCTGCATGTCAAGGTCGAATTGACGCGTAGCGAGGTGGTCATGCGGCAGGTCACCAAGTAAACGATGCAAAGAAGAGCCGTCACGCGGCATTTCTCCGTTTTTATGCGACAGTTCGGGTGTGTTTTGTCGCATATCCTTCTTCTCCAGACGCCGCGAGGCCGGTGTATGCGGCACGTGATCGGCCTTACAGACCGTGAGAGGTACCCGCCGGCGCCACGGCGAGGATCTTCTCGATCTTCTTGGGATCGTCCGGGAGCAGCCCGGCGGCGGGGAGGCGGGGGACGAGGCGGACCCAGCGCTCTTCGCGGGCGAAGACGTCCCGGAAGATGGGGAGGGCACGGTCCTCCTGCCCGGCCAGGAACAGGGTGACGGCCTGCCAGAAGGGGAGCTCGGCGATGTCCGGGGCGAGCTCGCTGGCGCGGGTGTAGTGGCGCACGGCCGCCGGGATGTCGCTCTTCGCCACGGCCTCGTCCCCCTGGTTCATCTCCTCGTAGGCGCGGTGCAGGGTGAGGAGCCGCCGCAGCTCGGCGAGCGGCTGGGGATTGTCGTCCACCCGCAGGTCGACCCGCCGGTCGCGCCAGGGCTCGCCGGTGGACTGGGCGCGGACGACCACGAGGGCTGCGCTCTGCCGGCCGCGGATGTCCCCGCCCTCGGCTTCAGCGGCTTCGAGCGCGGCGAGCATGCGGTCCGCGAGGTCCCCCCTGGCCGCCTCGAAGGCACGCGCCATGGCCGGCCAGACGGTCGGCTTGTCCATCAGGTTCGCCTGGACGGAATAGGCCGCGCCGGTCTGGTGGCCGGCGGCGGCGATGCACTTGCGTCCCGTCCAGACCGCCACCCGGCCCTGGCGATCCACCATGGCGACCTGGCGGACATCCTTCTGCGGGTCTTGGGCGAGCAGGAGATCGAGCGCCTCCTGGGCCGATTTGCCCTCCTTCATGAGCGCGAGGCCGCGGGGTCCGTAGTCCACCTTGACGAAGGACTGCGTGGCCACGGCCCCGACCCCCGCTTCGGCCCAGGGGACGACCGGTCCCACCTGGAACCAGTGGCTCTGGACGGCCACCCCGAAGTCACCCGTGACGGGATCGCGCGCCACGATGGAGTAGGTGTGAGCCAGGGGATCGCCCGCCAGCGCCGGCAGCGGCAGGAGGGCGGC
>DASQEB010000282.1:0-7528 GCA_035633875.1 Thermoanaerobaculia bacterium
GTAGAGGTTGGACCACGAGGGGGCGCCCTGCACGGCGGCCTCAAGCTCCGCCGCGGCTCGCTCCAGGTCGCCGCGGCTCTCGGCAAGCTCGCCCGCGAGGGCATGCAGTTGGGGGTCCCCGGGAACCATGGCGGACAGCGCTTCCAGATCCGCCTCGGCGTCGTCGGTGCGGCCCGAGACCAGGGAGAGGCGAAAGCGGGCGATCAGGGGGCGCGGATCGCCCGGGGCGAGATCGGCGGCGGCACGGGCAGCCTCGAGGCCCCGTTCGAGGTCCGCAGGCTTCCTCTTCGCCTTGAACAGGCTCTGGGCCACGTCGGCCAGCAGCAGGTGCCCCTCCAGGAAACGGGGCGAATCGCGGACCACCGCGTCCAGCCGCGCTAGCTCCGGCTCCAGGTCCGTGCTCCCCCGGTCGATCCGGTCCTTGACGCGCAGCAGCTCGGCGTAGGCGCGGTCGCTCACCGCCAGCTCGGGCACCCCGGGCCGCAGACGCCGGTCCGGATAGGCCCGCCGGAGCTGGACGGCCACGGCGTCGGCCAGCAGCCGCAGGTCCCGGTCTCCGGTACCGGCGGGCACCGGGAAGCTCGCTGTCCAGAGCACCCGGCCGTCATCTCCCGAGATGCGCCGCAACGACGCCCGTGCCCGCGTGCCCTGCCGTTCCAGCTCGAGAGCGATCACCTCGCGGGCTGCGGCGGTCCGGGCCACCTCCACGGGTGTGGCCGCGGAGCCTGCCTGGGCCGGCTCCAGGGCCGCCACCTCCTCCAGGGATGCAAGGGTTGACAGGGCGGAGTCGAGCAGACCCGAGGCCGCGAGATCGGGGCCATTCCCTCCGGGCTCGACCTGCGGCGCGAGCACCGCGACCCGCAGGGGCTGGGCGGAACCGCGCCGCAGGAGCCAACTGAAGGAAAGGGCAAGGACGGCCAGCAGGACCGGCAGGATCAGCAGGGGAAGACGCCGGCTGCGCACGGAGGTGCTGGACATCCGGTTGCCGCCGGGGAGCGCGAGGCCAGCGGGGAGATCAACCAGGGTGCTCCCGGTCCCGGCGGAGAGATCCGGAGCCTCGAGGGCGAGCCCCGGCGGGGTGGTGAGAGCGGCGAGCTCGCCTGCCACCTCGCCCGCGCTGCGCGGCCGGCCCTCGGGCCGCTTGGCGAGGAGCCGGTCCACCAGCTCCGAAAGCGCGCGGGGGACCTCCGGCCGCAGTCTGGACACCGGCGGCGGCACGTGCGAGATCACCCGCTGCAGCGCGTCCAGGGAGTTGCTGCCGCGGAACGGAGAGGTCCCGGTGAGCAGCTCGTAGAGCAGGATGCCCAGCGAGAAGAGGTCGGAGCGGGCGTCCACCTCGCCGCCGCGGGCCTGCTCGGGCGACATGGCATGAGCGGTCCCCATCACCATCCCCTGGGCCGTGAGGGCCTCGCTCTCCGGAACCTTGGCGATGCCGAAGTCGAGGATCTTGGCGTGCCCCTCCCGGGTGACCACCACGTTCTCGGCCTTGAGGTCGCGGTGGACGAGGCCGGCGGCATGGGCCGCCGAGAGCCCTTCGGCGATCTCCTGGGCCAGACGCACGGCGAACCCGAGGGGGGGCACGCCGTCCGCCAGCAACGCGCGCAGCGTGCGCCCCTCCACGTACTCCAGGACGATGGCATCCCCGGTGGCGTCCTCGACCAGGTCGTAAACCTGAACCACGGCCGGATGGCTCAGCCGCGCCGCCGCCCGGGCCTCGCGGCGGAGCCGCTCGCGGTCCTGGGGCCTGGGCGTCTCCCGCAGGATGCGCTTGACCGCGACCCTCCGCCCCAGCCGCTCGTCCCACGCCAGGAACACCTCGCCCATGCCGCCCTCGCCGAGTCGCCGGGCCAGCCGATAGGGGCCGATCGCGGAGGGCGCCACGCCCTCGGTCCGTTCGAGCTCTGTCATGAAGCCTCACCTGGGGACGGCTTATTGTACCCGATTCTGCCGCCATCGCGGCTGGCGGCCGTGTCCGATTGTCCACAGCGGCTGTGGAAGGATGGATATGGAGAAGATCCCTTTTTATGTGGTTTTCCGTCCCCTGGGCGGCTCTTGCCCGAGGATGGCGGAAACTCCACGCCTGGCACGCGCCTTGCCCTTAACTCCCGCCGCACGGGCCCAGGCACAAACAAGAAAACTGTTTCTTCCAGGAGGAGAACTGTCATGAGCACCACCAACGTTGCAGGTCTGACCCAACTCGCGCAGGTTGACTCGGCGAATGTCTTTTATCCCTTGCTCCTCGGCGCCCCGCAGATCCTGCTGGAGGTCGTGGCCCAGAGATCCGGCTTCAACTGGGAGCTGAAAGTTCAGCCCGGAATCCCGGACCCCGAGCCTCTCCAGGTCGAGTACTTCCCCTATCTGGTCCTCGAAACGAAGATCGGACCCGACTGGTCGAAAAGGGCCGGCATCGGGCCGGTCGTCCCCTCGACCACGCTCTACACCTGGGCGACCCATGTCGGCTCGAAGGGAATCGAGGTGATCGGCCGCGACTTCCGGAAGAAATTCGATCTCGCGCAGTCCGCCGCCGCCTGACTCCGGTCCACCGGCCACCGCCCGGCGCTTCCGGCGCCGGGCGGTAATTCCAAGAGCCGAGACGAATTCTCAAGACACGGAGGAGAGACCTCATGAGTTGGAGTGGAACGATGACCTGCACGGTCACCAACCAGACAGGCGGCACGATCACCAATCTGTCGATCCTTCATCAGTGGGAAGGATTTGCGGACGCTCCCAATCCCAATCCGACGGCCTCACTGGCGGAGGGAGCCTCCATCTCGTTCACCATCAACGTCGGGTCAGGAGGCTCCGACGAGTGGTCGCTCAGGTTTATCGACGCAACCGGTGCTTGCTGGTATCGGGACCAGAAACAGTGCGACGTCGAAGACGAGGACCTCGAATCCGGACAGCCCGTGCTCGTCAACCTCCTGAACGGAAACCAAGGGTTCAGCATCGAGATGCCGGAGAGCAGCTCCTGCACCGACAACTACTACGATTCGTGCTCGTAGCGGCACGAGTCCGGGACCACAAAGCGTCACTGATCACGGCGTTCCTTGAAAAGCCAAGGGCGCCGTTTTCCATCTGAAAAAAATCGGAATCATGCATACCGCATCCAAAACCTGCCCTGTCGCACAACCGGAGAGGACGACGGCCGACAAGGCCAGGAGAGCGGCCTTCAGGAGGGGCAGCTTTGCCCCAGGCGGAACCGGCTCTCGTCGAAGTTCGAGTAACTCCGGGCGTCGAAGTTGCACGCCTGCACCTCGGCGGCTTCGAGGAGAGCGTTGCGGACGCCCGAGGTCAGATCGACCCCGGTCTCCTGCTGCGTCACGACCATCATGACAATGCGACGCTCGGATCCCGAGGATCCCGACGACATCGTCGGCAAGCAGACGTCGTTCCGGGTTTCCTGGAAGAATCCCAGATTCAGCCTGTACAGATCGGCGCCCGAGTGCCGCTGCGTGCAAAGGTTCGCCAGGTGATCCGCCCGGCTTCCTGCCCTCGCTTCCTCCCGGCCCGGATTGCTGGCGGAATTCTCGTGGGACGCAGTCCCGACGACGATGATCGGTCGCGTCTCCGCTTCCGGTGACGAGGCGATCACGTCTTCGATCCGGAGCGATGCGCTGCCGTCGATCCCGACATGCGTCGTGCTGCCGAGAGCCCACTCCAGAGGAGTCCACGGCATCCCGGCCCTGACTCCCCGCAGGAACCCGAGAGCAACTTCGATCTTTTTATTGTTCTTGTCCTCGGCGGTCACCACACACGATCCCCATTCGGCGCGCGTGCCGTCGTCCATGACGAGGACCGGAGCGAAGATCGCCGTACGGCTCTCGGACCCGCCCGGAGGGAAGTCGACCTGCCGGGAGCTCCTCACCCCATCGGGAAAGAACAGCAGATACACGATGAGCCCCAGGACGCCCAGCTTCAGGAGAATGACAACCGTCTCCCGGGTGTGATCCGCATCCGGCGGCCGGAGCACCGAAGCCAGCCAGAATTCTCGGGATCCAGATCCATCCCACATCACAGCGCCTCCCTCGGAGCGGCCAACCGGGAGCAACGATCGGCATGCCCTGGCTTTGTAACAGTTACGCCATCCTACGCTGCCTCGAAAGGCCCGTCAACGCGCGCTCTCGTGTCATCGCCCTTGCCCCCGCCCCGGGCGATCGCTAGAATCCAGTCAATCTCGTTGCAAAGCACCGCAGGCGGCAGCGCCGCGCGTGACTCCGAAAGGGAAGATGTTTCTCGCTCGTCGCGGCGGGCCGTGAAAAGAGGGATGGAGATGGATGTTTTGACCCGTCGATGGATGCGCCGCCCGGGTTTCCTGGTGCTGCTGCTGGCCGGACTCTTCATTTGTTCCTGCGACTCGACGAACCCGGTCGAGCCGGAGCGGCCAGGCAACACGCCCCCCTCGACCGGCCCGGGGACGGACGCCCTCACCATCGACGTCAGCTCCAACCCGAGCCAGATCCCGCCCGGCTCCACCACTCCGGCCACGCTGACCATCACGGTCACCCGCGGCGGCCAGCCGGTGGCGGACGGCACCTCGGGGGCGATCACCACGAATATCGGCAGCTTCGACGCGACGCGGTCGGTCACGGGGTTGAGCTTCACCGTCACGGGCGGGAGGAAACAGGTCCAGTTCTACCCGCCCGACGAGGCTGGCACGGCCAACTTTCTCGTCCAGGTGGACGATGCCTCCCGGCAGTTCAGCCTGCCGGTCCGGATTGCGCCGTTCTTCCTGACCGCGGTCGAGCCCAATCTGGGGAGCGCCGAGGGCGGAACCCAGGTGGTCATCACGGGCGCCGGGTTCATCGATCCCGTCCGCGTGACCTTCGGGAAGGTCGTGGCCACCAACGTCGAGGTGCGGAGCGAGACGGAGATCAGAGCCGTCACCCCGCGCTCCCCCACGCCGGTGGACTCGGGGACGACGCTCACGGTGGACGTCAGCGTAACCAACGGGCTCAACCAGTCCCAGCCGTCCAGCGACATGCTCGCGGGGGGCTACACCTACGTCAACGGACCCACCGACCCGCCGCCGTCGCAGGACGACCGGCCGGTCGTCTTCTCCGTCGTGCCCGCCTCGGGCCCGAACCGCGGCGGCCAGGAGGTCGCCATCCTCGGCACCGGGTTCGTGCCGCCGGTCCAGGTCTTCTTCGGCTTCGCGGACGGCGAAGGCTTCGAAGGCGTGCAGGCGAGCGTCACCTCCACCACGGCGACACGGATCGAGATCGAGACTCCGGCCGCCGCCGGGGTTGGCCAGTCCCTGCTCAACCAGCTCGTGGACGTGATGGTCCGCAACGTGGGCACGGGCTTCTCCACGATCTCGAGCTCCGCCTATCGCTACCAGGGGGAGGAGCTGTTCATCTCCGCGGTCACCCCGCGGACGGGCAGCGCCAACGGCGGAGAGACGGTGCTGGTGGAGGGCGGCGGATTCCGGGCGCCGATGCAGGTGGTCTTCGCCGGAGTGGCCCAGGAGGTGGTGGACGTCCTGCCGCGGCGGATCACGGTCCGGACGGTGCCGGTCGGCGTCTCGGGATGCAGCGCCCCGAGCGGAACGGTCTCGGTCAAGACCCTGGACAACGGCCAGACCGCGGACAGCTCGATCCTCTTCACCTACACCGTCCCGGGTCAGATCGTGCTCCGCAGCCTCGCTCCGGCGACGCTCCCGCAGAGCGGAGGCACCACGACCCTCTCCGGGACCTTCCCCTCCACCGCGGCCAACCTGCGGGTGGAATTCGGCGGCGTGGTGAGCCAAGACGTTTCCCTGGCTTCCGGCCAGGTCACGGCGACGGTCCCGGTCTTCACCGGCGCGTTCGACACCGAGCCCTGCGACGACAACGAGGACGGCACAGACGGCACCCGCTTCAAGAACACGGCCGTGGACGTCAAGATCACCGACCTCTCGACCGGCTGCACGGACACGCTCTCGAAGGCCCTCACCTACACTCCGTCCAACACGACCTGCCAGGGGGACACCGGCGCACCCGTGGCGGATTTCATCTTCAACATCCCGGGCACGGGCAGCCGTACGGTCTTCTTTGAGGACCGCTCCACGGGAGGCAAGCCCACGAGCTATCAGTGGCAGTTCGGGAACGGCTCCTCCAGCTCGCAGCAGAACCCGCAGCACACCTACGCCGCGGACGGCACCTACATGGTGACCCTGACGGTCTCGAACTCGGCGGGAACGAACAGCATCAGCAAACCGGTCACGGTGCCGGTGCCGGTGAGCCCGTAGGGCCCTCACCCCGGCCGATCGCCCAGGGTTCCACCCTGGGCTGACCGTACGTCGTCTTGGGGGCGATGGATCGCTCCTCTGGAGCGACGTCTGGTGAGCCCAGGGTGGAAACCCTGGGCGGGGTCGGGGGTCTCGCCGGACGGCTTTCCCCTACACCTCCGTCGCCCGCATCTGCCGCTCCTTCTCCATCTGGGCGGCGACGAGGCGCGAGTAGGTGCCGCCGCGGGCGAGGAGCTCCTCGTGGCGGCCCTGCTCCACGATCCGCCCTTCCTCCATCACCAGGATCAGGTCGGCCTCGCGGATGGTACTCAGGCGGTGGGCGATGACGATGCGGGTGGCCTTGAGCGCCTCCAGCTCCTTCTGGATCTTCCGCTCGGTCACGGTATCGAGCGAGCTCGTGGCCTCGTCCAGGAGGAGGATCGCCGGCCGGTGGACCAGGGCGCGGGCCAGGGCCAGGCGCTGGCGCTGACCGCCCGAGAGCGACGCCCCGCCGTCGGCGAGGATCGTGTCGTAGCCCATGGGCATCGCCAGGATGTCCTCGTGGATGTGGGCCCGCTCGGCCGCCTCTACCACCCGGGAGAGGGGCAGCGACGGGTCGGAGAGGCTGATGTTGGCCCGGATGCTCGCGCCGAACAGGTACGGATGCTGGGGCACGACCCCGACCTGCCGGCGGACGGACCGCAGATCCAGCTCCCCCAGGTCCGAGCCGTCGAAGAAGATCTTGCCTTCCGTGGGCTGGTACAGGCCCACGAGGAGGCTCGCGAGGGTGGACTTGCCGGCTCCCGAGGGGCCTACGATGGCCACGAAGCGGTTCGGCGGGATCTCCACCGAGACCTCCCGCACCGCGAACGGTGCGAAAGGGCCATAGCGGAAGCTCACGTTGTCCAGGCGCACGCCGCCCCGCAGCTTGGGCGCGGGCGCGGCCTTGGACGGGTCCTGCTCCCGCGGGGTCTCCAGCACGTCGTCGATGCGGTCGAGATAGCTCCCCAGGAGCTGGAGCTGGAAGGCCGTGGACACGAGCTGGGACAGCGGCGTGAGGAACCCGGCGGCCAGGGCGTTCAGGGCGAGCATGGTGCCCAGGGTCAGGTCCCCCTCGAGGACCTGAACGGCCCCGAAGACGAGCACCACCAGGGGTGAGGCCGTGGCGAGGGCGGCGAGCGTCGAATCCACGAAGGCGGAGAGCCGGCCGCGGGCGAGCGAGGCGTTGAGCACGTCCACGTACAGGTGCGACCACTGCTCGACCGCCCGGTGCTCGGCGCCGGACGCCTTCAGGGTCTCGATGCCCGCCAGCAGGTTCACCTG
>DASQEB010000283.1:0-8308 GCA_035633875.1 Thermoanaerobaculia bacterium
GGGGTTCGAGCGCGCCACGATGGCCCGGCGCGCTCCCCAGTTCCTCCCCACCCTCCCGCTCGACCGGCCCGTGGAGAGCGCCTTCAAGAGGCTGCCGGCCTCCTCCAAGAAGCTGGAGCGGATGAAGGAGCTCCTCTCCTCGCATCCCCGGCTGCGCCGGCCCGTCTGGCTCTAGGACCCTCTCGTCCGGCGCGGGCGCGCCCCCCCCGCGCCGGACTCTTCCTTTCAGGCCCGGTTCCCCTTGTCCTCCCGGTCCAGGATCAGGTGGCCGCTGACCGGATCGACCGTGACGGCCGGAATGTTCAGGAGCTGTGAGAAGCCCGGCAGACCCTGTTGGAACCCCTGGGGCACGTTGTTGTGGCGGGCGGTAGACGCCGGCGGCTCCAGGGGGGCTCCAGATCCCTCACGCCGCCGGGGCCACCGCCTCCCCCGCGCCTTCGTACCGCAGCACCACCTTCCCCTCTTCCGCATCCACAGTGGCCTTGCCGCCGCTCTCCAATTGACCGAACAGGAGCTCTTCGGTCAGCGGGCGCTTGACCTCGTCTTCGAGGACGCGGCCGAGGGGACGGGCTCCGAAGGCGGGGTCGAAGCCTTTTTCAGCAAGGAGGGTGCGGGCTGCGTCGGTGAGCTCGATAGTGACCTTCTTCTCTTCGAGCTGGTTGCCGAGTTGGCGGACGAACTTGTCCACGATCCGGCCCATGACCTCAGGGGACAGGGGGTTGAACTTCAGCCGGGCGTCGAGACGGTTTCTGAACTCGGGGCTGAAGAGCCTTTCGACGGCGCGGTCGGCTTCGGTCTCCTTGGGGTTGCGGACGACCACGACGCCTCCTTCCGTGTCTCCGAAGCCGAGGGCGCGCTGAGCCATCTCGCGGGCTCCGACGTTCGAGGTCATTAGCAGGATGACGTGGCGGAAGTCGGTCTGCTTGCCGTTGGTGTCGGTCAGCGTGCCGTGGTCCATCACCTGGAGGAGGATGTTGAAGACGTCCTCGTGGGCCTTTTCGATCTCGTCCAGGAGGAGGACGGCGTGGGGGTTCTTGGCCACGGCCTCGGTCAGGAGGCCGCCGCGGTCGTAGCCCACGTAGCCCGGAGGGGCGCCCACGAGGCGGGAGACGGTGTGGCGCTCCATGTACTCGCTCATGTCGAAGCGCAGGAACGAGATGCCCAGCACTTCGGCAAGCTGCTTGGCGACCTCCGTCTTGCCCACGCCGGTGGGGCCGGTCAGGAGGAAGCAGCCCACGGGCTTTTGCGGCTCGCGCAGGCCCGCCCGGGCCACCTTGATGGCGGAGACGAGGCGCTCGATGGCCTCCTCCTGCCCGAAGACCTGGGCCTTGAGCTCGGTTTCGAGGCGGCGGAGCTGCTCGCGATCGTCACCCTGGACGCGGCGGGCCGGGATCTGGGCCATGATCGCCACGACCTCTTCCAGGTCCTGGGTGCCGACCTCGGCCCCGCCACGCAGGGCCACGGCGGCACCGGCCTCGTCGAGCAGGTCGATGGCCTTGTCCGGGAGCCGGCGGTCGCGCAGATAGCGGTCCGCGAGGGTCGCGGCGGTCTGGACCCCCTCCTCGGTGTAGGTCACCCCGTGGTGCTTTTCGTAGCGGTCCTTGAGGCCGAGGAAGATCTTGACCGTCTCCTCGATCGTGGGCTCGTTGACCTCCACCTTCTGGAAGCGGAGGGCCAAAGCCTGGTCGCTCCGGAAGGTCTGGCGGAACTCCTCCCAGGTGGTGGCGCCGATACAGCGCAGCGTCCCGGTCTGAAGGGCGGGCTTCAAGAGGTTCGAGGCGTCCATGGTGCCGCGGCCGGCCGCGCCCGCGCCGACGATGGTGTGGATCTCGTCCACGAAGAGGATGGGCCGGTCGAGCTCGGCCAAGGCGGCAAGGACGGCCTTGAGGCGGATCTCGAAGTCGCCCCGGTAGCGCGTGCCGGCGATCAAGGACCCCAGATCGAGCCGGAAGACGCGGGTCTCCCTGAACGGCTCGGGGACCTCGCCGCGGATGATCCGGTAGGCCAGTCCTTCGACCAGGGCGGTCTTGCCCACGCCGGGGTCGCCCACGTAGATGGGGTTGTTCTTGCGCCGCCGCTGGAGGATGTGAAGGGTGCGCTGGATCTCCTTGTCGCGGCCGATCAGGGGATCGATCCCGCCGCGGCGGGCGAGGTCGGTCAGGTCCTGGGTGAACGCCTTGAGGGCGTCGGCGGGAGAGCCGCCGGTCCGGCGGCCCGGCTCGTCGTCCTCGTCCTCCTCGCCGGCGGGCATGGCGGAGTCCCCGGTCTCCCCGCCGAAGTAGGGCGGCTGCTGCTTGGAGACCCCGTGGGCGAGGTAGCTCACGATGTCCAGCCGGGAGACGTCCTGGGATTCGAGCACCTGGACGGCGTAGGAGTCCTTCTCGTCGAACAGGGCCACCAGCACGTCCGAGCCGGCGATCTCCTTCTTGCCGCTGCTCCGCACCCGGGCGTCGGCCATGGCCAGCACGCGCTGGAGGCCCAGGGTCAGGCGCGGATCGGAGCCGTCGTCCTCCATCCGGTCGAGCTCCTCTTCGAGGTACTCGGTCAGATCGTCCCGCACCTGCTGGACGTCCGCTCCGGAGTGCTGGAGGACCTTCGAGGTCTCCTCGTCGAAGGTCAGGGCATAGAGCAGGTGCTCCAGGCCGGTGTATTCATGCCCCAGCCGCGAGGCCTCGGAGACCGCGACGGTGAGGGAGATCTGCAAATCCTGGGAAAGTCTCATTCCTCGTCTTTGTCCTCTTCTTCGGGCTCGGTGGTGAGCTTGAGCGGCATGCCGTTCGCCCGGGCCTCCTCGGTGACCTCGACGACCTTGGTCTCCGCCACCTCCTTGGGGTAGACACCCGCCACCCCGACTCCCTTCTGGTGGACCTGGAGCATGATGTGGGTCGCCTCGGCCGGGGGCCTGTGAAAGTACCGGATCAGGATCTCGACGACGAACTCCATGGTCGTGAAGTCGTCGTTGTGGAGCAGCACCTTCCACTTGCGGGGCCGCCTCGTCTTTTTCCGCTCCTCGACCGCGAATTCCTCGTCGTGGTCGGGGTCGAAGCCAAAGGGATGCATGTCGTTCATCCGCCGATTCGCCGCCGGCGCCTCCTCCTCCCGTAGCATACTGGAGACTCTTCGGGCGACGACATTGACTCCTCTTCCTATCAACCGTTCGGAGCCGAGGCGTGTTCCCCCGGCTGCGACTCTCCTCCTGGGGGCCCTCTTCCTCGGGCTTCACCTCTACCGCAACGGCCTGGCGGTCTGGCCCACCCTGTTCCAGACCGCGGGGGACTTCCGGCACTACTACGAGGCGGCCCGGGCGATCCTCCTCGGGGAGTCCCCCTTCACGCCCAATTTCGATTATCCGCCTCTTGTTGCTCTGGTGGTGCTTCCGTTTCTTTTCCCCGCCCGGAGAGGGTCTCTCGAGAAGAACCCTCTCCCGGGGTTGAAGGGAGGCCGGGAGAGGGTTGGGGGTGAGGGTTTCAGTGCGCCCGGACCCAGTCGAGGATCGGCTGCCAGACCCGCGTCTCGGCGTCGTTGGCGAGGAAGAGGTCGGCGTGGCCGTAGTCGGCGATCCGCGCCTCGTCCGGGAGGAGGTCGACGATGAGGCTCGTCACGTCCGTGCTGCCGAGGAGGGTCGTGGTGTAGACGCCGAACTCGCCGAAGCCGCCGCCCGCGCCCACGTAGAGGATGGGGACGGTGATCTCGGAGAGGTGGTCGTCGAACGGCACGTCGGTCGTTTCGCAGACGGCCGCGTCGGCATCGGCCAACTCCCGGTTGGGCTGGTAGGGCGAGGCGGCCGCTTCGAAGTCGAAGAGGGCCCGCTCGGTCGAGTAGAGGAGACCAGTGGGGACGATCCCTTCGAAGGTGCCGCCGGTGAAGTGATAGACGGGCGCGGGCTCCGTGCCCTGGAGCAGGAAGAACGTCGCCGCTCCCACGACCAGGCCGGCCTGCCGGTTCGTGAAGCCCGCCAGGGCGAGGGACGGGCCGTTCGGATCCGCGATCGCCGCGGTGCCCAGGTCGATGGCCAGCGTGCCGACTCCGCTCGCGTAGTTGTTCTTGCCGATCTCGGCCTCGGCGCCCTGCTGGCGCAGGCAGGCGAGAGTCTTGAGCTCAGCAACGTCGGTCTTCAGATAGATGTCCACCGGGATGTAGCCCTTGACCTGACGCAGGCCCGGGGGAAGCTGGGTCTCGCCGTTCAGGTAGGCGTAGCCGATCTGGCCGCCGCGGCTCCAGCCGAGGAGGGTGACCTTGCCGAAGCCGCT
The DNA here is from genome assembly GCA_035633875.1 of Thermoanaerobaculia bacterium. Taxonomy (GTDB): domain Bacteria; phylum Acidobacteriota; class Thermoanaerobaculia; order Multivoradales; family UBA5704; genus DATARR01. Next base: position 4,251 of record DASQEB010000283.1, read on the forward strand.
GCCGGTGAGGGCCCGGGTGACGCGGGCGACGCCGATGGCGACGCCGAGGTCCCGGGCGTCCTGCTCGATTCCCCAGTCAGCCATGAAGGTGAAGTCGCTCTCGCTCCGCGGGACGAGCGTCCAACGGAAGTCGATGCCCCAGACGTCGACGCCGTTCTCGGCGAGGAAGACGGGGAGGGCCTGGTCGTCCGGCAGCGCGTCCGACTGGGCGGCCGTCAGGAAGGCGGCACGGAAGTTCCAGATGTCGCCGTGGGCGAGGAAGACGGCCTCTTGGGTGCGTGCGGGCACGTTGGGGGCGATCTCCTTGACCACGCGGTGGACGCCGATCACGTCGTAGGGACCGGACCCCACGCGGACCTGGAACGTGTACTCGGCCACGTCGGCCGTGAGGGCACGGCGCTCGACGTTCGAGAACGCCTGGAAGGCGGTGTCGCCGGCGAGGAGGGACGCCTGGGGAGCGGTCGCGTCGGCGTTCTGCGCCAGGGAGACCGCGGGGAGGGCCAGAGCTCCCGCGAGAAGCAGGAGGGCGGTTTTCTTCGTGAGACGGAACATTTCTTATGTCTCCTTTGAGATCGGTCGATGGGTCGAGCTTCAGCCAGCGCGGATCTCTTCTACGGACCGGGCTGGCGTTGGTTTTCGTGTCCAGGAACGAAGGGGGCTTGCCGGAACCCTCACCCAGGGTGGCCCCGGCCTACGGCTCCGCCACCACCAGATACCGCTTCCCGGACCCTCACCCGCACCATCACCCGGACAAGCCGTGACGAGACTCCCTCCCGTTCTCGCCCCCGTCCTGCTCGCGCTCGCGCTGACCGCAGGGGCGCAACAGCAGCCGGCGTCGGACGGCGGCGCGCGCGCCCTGGGGATGGAGCTGGCGGTGCAGGGGAAATGGCTGGACGCCTACAAGCAGCTCAAGCCCTGGGCGCTGGCCCATCCCGACGACGTCCAGGCGCGGATGGTGGCGGCCTACAGCGCCGTCCGCCTGGCTCGGCTGGCCGAGGCGGAGCGCCTGCTCTCGGACCTTCCGCAGAACGAGCCGTGGGTCCGGCTCCTCTGGGGAGACCTGCTCCTGGCGCAGGGCAATCCCTGGGGCACTCTCGACATGTTGAAGCCGCTCGAGAAGAGCCACCCGCCGGAGCTCGAGCGCGACCTGCGCCGGCTGCTGGATCTGGCGAGGACCCAGGCCAGCGGCCCCCCGCCCCCCGCTCCCGTGGACCCCGTGGAGCGCGCCCTCGTTCAGGCCGCGGAGCTCGCGGTGAGCGGCCAGGCCGAGGAGGGACTCCGGAGGGTGCGGGACGAACTGCTCCTTTCTCCGGACGACCTGCGGCCGCGCTTCATGGAAGGTTACCTCCTCCTGAGGCTCCAGCGCGCCGAGGAGGCCCCGCCGCCCTCCTGGCCCTCGGCCGCACGGCCGAATCGGAGCGCGACCTGCGGCAGGCCCTCGCTATCCAGCCCAACCATCTGGGCGCGATGAGCGACTTGGCCGTCCTGCTCATCGGCCAAGGCAAGCGCGACGAGGCCCGGGCGTTGCTGGGAAGGATTCTGGCGGTGCGGCCGGACGATCCGGTGGCGTTGGCGAACTTGAAGAAGCTGGAGGGGGGGGCAGGCGCAGTGAGGGGGGCGCCCCTCTCTTGCTGGTTGGAATTCCCCTCCTGCGGTGCGGCGAATTCGGGCCGCCCGCTACTGCACCTGCTCCTTGGTCTTCAGGAACTTCAGATCCGGCCACTCCTCGCCCGTCGTCTTGAGATGCCAGGCGTTTCGCGCGAGGAACACGGGCAAGCCGTTGTGGTCCTCGGCCATGGCCGCGTGGTTGGCGTTGGCGAAGCGCTTCAGGAGCTGGTGGTCGTCGGTTTCCACCCAGCGGGCGGTGTAGAGGGTCGTCCCCTCGAAATGCACGGGGATGTTGTACTCCGTGCGGATGCGGTCGGCCAGCACGTCGAACTGGAGGGCACCGGCGACGCCCACGATCCACTCGTTGCCGAAGGTCGGCCGAAAGACCTGGGCCGCTCCCTCCTCGGCGAGTTGGAGGAGGGCCCGGCCCAGGTGCTTGGCCCGCATGGGGTCCTCGGGCCTGACCCGCTTCAGGAGCTCCGGCGCGAAGCTCGGGATGCCCGTGAAGCGCAGCTCCTCCCCCTCGGTCAGGGCGTCGCCGATCCGCAGATTGCCGTGGTTGGGAATGCCGAGGATGTCTCCGGCCCAAGCCTCCTCGGCCAGCTCGCGCTCCCGGGCCATGAAGAGGACCGGGTTATGGATCGCCAGCGTCTTGCCCGAGCGGACGTGGAGCATCTTCATCCCCCGCTCGAAGCGGCCTGAGCAGAGCCGGACGAAGGCCACGCGGTCCCGGTGCTTGGGGTCCATGTTCGCCTGGATCTTGAAGACGAATCCGGTGACCTTGTCCTCGTGGGGGTCCACCTCGCGGGTGGCGGCCGGCTGCGGGCGGGGGGGCGGTGCGATCTGGGCCAGCCCCTCGAGGAGCTCGCGGACGCCGAAGTTGTTGAGCGCGCTGCCGAAGAAGACCGGCGTCAGGTGCCCCTCGCGGTAGGAGTCGAGCTCGAAGGCAGGGCAGAGGCCCCGCGCCATCTCCACCTCTTCGCGGAGCTTCGAGACCGCCCCGTCGCCCAGCCGCTCGTCGAGCAGCGGGTCGTCCAGCCCCTGGCAGACCTCGGCGTCGCGCACCACGTCGCGGCGCGAGCGGTCGAGGAGAAGGAGCCGGTCGTGGAACAGGTCGTAGCAGCCGAGGAAGCTCTGGCCCATGCCGATCGGCCAGGAGGCGGGGGTCACGTGGAGCTGGAGGTCCTGCTCGATCTCGCCCATCAGGTCGAACGGATCCCGCCCCTCGCGGTCGAGCTTGTTGACGAAGGTGATGATGGGGACGTCCCGCAGGCGGCAGACCTCGAAGAGCTTGCGCGTCTGCGTTTCGATGCCCTTGGCCGCGTCGATCACCATGATGGCGGAGTCCACGGCGGTGAGCGTGCGGTAGGTGTCCTCGCTGAAGTCCTCGTGGCCGGGGGTGTCCAGCAGGTTGAACGTGCAGCCGCCGTACTCGAAGGTCATCACCGACGCGGTCACCGAGATGCCGCGCTCCTGCTCGACCTTCATCCAGTCCGACCGCGCCCGCCGCGCCTCGCCCCGGGCCTTGACCGCGCCCGCGAGCTGGATGGCGCCGCCGAACAGCAGCAGCTTCTCCGTGAGGGTCGTCTTGCCCGCGTCCGGGTGGGAGATGATGGCGAACGTGCGCCGCCGGGAGACCTGGTCGTTCAACGTGCTCATGATTCCGCTCGCAATCCGGGCCGGCCGCGCCGCCCGGCAGCAATCCCTTGAATTCGAAGGGGGATGGCGAGAAGGTCTCGCCCACTCTGGAAACCGGTGGGAGAGCCTAGCAGATTCCCGGAGCAAGCCGCTGGAAGAGGTACAATCAGCTTTGCAGCTCTTCGTTGAAAGGAGGCCTCTTATGGCCATACGGATCAGGTTGATCGCCCTGCTATGGCTGGGGTTCGCCGATCTCGGCGCTCCGGCCCTGACGCAACCCTTGCCGGGTCGCTGGACGGGCCTCACCGGCCAAGGCGAACGGATCGAGTTCGTCGTCCAAGGGGGCTCGGTTTCGGACTTCGAGCTTCGCGGCCGGTGGCAGGCGGAGAGCTGCACCGGGGATTTCGAGTACAGCATCGGCTTCGGTGTCAGGATCGTTGGGGATACGTTCGTCGCCGACTTCCCTTTTTTCAAGACCCGCGTCGAGGGTTCGTTCGTCTCTCCCACCCTGGCCCAGGGAACGCTGACGGCAAGCTTCACCGGGAGATGCCCGGGATTGGTGTCGACGGACTGGAGCGCCTCCCCGGAGGGTGTGGAGGGTGAGGGATCACCTCCCCCTTCCTTCCTCCTCACCGGCGCAGAGATCTCCTGCGATGCGGCCCGCCTCGCCGCACTGGCGCAGCGGGTCTCGGTCGATCTCCCCAACAGCTCCAAGGAGGCTTCGGTCGCCCTCTCCCTCACCCGCACCGGCGATTTCGCGGGCCTCGCCTATTCTGGCCAGACGGTCTCCAGCCCCGAGCACCTGCTGGCCT
>DASQEB010000284.1:0-2048 GCA_035633875.1 Thermoanaerobaculia bacterium
GTGCGGCGTGAAGTCGAGGCGGACCACGCCGAACGTGAAGCTCCCCGCGGGATCTTCCAGGTGGGGCAGAGCGACCGCGAGGCTCGCCAGGTCGAGGTCCCAGAGGTGCCAGGGGGGCGCGGGAGCCTCGATCGTCTCGGCCGGCCGGCCGAGGAAGAAGAGCTCGCCGCGCAGGGCCTTCTGCTCCGGGAGCGACTCGAAGACGGCCTCGAGCTGCCTGTCCCCGCCGCCTTCCACGCTCCAGACCTCGACCCGCCGGGCCGAGCCGTTCGGCCAGTCCATGGTCAGGATCGCCAGATCGCCGTTCCAGGCTCCAGGCGGCCGCCGGAACACCTCGACCCGGTCGTCCGCCACGTAGACGGAGACGTCCTGGCGGCCGGTGCCGTCCGCGTTGCTCCTCGTGTAGTGGTAGACCGTGCCGGGCGGAACCCGTTCCGGGTCGTAGCTGATCTCCTTGACCAGCGCGAAGGTGGGCGGCGGGTAGTAGCCCTTGACGCACGAGGGATCGAGCCCCTCGACCGAGGCGCGGTCGAGGAAGTCCCGGACGAGGCCTTCCGTGCACTCGCCGGCGCCGCCGTGGTGGCCGCGGGGGATCACGACGTGAAGGCTGTTCGGCAGGTGGCTCGCCACCCGCTCGCCGAGCTCGGGGGGCGTCACCGAGTCCCGCTCGCCGGAGATGAGGAGGACCGGCACGTCCGACCGGACCGGCTCGTGGACGTCCTCCGGCACCTCGCCCCGGGGCCAGATCTCGCAGACCGCCTTCTGCTGGCGGACGCGGTAGTCGCCCAGAATCGTGCCCGCGGTCTGCTTCCGGGTCCTCTCCTCGGTGATGAACGGCAGGTCCTCGGCGCAGGTGATGGAGAAATTCATGCCCATGGCGAGGATCTGGTGGATCCCCACCCGCTCCCGGATGGCCGTGCGGACGAGGGGCGCCAGGTCCCCCCGGTAGGCCTGATGGATCTGGAGCGGCAGGCTCCCCCCGCCCTGGCCATAGAAGAGGTAGCGGATGCCCTCGGCCACCAGCCCGCGGCTGGGCCGGACGTCCATCTTCCCGCCGGTCTCGGGATCGGTCAGGGTGACGGTCACCCCCTTCTCCACCCGGGCGAGCACGGCGTCGAGCTCCTTGCGCACGTCGGGGAAGGCGGCGTTGCAGGCCGCATCGGCCTTGCACTCGGACAGGAACAGGTCGAGGGCCCGCTGGCCGGCCCAGGCATGGGTGATCGGCAGGTACACGTCCACCGGGAGGACGCCGGTCAGAACGACGCTCCGCACCGTCCCGGGATGGCGGCGCAGGTAGACCTGGGCCATCCGCGTGCCGTAGGAGCCGCCTTCCAGGTTGATCTTCCCGTACCCCAGCCACTCCCGGACCTCGTTGAAGTCGTCGGCCGACAGGGCCGTCGTGTAGAACCGGAGGTCGGCCACCTTCTCCAGCTTCTCCTTGCACGCCCGGACCGCGTCGATCGGGTAGGAGTCGCCGGCAGCCTTGCGGAGGTCCACCGGATCGCCGTAGAAGTCGCACTCCAGGGGGTTCGAGCGGCCGGTGCCGCGCTGGTCGATGAAGACGATGTCCCGCTTCTGCCGGATCTCCTTCCGCTCGGCATGCCCGGCAGCGCCCTGTGCGATGCCCTGGCCCGGGCCGCCGCCGAAGGTGAAGATCGGGTCCGGGGCGGGGTTCGGCCCCAGGGCGGGGAGGATCAAGATGTTGAGGCCGATCTTCCTCCCCTTCTTTCCCTCCCGGTCCTCCCAGACCTCGTAGGTGGCGCACTTCACCTCCTCGTCGAGCCCCTCGATCCGGCAGGGGTGGGGGCGGACCGTGACCGCCTCCACCGGGGTCCTGACGCGCTGCGCAGGCGCGGCCTGGCCGCGCGCCGTTGTGGGGATGAGAACGCCCCACACGCAGGCGAGGACGAGGCAGGCGGTCGACGGGTGGAGGGTGGGGCGAATTCTTTGCATCGGGCGGACTCCTCCTGGCGTTTCCTTTCTCTACGGATCGGAGGAGGTTTTGTTTTTCCGAGAGCCCAGCCGTCTGCCCGCGAGTCCTCACTCCC
>DASQEB010000285.1:0-1844 GCA_035633875.1 Thermoanaerobaculia bacterium
ATCTACGACACCCTCGACATCCCTCACGAGGTCATGGCGCCCGTCAAGATCTGGCTGCCCAAACCGTAGATAGTGACGGAAAACCGGTACCGCCCCTTATCTATCAATACTTTACAGCACAAAGCGTGGAAGTTGGGCTAGAAGAGGGACGACAAAGACGACAAGGACGACAAGGACTTCCCTTGTCCTTTGGGTCTTTGCCGTCCTTGATGTCCTTGCCTGCTACGCCGCCGCCCCCACCCGCCGTGACAGCGTCCGCCGCAGCCGGGCGGCGTAGCGCTCCACCTCGCCGCGCAGGGCGGCCGCGTCGGCCGGGGAGGTGTGCTCCAGGGCCTCGGCGGCGAGCGAGCAGCGGCCGAGCTGGAAGGCGAGGTAGGCGAGGGTGTAGAAGCCGAGCTGGACCGGCTCGGCGCAGGCGGTGCGGCTGCGGCGGGCCACCGCGTCGCAAGTGAGGGCGAGCTCGGTCTCGTCCAGGTCGAGCTCGACGGCGGCGGCCGCGAGGTCCCAGGCCGGATCCTGGGGGCCGACGAGGTCGTTGCCCCGGTGGTGATCCAAAGCGTCGGCCTTGAGGATCCGGCCCTCGGGGGTCACCAGCCACTCCCAGGCGTGCATCTTGTTGTCCGAGAGGACGGGCCGCTCCAGACGGGCGAGGTCCGGGAGCTTCTCCCACCAGGCCCGGACCTCTCCGGCCCAGCCCGGCCCCAGGCCCCGCTGGATGTTGTGGGAGGCCATCTCGTAGAGGCTCACCGGCGAGGCGCCGCGGGCGTCCGCCGGGGCCGGGAAGCGCTCGGCGCGGAAGGCGAGGTAGCGGGCCAGGGTCTCCAGGAGGGCCAGGCGGTCCACCTCGGAGGCGAGGAGGAGCGGCCGGGCGCCGTCCAGCCAGGGTCCGGCGAGGAAGCCGTGGCGGAGACCGGCGACGGGCGGGATGAGGCCGGCGCCCTGGAGGGCTTCCGCAAGCTCGAGCTTCTCCCGGCCGTAGCGACCGAGGCCGGCGAACTTGAGAAGCCATCGCTTCCCCCGGGCGGCGAGGAGGTACTTCCGGCGCTCGCCCTGGACGTCCGCTGCGGGCCATTGGGCGCGGTCGGGGAAGAGCCGAGCCCGCCACCGCCCGGCGCTCACGTCCTCAGCCGGCTCCTCGGCCGGGCCGGTCAGGTCCTCGACCCATTGAGAGAGGGGCCAGCGACCCCCGGGCGAGGCGAAGACCTTCTCGAACTCCACGACGTGCCGGCGCGCCACTCCCCAGCGCTGCCGGTGGCGCTCGCTGGCATAGGGACCGAGACCGCCGCCATGGCTCGGGAAGAAGGTCATGACGTCGGGGGAGACCCCGCGGTCCTCCAGCCAGTCGGCGACCGACCCGAAGGAGCTGCCGGAGAGACCCGGCCCCTCGTCCACCACGGCGTAGCGGAGCCCGGTTCCGTTCCCCCCGTCGAGCAGCTCGCGGCCGAGGCGGTGGCCGACGGCGATGCGGCGCTGGAAGGGGTGTCCCCCCGGCCGCACGCTGAGCACGGCCGCACGCTCGCCGGCCACCGCCGCCACCGCCGCCGCGAGGCTCGTGCCGATGCTGCGGATGCCGATCACGCGGAGCGGCCCGTCCCCCTTCTCCCGCAGGGCCTCGGCCGCGCAGAAGAAGGTCTCGGGATAGAGACCGTAGAAGGCGTACCCCTCGGGCACGGAGACGGAGATCGTTCGGGGAAGCTCCTGGTCCAGAAGATCCTCGAGGGCACCTTCGATGGAAGCCGTGGCGAACCGCACGGCCTCCCCGGGCGGAAGGGCGCCGTGGGTCCGGAACGAGGGCAGGAGCACCCCGGCCACGGCCCGGGTCAGGCGCGTGGCCGCCTCCCCCA
>DASQEB010000286.1:0-11693 GCA_035633875.1 Thermoanaerobaculia bacterium
AGTGCCCGCCGTCCGGCCCCGCGGGCGCCAAGGCCGGGCCGTGAAGGTGAGGCTCGGAGCCGGGGGTCTGCTCCTCGGACCCCTGGTAGGCCCCGGGGCCGCGGCCGGCGTCGACCTGGCGGTAGGTGCCCGTCCCATGACCGCCGTGGCCGCCCCCGCCTCTCATCTCTTCGGCCATTGCCGCCGAGCGCTGAGCATCGAGCACCGACGTCGCGGCCGGAGCGTCGAGCGCGTCGGGCCGCAGGGTCGCCGCCGGCTGTCCCGGCGTCACCGCCTCCGGCGCCGCGACGGCCGTCTCCGTCGCCGTGGACCCCCGGGCCGGCGAGTGGCCGGCGTGGCCGCCGCTGGAGGACTGGCCTCCGGCGGGAGGGGCTTGCGGAGACAGGGCGGAATGTCCGGCATGTTCGTCATGCCCCGTGGCCCCGCCGGTCTCCGCCGGGCCTTCCGAGGTGCGTCCGCTGGGCGCGGCGTGGCTCGGGCCATGGTCCATCCCGGCATGGCCGCCGTGGCCGCCGCTCTGCGGCGCGGCGCTTCGCCGGGAAGCATGCCCCGCGGCGTGAGCCTCGCTCCCGTGCCCCATCGCGGAGTGGTCGTGGGACGCCCCCGCCGGGGCATGAGCGTGCCCGGGAGTGGCCGCCTCGTGGTGCGCGTGGTCTGCGGCGCCCGCACCGGCCTCCTGCCCACCGCCCGGGGTGATCGCGCCATGTCCGTGCGAGTGCTCGGTGGCTTCGAACGTCTCTCCCTTCTCCTGGGATTCGCGGAACGCCGCCGCGCCCTTGCTGGCGACGCTCGGCTCCCTCTCGCAGCCCACCAGGGCGACGAGGGCCACGAGCCCGCCGGCAAAGACAGCCGCCGGCAACCTCTTGTTTCCAGACATCGTCGTACTCTCCCCCTCGGCCAGCCCGTCACCGGCCTGGACGAAGCTCAGGTTGTGAAATGGAGCGCGCTTCCGCCGGCCGCGACCGGAACGGAATGCAACGGACAGACCTTGCCCGGAAGGATCAGGCTAGAGGGACGTGGTCGATGGGATGGGCAAGGGGAGAAGGCACCCGGCCGGAGCCCTGGACGACCACCTGGGAGACGAGCTCCACGGCCAGGAGCGTGGGCCTCACCCCGGCGGCAGCCGACATGTGACAGGCGTGCCCGCAGACGGCGTCGCAGCAGCTCTGCCCGTCCTCGTGCGACGGAACGCTCGCGCGGACGGCGGAACCCTCCAAGGAGCCCGACGCCTCGTGACAGGAGGGAGACCTGGTCTCCTGCTCTTCTCCATGCCGTGTCTTGCACGGGTGGGGACCCGCCACAAAGCCCAGGCTGAAGGCGGCGAGGAGGAGCAGGGTGATGAGGGTTCTCTTCGGCATTGCTTTCCGGCTCGGCAAAGACCGACCCACAGGGCCAAGGTACCACAACTTTTCGGGGGAGAGCGGCATTCCTGGCGGGCGGGGGGAGGAGCCGCCGCCCGCCCGGGGCGTGCCGCATCCCACGGCTGGTCTGTCGCAATCTCCGAGGCTTGTGCCGCAATCCCGCAAAATCCTGTCGCACCCCTCCCCCAGGCTGCCGCAACCCCCGGGAGGGCAGGCTCTCCCCTCACGATGCCTGTCGCAACCCTCGCGAGTTGAACGGCTCCCCGGCCCGCAACGGTCGCTCCCCGCGCGCGGGGAGCCTCGCGCTGCGCGGGCGGAGAGGCTCCCCGTTCGGGGAGAAAGGCTTCCCATCTCTCGACAAAGGCTCCCCTCCCGAGGGGAGAGGCTCGTACCGCCAGGGGGAAGGCTCCCAGCGGGAGGGCGACGGCTTCCTGCCCTCGGCAGGAGGTTCCCCTCCCGAGGGTTGCAACAGAAATCTCCGGGGGAGCCGCTTTCCACCCCGAGGTTGCGACAGAAACCTGGAGGGGAGCGGCTGAAACCCCGGAGGGAACCGCTGGCTGGCCGCCTGGTGCATCTCTCTTTCCTGGGGGTTGAAGAGAAGGCCGGGCAGGGCTCGGGCGGGGGGCCCGGAAACGCGAAAAATTCATGATGAACCCTGTCACACTTCGGCAGCCTCCTGTACCAATACGAATAGAGGGGAAGAAACAGCAGCACGGATTCTCAGCCCCCCAGCAGAGAGACCTTCGAGATCGCGGCAGTTCTGTCGCCGATGGTCGGCGATTTATTTCGTGTCCTCAGGGGACAAGGAGATCTGCATGAAGCGTTTGGTATCGCTCGTTCTCTTGTTGGCGCTGGCAGCGATGCCGGCAATGGCCTCCACGTTCATCAAGATGAACCAGAAGGATCTGGTCAGGGACTCGGCGGCCGTGATTCAAGGGGAAGTGGTGCAGGTCAACTCCTTCTGGGAGCCCACGGGAACGATCATCGTGACCGAGGCGCTCGTCAAGGTCGAAGACGTGGTCTTCGGCAATGCTCCGTCCGTGGCGGTGGTGCGGACCGCCGGCGGTGAGGTCGACGGCTTCTACATCGAGGCCCACGGCTTCCCGGTTTTCAAGGCGGGTGAGCGGGTGCTTCTCTATCTGGAGCCCGAGCGGGACGGTTACAGCCGTGTGACCGGCTACCGGCAGGGCCAGTACCAGATCGTCCGCGACAAGGCCGGTGTCGAGTATGCGGTGCCGACCTACGAGGACGCGGCGGGTCTGGTGGGCGCGGACGGCCGTCCGGCGCCGGTTGAGAAGACCATCCGTCTCGACGTGCTGAAGGAAACCATCCGCGGAGAGGCGCGCCGCGCCGGCCGCATTCTCGCGAACTAAAGGACCGGAGAGGAGCTAAAGATCATGAAGAAGATCGTTTCCCTGACCGCTCTGACCGTTATCGGCTGCCTGGCGGCCGGCAGCCTCTCTGCCTACGTCCTGCTCTCGCCGCGGCGGACCTGGAGCTTCGATCCCAACGTGCGCGTGGACAGCCGCGGCAACTCGAGCATCACGGACGGCGACCTGGGGCGCACCCGCACCCGCAACGCGATCGTCTCGACGGCGGCCTGGAACGGCGCCGGCTCCGGCACGGTGGTCACCGCCACGGTGGCCTCGATCTCGGGCTTCCGCCTGGGCGACGGCATCCCGATGCTCAACTTCACGGACCCGACGGGCCAGTGCTCGGGCGGCTGCCTCGCGGCCACCTTCACCGGCTTCTACCGGCAGCGCAGCAACGGCACCTGGGAAATCTATGACGCGGACATCGTGACCAACCGGGCTCATGCCTGGGCCTCCCTGGGTGAGTCTTGCTCGAGCGAGTTCTACACCGAGGCCATCCATGTGCACGAGGTCGGCCACCTGCTCGGCCTGGGCCACACCAGCGTCGGCGGCGCCACGATGTTCCCGTCGGTCAGCGCCTGCAACAACGGCCCGGCTTCGACCGAGGCCGACGACGACAACGGCATCAACGACCTCTACTAGTCCGGTCGCTTTCTCGCGCCTGCGGAAGGGACCCCGATTCCGGGGTCCCTTTCGTTTTGCATCCGGTCTCTGGGCTCTCTTCTAAGAATCCCCGGACGCACCCTCCCGGTACCCCGGGCACGCCACCACCGGCAGCGGGGGATACCGTGGAAAGCGCGGGTCGGTCTCGGCGAGGCCGCAGCGGACGAACACGCTCCGGCGGGAGGCGAGGATCCGCAGGTGCTCGCAGGTCTCGCACAGGCCGGCGGGCACGGGCAGGGCCGCGACGAGGCGGCGCTCCCCGGGGGTGGAGGGCTTCCTCCAGTCGTCCGGCATTCCGTTCCTCACCCCATCTGCTGCTGGTGGGCGGCCAAGGCCTCGTCGCCGGCCGCCGTGCCGCGCTCGAGGAGGGCGTTCAACTGGACGGTGGGACCGAGGAGGAGGAGGAGATCGCCCTTGTGGAGGAGGGTGTCTCCCGCGGGGATGACCTGCTCCTCGTTCCCGCGGACCTGGCGGCGGATCTCGATGACCCGGGCGCCGATGGTCTGGGGCAGGCGCGCCTCGGCCAGGGTCTTGCCTTCGAGCTCCTCCGGCAGGGGCACGAGGCGGAGGGAGAAGTCGGGGGGGATCTCCACGTACTGGCGGTTGGTCTGCGGGTCCTGGCTGGAGACGAAGGTGGCGAGGAGGGCCGGCCGGCCCAGGACCTCCTGGGCGTAGACGGCGAGGAGGTCGCGCTTGGCCAGGACGCCGAGGAACCTGTCCCCCTCCCCCACCACCGGCAACCTTTCGAAGTCGCTGTGGGCGAAGACCTCGACGGCCCGGTGGAGACGGTCGGCCTGACGGATGACCTGGTCGACCGGGACCATGAGGTCGTGGGCCACCACGGCGGTGAGGTTCTCGGGGTTGTCCAGGGCGTGCTTGATGTCGTGGAGCGAGATCGCGCCCAGCAGCCGGCCGTCTGCGCTCACCACGAAGAGGCGCTGGCGCCGGCTGTTGAAGAACTTCTCCACGACGTCGCTGTACGTGTCCCCCGGCCGGAGGATCTGGGCGTCGGGCCGCGAGAGGTCGTCGGCTTCGAGCCCGGCGAGGACGGCCTCCTCCATCCGCCAGGGAATCTCGATGCCCTTGCTGTACAGGGCCTCGGTGTAGATGGAGGCACGCCGGAGGCGGCGGGCGAGCAGGCTCGCAGTGATGGAGGAGACCATCAGCGGCAGGATGAGCTCGTAGTTGCCGGTGAACTCGAAGAGGATGAGGATGGCGCTGATCGGAGCGTGGCCCGTCCCGGCCATGATGGCGGCCATGCCCACCGCGGCATAGGCGCCGTAGGGGGAGGCGATCTCGGGCCAGAGGGCGTGAACTCCGATCCCATAGGCCCCTCCCACCAGGGCACCGAAGAAGAGGGACGGGGTGAAGAGCCCTCCCGCGCCGCCGCTCCCGGTGGTGAGGGCGGTGGCGACGAGCTTGGCCAGGGCGAGCCCCAGGAGCAGCAGGATGGTGAGCTCCTCGTGGAGCGCGGACATCCGGGGGGGGAGCCTGAGCTCGCCGGCGAGGGCGGTGTTGATGGTGTCGTGCCCGCCGCCGAGGACGTGCGGCACCCAGAGGGCCAAAACCCCCAGGAGAGCCATGCCCAGGACGGGCTTGACCGGGTCGGGCAGGAAGCGCAGACCCGCGAAGGTTTTGCGCCCGGTCTGCACCCCCAGGACGAACGCCACGGACGCCAGAGCCCCCACCACACCGAGCCCGGCGTAGAGGAGGATCTCCCAGACGGAGACCAGCGCGTAGCCGGGCGCCGCGTAGAGCGGGGTGTTGCCCGCAAGGGTCCGGGAGATCAAAGTGGAGATGACCGAGGAGACGACGATGGGGCCGAAGATGTCCAGGGCGAAGTTGCCCAGGATCACCTCCATGGCGAAGAGCGCGCCGCCGATCGGGATGTTGTAGGCCGCGGCGAGACCGGCCGCGGCACCGCAGCCGATGAGCACCTTGAGGCGATGGGGAGGCAGCCCGAGGCGGGAGCCGCTCCAGGAGGCGATCATGGCGCCGAGCCGGATCATGGGGCCCTCGCGCCCCAGCGAGCCGCCGCTGCCCACGGTGGCCACGGCGGCCAGGGCGTTGGCGAGCACCGGCCTGGGAGGGATCTTCCCGCCGGACATGGCCACCGCCTCGATGAGAGCGGACATCCCGCCCCCGCCCACCGGCTGCTTGACGATCCAGGCGATGATCCCGACGAGCAGCCCGCCAAAAGCGGGAATGGCCACGACGAGCCACGGGGGGAGCTTCCGCGCCGCGTCGGCGAGCCCCTCGGGCGACTGCCACAGCAGGGCCTGGAGGACCTCGATCAGGCCATGGACGGCCACGCCCCCGAGCCCGGCGACCACGCCCACGGAGGCGATGAGGAAGTAGAAAAGGCGGTCCTCGCGGGTGGCGAGGCCGAACCGGCGGGCGAGGGTGAAGTCCAGCGAGCGGGTCCAGTCTCGCAGGCGTTGCAGCCAGGCCGCGGAGCGCTCTCGCATGGGCGGCAATGTATCAGAGGGAGGGACCCTGGCCCGAGGGGAAAGCTCTCCGGCAGGAGAGGGGTTGGGCGAGGCGGGCGGGGGCCTGCCGCGAGGGAGGGAGGAGAGAAGGGCCCGAAGAGGTATACAAAACTACTCTTCCATAAACATGTTCATTCCCCTATAATCCCTCCCGACGCCGCGCGGTAGGCGGCCGACTCCTTCCGGGGATCCACTGGCGAGCGTCCGCCGCCGGTCTGCGAGCCCCACGGCGGAAGTCTCGCCCCGCGGTACCAACCTTCCTTTGCGCGGTCGGAAGGCCGCGTACCAATCTGCATGGGGACCGGACAACCGGTCCCCATCGCCTTTTCAGGGTCCCAGGGCCCCAGGGCCGAGAGGGCCCAGGGCCGAGAGGGCCCCAGGGCCGAGAGGGCCCAGGGTTTCCACCCTGGGCTATCCAAACGTCGCTCCAGAGGAGCGATCATCCAGCCCAGCGGTGGCCTTGCTCTGTCAACGTCATCTTGATCTGCAGGGGTGGCCCTCTCATTCCAGGTTGACGCCGTGCCAGGTGTTCTGCATTTCGCACGCCCCCAGGGCGACATCCGGTCAGCCCAGGATGGAAACCCTGGGCGATCGGAGGCCCTCACCTCCCCTCCAGGCGTCCCCCCTCTCCCGGGGGGGAAGGGAGGAGGGAGAGGAGGTGAGGTTTCAGGCTCCCTTCCTCCCTCGGGCCGCTGCGACCTCCTCGACCGCGGCCGGGCGCGGGCGGCGCGCCTTGACTTCGGTGGGGCGGGGCGGAGTGAGGACGGCGCGGGTGGCCTCGGCCCGCTTCTGGCCCATGATGCGGGCGTAGACCGAGAGGGCCTGGGCCACGACCTGGTCCATGTTGTAGTACTTGTAGGTCGCGAGCCTGCCCACGAACGTCACGTCCGGCGTCTCTTCGGCCAGCGCCTCGTACTTCTTGTAAAGCTCGGCGTTCTCCGGCCGGGGTACGGGGTAGTACGGGTCCCCCTCGGACTGGGGGTACTCGTAGACCACGCTGCTCTTGAGGTGCTCCTGCCCCGTCAGGTGTTTGAACTCGGTGACCCGGGTGTAGAGGTGCTCGTTGGGGTAGTTGACGACGGCCACGGGCTGCACCTGCTCCTGGTTCACCGTCTCGTGCTCGAACTTGAGGGAGCGGTACGGGAGCTTGCCGAAGCGGTAGTCGAAGTACTCGTCCACCGGCCCCGTATAGATCATCTTCTGGTAGGGGATGTCCCCGGCGACCTCCCGGTAGTCGGTGTTGAGCAGGATCTTGATATTCGGGTGGTCCAGCATGTTTTCGAACATCCGCGTGTAGCCCCGGAGGGGCATGGCCTGGTAGGTGTCGGAGAAGTAGCGGTCGTCCCGGTTGGTACGCACCGGCACCCGGGCGGTGACCATGGCGTCGAGCTGGGAGGGGTCGAGCCCCCACTGCTTGCGGGTGTAGCCGCGGAAGAACTTCTCGTAGAGCTCACGCCCCACCCGCGCGACGACGACGTCCTCGGAGGTGCGGATCTGCTCCCGCTTTTCGGCGACCGACGCGAAGAACTTCTCCACCTCCATGCTGGTGAGCTTCAGGCCGTAGAGCTGGTTGATCGTGTCCAGGTTGATGGGGATGGGCACGAGCTGGCCGTCGACGCTGGCCCGCACCCGGTGCTCGTAACTGCGCCACTTGGTGAACCCGGAGAGGTACTCGAAGACCTCCCGGGAGTTGGTGTGAAAGATATGGGGACCGTACCGGTGGATGAGAATGCCGGCGTCGTCATAGCAGTCATAGGCGTTGCCGCCGATGTGGGGCCGCCGGTCCACCAGGAGGACCTTCTTGCCGGCGCCCCGCGCCAGCCGCTCTGCCAGGACGCTCCCGGCGAAACCCGCACCAACGATCATGTAGTCGAACATCGAAGCCTGCTCCTTTCGAGTGATCCAATCCCGAGAAGCTCGGAGCGGTCATCCGCGTCGTGCCCTGCTGGGGGACCTGCAAAATTTCAAAGAGGGGGAGAGACGTTCCGCCTTCGTGCGACGGCGGCGTCGATCAAGCTGGACATCTGCTGCCAGGTGCGGCTCCAGGAGCCGCGGGCGAGGAAGTCATCCACCCGGGCCAGCCATTGGTTGCGGTGGGGCCCGTCGGGGCAGAGCCGCTCGAAGGCCCGCTCCACGGCGGCCGCGAAGGCGTCGGGCTCGTCGGCGATCTCCACCAGACCCATCTCGCCGTAGGGGCGCACCACGTCCCGGATGGAGGTCGAGACCACGGGCCGGCCGCCGGCCAGGTACTCCGGGGTCTTGGTGGGGCTGATGAAGCGGGTGGCCTCGTTGCGGGCGAAGGGCATCAGGGCCACGTCCCAGCCGGCGAGGTAGCTGGGCAGCTCGGCGTAGGGCTTCATCCCCAGGTAATGAAGATTGTCGCGGCGCGGCAGGATCGCCGGGTCGATCTTGACCACGGGGCCGACGAGGACGATCTGCCAGCGGGGGCGGGCTTCGGCCAGGGCGGCGATCAGGTCGAGGTCGATCCGTTCGTCGATCACTCCGAAGTAGCCCAGCCGGGGGCGGGGCAGAGACCGCTGGTCGTCCGGGTGGGGAATGCCGTTCCTCGCCTGGGCGAAGTGCTCGGCCTCGATGCTGCTCGGGAAGGCGTGGACGGAGGGGTGACGGTCGCGCTTGGCCTCGTAGAGGCTCTGGCCGCCGGTGAAGACGAGGTCGGCCCGCTCCAGGAGCCGGGTCTCACGCTCCAGGAGCTGGGGTGGAGCCCCGCGGAAGAGCGACAGCTCGTCCATGGAGTCGTAGACCACCGCCGCCGGCTCGAGGCCGTCGGTGAAGGCCACGGCCATGGGCGTGTAATACCAGAGGATGTAATCGGCGATGCCGTGCTCGTCGAGCATCTCCCGGAGAAGGCGGGCCTGGACCGCCTCGGCCTCCTCCGGCCCCGTGCCGTGCGGCAGGTGGGGCACCGCGACACGAACCCCTCCGGGCCGATCGCTCACCTCCAGGCGGGGAGGCCCGTCGCCGGGCAACGGCTCCTCCACGAAGAAGACCCGCCGGTCGCGGGCGAAACGACTCATGAGGTGTTGTGGCCTCTGGTAGACGAAATCCCAGCGCAGGTGCGACAGACAGACCAGGTCCGGCTTCGCCTGTGCGCCGGGGGCTCCGGCCGGGACCGCTTCAGAACGCGGCATGCTCGATCTCCTCCTTCCGGGTCCTCGGGCGACCCGGAGCATCGTGGTCGGATTCATGGACGTCAGGCTCGCGCCGGAACAGCTCCTGCTGGCGTTTCAGCTCCAGGGCGAGCGGCAAGTGGATCTCTCTCCCTCCAGACGCGTCGGGGTAGCCCCAGAGGCCGCACCGGCTCGGGCGTTCGTCGTCCCAGCCGGGATAGTCGAGGATCGGGTACAGGCAGAGGCCGAGGACCGGGATTCCGGACCGGCGGGCCGCCCGGACCTCCTCGCCCACGTAGGTCAACCAGCCGGGCCGGAGGTCGTCCAGGGCCCCCGTCTCGGCGATCACCAGGGGCCGGCCGTAGCGCTCGTGGATCTCCCGGAGGATCTCCCGGAACGGCCGGTAGCGCGGGTCGTCCCGGTGGATCGTGGGGCCCTTGTAGACCCATTGGTTGTAGGGGTAGTAGTTGACGCCGACGAGGTCCAGGTACCGCTCGTCTCCGCCGAGCTGGGGCCAGAGCTGGCCGGCGATCATGTCCCAGGCCTGGTACTGGGCGAGCTGATAGCCCTCGGACTCGGCGCGATCCTGCGGGCGCTCCGGATCGGGCACGATGTGGACCGCCGGGTCGGCGTGCAGCACGCGAGCCCGGGGGTCGACCTCCCAGAGGGCGTCGATCGCCGCCAGGCACGCCCGCACGAGCTGCGTCTTGAGCTCGAACCCCCGGCCGCTGGCGCAGGGGTTCAAGAGGGCCATATCCCCCCCCGCCCAGGACCAGAACGAGATTTCGTTGATCGGGGTCCAGACGGGCGGCTCGTCGGTCTCGTCCGCGATCAGCCGGGCCACGGCCCGGGCGTAGTCGGCAAACCTCTCCACGAAAGCGGGACGGAAGATGTCGAGGTGCTCGGGCCACCCGTAGTGGCAGAGGTCCCAGATCACCTGCACCCCCGCCTTCCGCGCTGCCCGCACCCTGGGGAGGAGCGACGAGAAGTCGTAGCGGCTCGGGCTGCGCTCGATGAGATGCCAGCGGACGCCGTCCCGCACGGTCGTCATCCCGACGTCCCGGGCGCGGGCGTAGTCGGCCGCCGCGAACCGGTCATGACCGGTGGCGGCGATCAGATCGAGCCGCCTGCCGTCTTGGCGGCAGTGACAGGAGCATTCGAAACCGGCGATCCAGAAACTCTTCAGCAACACTAGGAGACACCCTCTCGTGGCAATTCCCGCTGTGTGCAAGATGCAGACCATGACCCCCGTGTCCCTTTTCCGGGAAAGGAGCCGCTCCGGGCAACGGAAAGCACCGGCGACCGCCACGCGGAGAGCGGAGGAGGCGGGTGAAGTTTCGTGCTGCGGGCACCGCTTCAGTTGCAAGAGCTACACGAGCGAGGGGGACGAATCTGCTTTTTTAAGGGACTTCTCGCAAAATATCCGGACCGCACCTTGAGAGATAAAGGGGCAGGCGCGAGCGGCCGGCGTGGGCCGCGGGCCGACCTGCCTGAAGGGGAAAGATCCCATGACCAGAACGCTTCGCTCCATCGCGTCCGCCCTGCTCGTCGTCTGGATCCTGTTCGCGATCTCCGCACCTCCGGCGGCTGCCCTGGGCCGGTTCGGCCGCCCCGGCCACGATGGCCCCTCCCGGCCGGCCGAGCGGGCCGAGCCCGGCTCTTTCGTCTCCCTCCTCCTTCGCGTCTTCGACTTCGTGCGGGGCACGATGGACCCCAACGGCGGCTCCTAGCCGCCTGGCATCCCCTCCGACACCGGCGTTCTCCACGCCGGTGTCACTTTTCGTGCCCGAGCAGCAACTATGTGGTAGAGGGGAAGTCTCCAGCCCTCGACGAGCGGACCGGAGGCCGGCAGGACCAGGGCTCCGGGCGATCCGCGGAGGACACCATGCTCGAGAAACACCCTGATCGGAACGCGCTGGAGCGGTTCTCGCGCGGTGCGGCGCCGATCTCGGAGGAACGCTGGATCGAAGACCATCTCCGGGCGGGCTGCGCCGTCTGCCAGGAGGAGGTGGACGACCTTCTCCGGCCCGCTCTGGACGCGGCCCTCCTGCCCGGGATCGAGGTCCCGGCAGAGATGGTGGACGACGAAAGGATGTGGCGCCGGATCTCCGCCGACTTCGGGCGGCGGACGGGCGAGGTGGCCCGGGAGCGGAACGTCGCCCCGGCCCTGGTCGCCGAGCTCACCGCCCGGCCCGCTCCGGAGGGAGCGCGGCTGGCCCGCACCCGGCGGCGCTTCCAGACCTTCGCCGTCTGCGAGCTGCTCCTTGAGAAGAGCTTCGAGGAGGGCTTCCAGAGCCCGGCCGCCGCCATTGGGCTCGCCGAGCTGGGCCTCGCGGTGGCCGACCGCCTCGACCCCGGGCACTACGGCGCCTCGGCGATCCAGGACCTCCGGGCCCGCGCCTGGGCCCACCTCGGCAACGCCCGCCGGATCGCCTTCGATCTCGGCGGTGCGGAGGAGGCGCTGGCCCGGGCGGAGCGGCTCGCCGAGAGCGGCTCCGGCGACCCGCTGGAGGAGGCCCGAATCCTGGACTTCCGGGCCTCCCTGCTGAGCGATCAGGGCCGGTTCGAGGCTGCCTCCGAGCTGCTGGATGTGGTGATCGACATCTACGCCGAGATCCGGGAGGCTCACCGCCGGGGGCGGGCCCTGATCAGCAAGGGGGTGATCCTCTGCCACGCCGG
>DASQEB010000287.1:0-2687 GCA_035633875.1 Thermoanaerobaculia bacterium
GGTGACGCTGTTCTGGGACGTCTTCACCACGCGGCCGGCCGTGGGGCTCGCCTGCATGTTCGTGGCGGGCGTGGGGACGGGGACGTGGTCCTGCTACGGCCCCTACTTCTCGGAGCTGTTCCCCACGCGGGTTCGGGGAGCGGCCATGTCGGTCATCATGAACTTCACCCGGGGCGTGCAGTTCGTGGCGCCGCTGGTCATCGCCGCCGTCGCCGGACGCTGGGGCCTCGCGGGGGGGATCTCCCTCGCCGCCGGCTTCGCCGCGCTGGCGGGAGCCTGGGTCTGGACCCTGCCGGAGACGGCGGGGGCGCGCATCGAGGTCTGAAGGATCGAGGGCTGAATAATGGTGAACGAACCCGTGTCCGCTCCTCCCACGACCGACCCCCAGGGCCTCGCCATGCGCCGGGCCGTCTCCCGCTGGGAGATCGTGGCCTTCTCGGTCAACGACGTCATCGGCAGCGGCGTCTACCTGCTGCCGGCCGCGGCGGCGGCCATTCTGGGGTTCGCCAGCGTGGGCGCGGTGGTGGTGGCGGGATTCGCCGTGCTGCTGCTGGTGCTCTGCTTCGCGGAGGCGGCGACCCACTTCGACCGTCCCGGCAGCGCCTATCTCTACACCCGCGAGGCGTTCGGAGAGTTCATCGGCTTCGAGGTGGGGTGGATGACCTGGCTCGCCCGGGTGGCATCCGTGGCGTCTCTCTCGGTGGGGTTCGCCCAGAACTTGGGCTACGAATGGCCCCAGGCCAACGAGGGCGCGGGACGAGCCTTCTCGATCGCCATCCCCCTCCTGGTCCTGACCGCGATCAACGTGGTGGGCGTGAAGTCGGGTGTCAGAACGGCGGTTTTTCTTGCCGTGACGAAAACGCTGCCGCTCCTCTTGTTCATCGGCGTGGGAATCTTTGTCTTGTCCTGGGACCTTGCGGCATCCGTCGAGCCGAAGCCGGATGGGAGTCTTGGGGGAGCGGTTCTCCTCCTCCTTTTCGCCTACGCCGGCTTCGAGAACACGGCTGCGCCTGCCGGCGAGTTCAAGAATCCGCGGCGGGACATCCCCTTCGCGCTCATCGTCCAGATCGGGCTCGTGACGCTGATCTATACGGGCGTCCAGTTGGTGGCCCTCGGAACGCTTCCGGGTGTTACCGAGTCGAAAACCCCCCTCGCCGACGCCGCGCAGAGGTTCCTCGGCGGCTGGGGAGGCCACCTAATGATTCTGGGCGGCGCCATCTCCATCCTGGGCACGAACAGCAACACGGTCCTCTCCGGACCGCGGTATCTCTGGGCCCTCGCCAAAGACGGCTTCGGGCCCCGGTTCCTGACCTTCATCCACCCCCGCTACCGCACCCCGGCCATCGCCGTCGTGCTCCAGACGGCGATCGCCCTTCCCCTCGCCTTGGCAGGCTCCTTCGAGGCCCTCGCCACCCTCTCGGCGGTCGCGCGCCTCGCCACCTACTTCGGCACCGCCCTGGCCGTCCCCGTCCTGCGGCGCAAGCTCGGCCGTCAAGGGGCGGTGCGGCTGCCCGGCGGGCCCGTGATTCCGATCGCCGCCGCCCTTCTCTGCGTGGTCTTCGCGGCCAGCGCCGAGGCGAAAAATCTCATTGCCGGGGTGATCGCGATCGGAGTGGGGCTGGTGATCTACCTGTTCCGGCGGCGGCCTTCGCCTTCGACCCATACGGCCGCTTGAGGAACTCCTTGGCGCGGTCGCGGGCGCTGTCGTTGTCGAAGTCCTTCATCGCCAGGACCTCCTTGTAGCAGCGGACCGCCTGGGGGCGCTCGCCCTTGATGTCGTGGACCATGCCCCGGCGGAGCTTCGAGAGACCCCGGTACTCGCTGTCGAGGTTGCGCCGGCTGAAGTTGAGCCGCTCCAGCCGCTCGATGTGGGCTAAAGCCGCGTCGTAGTGGCCGAGGCGCATCTCCGTCCGGGTGAGGAGGTACAGCGCCCGCTCCGCGATCGCATCGGTGTAGCCGCTCTGGCCGATCGCGTGGCGGCCCAGGACCTCGTTGAGGACCCGCCGGGCGGCCCCAAGCTGGCCGAGCTGCTCGTAGATCCGCCCCTCGTAGAGGTGGAAGAGGGAGTTGTCCGGATGGCGCTGGCGCAGCCACAGGGCGTACCCCAGGCTCGCCGGATAGTCCTCCTCAAAGACGTACTGAATCTGGAGGAGGGCGTAGGTCACCTCGGTGGGGACGAACTGACCCTTGGTCCTGGCCCGCTCCAGCTCCCGGAGGCCGCGGTCCCGGTCCCCCTTGGGGAAGAAGGCCTTGAAGGGACGCAACACGCGATAGCGCTTCGGGGCGGTCTCCGCCAGGTAGTCGAAGAGGCCGATGCCGAAGTAGAGATCGTCGTTGTCCGGCTCCAGCTCCCGGACCTTCTTCAGGAAGCTCAGCGCCTGCTGACCGTCCCGCGCCGCCTTGAGCCAGCGGCTGCGGTCGGCGTGAAGGCGGCCCCGGAAGGCGTGGGCGCCGGACTTGAAGAACATCGCGTCGACGTCCCCGGGGTTGGCCTTCAGCCGGCGGTCGCAGACCTCGATCACCTCGTCGAGCGCCTGGGTGAAGGCCTCGTCCTGCGACGTGTCGTCCGGCTCGAGCTGGATGGACCACCAGGGGATGAGGGCCTGGAGGAACGGTCCCACGGGGTGATCGGGATAGCGCGCGGTGAGCTCGCCGAAGACCTGGTCGGCAGCGCCGAAGTCCATGTT
>DASQEB010000288.1:0-11869 GCA_035633875.1 Thermoanaerobaculia bacterium
GGTCGAGGTCGACCCCGAAGCCGCCCTCGCCGGGACCAACCTCAAATTCCGCCAGCGCTTCGCCAGGATCGAGGAGGGTCTCGCCGCCCAAGGCAGGACCGCGGCCGAGGCCACGCTGGAGGAGATGGATGCTCTGTGGGAGGAAGCGAAGCGGGAGAGATAGATCCCCCTACTGTCCCGCCGCCACCTCCGCTGGAGCTTTGAGAAGCGTCGCCAGATGCGGCAGCACGTTCTCCGCCAGGATCTTCTGCCCCTCGGCGTTGGGATGGATGCCGTCCGGCAAGTTGAGCTCGCGGACGCCTCCGACCCCTTCCAGGAGGAAGGGGACCAGGGGGACGTCCAAATCGTCTGCGATCCGCGGGTACATCTCCGCGAACTGCGTGGTGTACTCGGGCCCGTAGTTGGGCGGGATCATCATACCCAGGAGGAGGATCTCCGCCCCGGCAGCCTTCGCGCGGCGGACGATCTCCCGGAGGTTCTTCTCCGTCTGCTCCACGGGCAGGGCCCGGAGGCCGTCGTTGGCGCCGAGGCCCACCACCATCACGTCCGGCTTCTGGCTCAGGAGCCAGTCGAGGCGGGCGAGGCCGCCGGCGGTGGTGTCCCCGCTCACGCCGGCGTTCAAGACGCGCACCGGCGTCCCGTCCTTCTCGAGCTCTTTCTCCACCAGGGCTGGATAGGCCTGGTTTTCGGCGAGCCCCAGGCCGGCCGTGAGGCTGTCGCCCAGGAAGACCACCAGGGGCTCGGCCGCCACCCGCTGTTGGGCCTCCGGCTTCGGGGCCGGGGCGATGGGCTCGACCATGCGGGCCGGTACGGTGCGCCGCTCGACGGGAGTGTCCTCGGAAACCTGCGGCGCGCAGGCCCAAGCCGCGGGAATAAGCATCGTCAGGGCTACAGTTGGGATCTTGCGCCACGTCATGGAATAGAAAAAACCCCAACCACCTCTGCTTATTCCGATGAACGAGCCCCGCATCGAGCTGCGCCGGCTGACCCGCCGGCTTCCTTCCGGCGACCGCGAGCTGACCATCCTCGACGACGTCGACCTCCACATCGGCCCCGGCGAGTTCGTCGCCGTGCTGGGCCCCTCGGGGAGCGGGAAGTCGACCCTCCTTGCCCTGATGGCCGGCCTCGACCGCCCTACCTCGGGCGAGGTGTTGATCGACGGCGCGCCGATCCACGCCCTCTCCGAGGACGGCCTCGCCCTGCTGCGCAGAGAGAAGATCGGCTTCGTCTTCCAGAGCTTCCAGCTTCTGGGCAACCTCACCGCCCGGGAGAACGTCCTCCTCCCGATCGAGCTCCGGGGCCTGCCGAGCCCGGTCGCCCGGGCGGATGAGCTCCTCGCCGCGGTGGGGCTCGCCGACCGCGGCCACCACTACCCGACCCAGCTTTCCGGGGGAGAGCAGCAGCGGGTCGCCCTGGCCCGGGCCTTCGCCGCCCGGCCGCCGATCCTCCTCGCCGACGAGCCCACCGGCAACCTGGACGGCGCCACCGGCCGCCGGATCCTCGAGATCCTGACCGAGCTGCGCCAGCGGGAGGGGACCACCCTCGTCCTCGTCACCCACGATCCCGCGGTGGCGGCCCTCGCCGACCGGCTCATCCACCTGCGCGACGGCAGGGTCGAGCGGGAAGAGCGGCCGGCGCTCGCACCGGCCGGAGCGCACCGTTGAGCCCCTCGCTCTATTTCCGGTCCCTCCTCCGGGAGTCCCGCGGCTCGCGGGGCCGGCTCGTCTTCTTCATCGCCTGCCTTGCGGTGGGCGTTGCCGCGGTGGTGGCCGTGGCCGGGCTCTCGGACAGCCTGGACCAGGGCGTCCGCCGTGAGGCCCGGCCCCTCCTCGGGGCCGACCTGGCGGTGCGGGGCAACCGTCCGCTCCCGCCCGAGCTCGACCGCGCCGTCGCCTCTCTGGACGAGGTCCAGCGCACGGACGTCCGGGAGACGGTGACCGTGGCCTCGGCCCCCGCCCGGGATGGCCGGCCCGGACCGAGCCAGCTCGTGGAGCTGAAGGTCGTCGACGGGGTCTTCCCGTTCTACGGCACGCTCGAACTCCAGCCCCGGCGCCCGCTCCACGAGCTGCTCACGCCGCGCACGGCGGTCGTGGCCTCGGAGCTCCTGGCGCGCCTCCGGCTGCGGGTGGGGGAGACCCTCCGGATCGGTGGCGAGCCGTTCCGCATCGCAGGCGTGGTGCTCTCGGAGCCCGACCGGGTCAGCGTCTCGCTCACCCTCGGGCCCCGGGTCTTCCTCTCCGGAGAGGGGTTCGAGCGCACGCCGCTGGACGACCGCGGCAGCCGCATCGAATACCGGGCCCTCCTCAAGCTCCCGGAGACGACCTCGGAAGGTGAGCTGCAGCAGGCGGCCGAGGCGCTCGAAAGCGCCCTGCGCGACACCGAGCCCTTCCGGGTGGAGACGTGGCGGCAGGCGCAACCCGCGCTGCGCCGCAACATCGAGCGGGTCGAGCGGTTCCTGGGACTGGTGGCGCTCCTTTCGCTGTTCGTCGGCGGCATCGGTGTTGCCCAGAGCGTCCGCTCCTGGCTCGCCGGACGGCTGGACGCCATCGCCGTGCTCAAGTGCCTGGGCCTGCGCCCGCGGGAGATCTTCCCCCTCTACCTGGGGCAGACCGCCCTCCTCGGCCTTGCGGGAAGCCTGGTGGGCCTCGTTGCCGGGGCCGCGGTCCAGCTCGCCCTCCCTTCGCTGTTCCCCGATCTGATCCCCCGGGAGCTGATCCAGCCCTGGCAGCCGGGGGCGTTGCTGCGAGGGCTCGTCCTGGGCGTCGGCGTGGCCCTGCTCTTCAGCCTGCCGCCGCTCTCGGCCGTGCTCCGCGTGCCGCCCGCCCGGGTGCTCCGCCGGGACGCCGAGCCGCTCCCCCGCCACCGCTGGGTCGCCGCCTCGACGCTGCTGGCGCTGGCCCTGGGCATCTGGATCATGGCCAGCCTCCAGGCGAACTCGTGGGATCTGGGCGCGCGGTTCACCGTCGGCGTGGCGCTGGTCACGGCGGCGCTCGCTGGCGCGGCGCTCCTGGTCTCCCGGGGGGTCCGCCGGCTGCCGCGCGAATCCGCCCGCCCCTGGCTGCGGCACGGCCTCGCAGCCCTCGCCCGCCCGGGCGCCGCCACGGGCGGCGCGATCGTCGCCCTCGGGCTCGGGGTCCTGGTGGTCCTGGCCATGTCCCTCGTCGAGAGGCGCCTCTCCGGCCAGCTCGCCGCGGAATTCCCCGAGGACGCGCCCAGCGCCTTCCTCGTCGACATCCAGCCGAGCCAGTGGCCCGGGGTCGAGGCCCTGCTGCGTACCGGTCAGGCCGAGGACATCCGGTCGGTCCCGGTCGTCATGGCCCGCCTTGTGGAGATCGACGGCGTCACCTCCGAAGAGCTGGTCCAGCAATCCGGCCAGCACGGCGGACGGCGCTGGGCCCTCACCCGAGAGCAGCGGCTCACCTATATGGAGAAGCTCCCCGCCGACAACGTGGTGATCGAGGGCTCCCTCTGGAGCGATCCGGACCGCGCCGAGGTGAGCGTCGAGGAGGAGTACGCCCGGGACATCGGCGTGGGGATCGGCTCGACCCTCCGCTTCGACATCCAGGGAGTGCCCGTCGATCTCGTGGTCACGAGCCTGCGGACGGTCGACTGGCAGACCTTCGGCATCAACTTCTTCCTGGTTGTCGAACCCGGCGTCCTGGACAACGCGCCGCAGCAGAGGCTGGCGGCGGCGCGCCTGCCCCGGGGCGCCGAACAGCGGTTCCAGGACGCGGTCGCGGCGGAGTACCCCAACATCACGGTCCTGCGCATCCGGGAGATCCTGGAGAAAATCCTCACCGTGCTCGGCCGGATCAGCCTCGGCATCCGCTTCCTGGGGGGCTTCACGGTGGTCGCCGGCATCGCCATCCTGGCCGGGGCGATCAGCGCCGGGTCGGTCCGCCGCGGCCGGGAGGTGGCCCTGCTCAAGACGCTCGGGATGACCCGGCGCGGGGTGGCGGCGACCTTCGCGGTGGAGTACGCCCTGATCGGCCTCGTGGCCGGCGTCATCGGCGCGGCCGGCGGCACGGTCCTCGCCTGGGGGGTCCTCACCCGGGGCTTCGAGATCCCCTGGAAGCTCGACCCGGCCTCCATCGCCGCCGCCGTCGTGGCCAGCGTCCTCCTCACCGTCTTCGCCGGTCTGGCCGCCAGCGTCAGGGCCTTGGAGAGGAGGCCGATCGAGGTGCTGCGGAGCGAGTAGAGTAGGGCCCTACTCGATCTCCCCCGGTCGATCCAGCAGGTAGCTCACCGGCACGAACTCATATCCCAGCGCCTTGGCCTTGGGGACCTCCTCCGCCAGGGTATCGAGCGTCTCGGGGTAGGGATGGCCGATGGCAATGGCGGCGCCGCGGTCGCGCGCAAGGTTGAGGAGCCGGAGGAACTGGGCCCGGATCGCCTCCGGGCTCGGGTCTCCGTCGAGGAAGACCTGGCGCTCGGCCGCGGGGAGGCCAAAGCGGACGGCCGTCTTGTAGGCGACGCTCTCGGCGCTCGTGCGGGAGTCGAGGAAGAAAAGGCCGCGCCCGGCGAGGATCCGCATGAGCGTGGACATCGGCCCCTCTTCGGTCGAGAGCCCCGAGCCCATGTGATTGTTGACCCCCACCGCTCCGGGCACCGCCTGGAGAGCCGCCTCGGTCTTCTCCAGCAATTCCTCTTCGCTCATCCCCCGGTGGAGCGCTCCCGGTCCGGGATCCTCCCCGTTCTTCGGCTCCATCGGGAGATGGAGGAGCATCTCCTCGCCCCGGCGCCGGAGCTCCGCCACCACCTCGGGTGTCTGCTCCTCGAACGGAAGCACGGCGTAGGTGACGGGGACGTCGAGCTCCTCCAGGCGGTCCAAATCCCCGACGCTGCGGCCGAGGTCGTCGATGACCAGGGCCACGCGAATGCCGCGGACCGGAGTGGGTGGCCCGGTCTCCGCGGCCATCCGGACCGGCGCGGCCGTGGGATCCGCCGGCTCGACGTGATCCGAGGGGGCCGGGCGGGCGGGCGGTCGCCCGGTCTCCTGGGCGGCCGCCCTCGTGGGAGCCGGCAACGCTCCCTCCTGCTCGGGGGTCTCCGGCGGCCGGGGGGAGCCGCTCAGGAAGAGATAGAGGATGCCTGCCCCGGCGAGGAGACCGAACAGGAAGAGACCGGCGCCTCCGAGCCTGGGACCTCTGGATCGGGAACCGCGGCGGGCCATGCGGGATTTCTATGTCGGAGAGGGGGCGCGGCGGGACCGGACGGGCCCCGCCACTCGTGGGATCAGGCTGCCTTGGCCTCGGACGTGGTCTCCGTCTGACCCAGGAGGCGACCGATGCCCCGCTTCAGGATCAGGTCGCTGATGGGAACGTCCTTCTCGAGATAGTTGCGGCTGCGCTCGTCCACCAGCAGGTCCGGCCTCAGGCCGTCGTTGATCGGCTGCCGGTCCGGACCGGTGTAGAAGGCGTCGGTGTAGAGCAGACGGCCGCCGGTGGACAGTTGGGCCGTGTTCTGGCGGCCGGCGTACCCGAACGTCCGCTCGCCGACCAGCTCCGCCTTCTCCTTCTGCCGGAGCACCGTGGCGAAGACCTCGGAAGCCCCCAGGGTGCCGCGGTCGACCAGGACCACCAGCTTGCCCTTCCACACCGGCTCCCCCGCCGCCTTGTACGTCTCGAGCTCCTCGGCGCGGCGCTTGAGCGACCCCAGGTCTCCGGAGGTGAACAGCTCGGCGGTGTCGAAGGCCACGTCGGGCTCACCCGAGGAAACCCCCCGCAGATCGATCAGGAGCTTGCCCGCGGCACGCTGGGCCCCCTTGCGCAAAGCCTCGCGGACACCCTCGGCGGTCTTGTCGTCGAAGGTCGGGATGCGCAGCATCATCACCCCGCCCTCCACCTCCTCCACGCTCGGCGCCGGCGGATCGAAAGGCTTGAGGGTGAAGGAGGCCTGGACCGGCTCGCCCAGGCGGATGAGCTCCATCGAGACCTTCGTGCCCGCCTTCTTCGCCAGGATCTCCTGGATCTCCCAGAGGGGCATCAGGCGCGTCGAACGGCCGTCCATCTCCGACACGATGTCGCCCGCCTTGACCCCGGCCTCGGAAGCCGGGCTCCCCTTCTCCACCGCCACCACGTAGGCGATGCCCCGCTCCTTGAGGAGCGTCAGGCCGCTGTGGCGGCGTCCGACGGCACGGGCCTCCATGTACCCGGCGACGTGCTCGGCCGGCACATAGATCGAGAACGGATCGAGGGCGTCCGTGGTCCCGTCGAGAGCCCCGGACATCAGCAGGTCCATGTCCGGGTCGTCGACATACGCCTGCCGGACCAGGCCCAGGGCCTCGCTGAACACGGCGAGGTACTTGTAGAAGGAGTCGTCCTCGGGGGTCTGCTGCTTGTCGGCGGCCCGCAGGAGGGTGCCGGCCAGCATGGGGAAGACCAGGAGGGCGGAGACGAGGAAGAAAGCAATGCGACTGCGGCTCATGATGACTTTCACCGTAACCAGGTCAAAGGGTCCTCGGGTCGATTTTCGACGCGGATCTCGAAATAGAGCTTGTCCGAGGCCAGCCCGACCGCGTCTCCCAACGATACCATAGCTTCCGGGCCCGCCCTGAGGCCGGCGAGTCCCGCGTAGAGCGAGAAACAGCGGCCCGGGTGCTGCACGATGACGGTGGGACCGTACCCCTGGAAGGGAGCCGCGAAGACCACCTTGCCGGGGAAGACCACCTTCACCTCGTCCCCCGGAGACGTGGCGAGGTCGATCCCGTTCTGCGGAACGCGGGTCTTGTAGCGCGGGTCGAGGCGGAAGCCGAACTTCTCCGTCACCCGCCCCGCCACCGGCCAGTCGAGCACGCCGCGGAACTCCGGCATGGGCGTGCCCGCGAGGGACCCGGTGTTGCGGCCGTAGAGGAGGTCGAGAAAGCTCGAGAGCTTGCGCTCCCTGGCCTCCAGCTCCCGGGAGCGGGCAGCAAGGGCCCGCTGCTCCCCCTCGATCCGGGCGAGGAGGACGGCCTTGCGCTCCCGCAGGGCGAGGAGCCCGCGGCGGCGCTCCTCCTCCTGACGGATCCACCGCTCGGCCTCCTCCCTTTGCGCGACCAGCCGCTCACTCTCCGTCGCGAGCCGCTGCCGGGCCTGCTGGAAGCGGTCCACGGCCATCCGGTCCCGCCGGGCCAGGTAGCGCATCAGCCGGACCGAGGGGAGAAACCGCTCGTCGGGCTTCAGGGACAGAAAGAGCCGGACGTACCCCTGCCGGCCGAGGCGGTAGAGACCACCGAGGCGCCGCCGGAGGTCGCGCCGGGCCGTCTCCAGGGAAGCCTGGAGGCGTCCGACCTCCCGCTCTCCCTCTTCCACCCGCCGGGCCGCCAGATCGCGGGCCGCCACGGCCTCGGCGAGGCGCGCCCCCTGAAGCTGGAGCTCCAGGTCCGCCGCCGCCACCTCCCCCTGGAGGCCCGTCCGCGTCCGCTTCACAGCCTCCAGGCGCCCGGACAGCCGGGAGATCTCGGCTCGCAGCTCAGCGAGCTCAGCCTCCCGGGAGGGTTTCTGCGCGGAAACGGGGATCGCGAGGGCCAGCGCCACGAAAAGGAGAACAATCCGCAGAGCCGCCAATTCCCGGTTCCCAGCCCCGAACCTCAGCCTCACGGCGACGCCTTCTGCACCTCCGCGCCCCTGCCGTCCTCCCCGAGGACCCTGAACAGGAAGCCCAGCTCGTCGGCGGCCTCCTCGATCTTCTTGCTGGTCGGCTTGCCGCCGCCGTGGCCGGCGCGGGTCTCGATGCGGATCAACGTCGGGTTGGGGCCACGGTTGGCCGCCTGGAGGGCCGCCGCGAATTTGAAGCTGTGGGCCGGCACCACCCGGTCGTCGTGGTCGGCCGTGGTAATCAGGGTCGCCGGGTACGCCGTGCCGGGCTTCAGGTTGTGGTACGGGGAGTAGGCGTAGAGCGCCTTGAACTCCTCGGGATCGTCCGGCGAGCCGTAGTCGGACACCCAGCCCCAGCCGATGGTGAACTTGTGGAAGCGCAGCATGTCGAGCACGCCCACGCCGACCACCACCGCGCCGAAGAGGTCGGGCCTCTGGACCATGGAGGCGGCGGTCAGCAGGCCGCCGTTGCTGTGCCCGGCGATCGCAAGCCGGCCCTTCGAGGTGTAGCCGTTCGCGATCAGCCACTCGGAGGCCGCGATGAAGTCGTCGAAGACGTTCTGCTTCTTGAGCTTGCTGCCCGCCAGGTGCCAGTCCTCTCCGTACTCGCCCCCGCCGCGGAGGTTGGCCACGGCGTAGACGCCGCCCCGCTCCATCCAGACGAGCTGCGGGAGGGAGAACGACGGCGTCAGGGACACGTTGAACCCGCCGTAGCCGTAGAGATACACCGGGTTGCTGCCATCGAGCTTGAGCCCCTTCCTGTGGGTGACGAACATCGGCACCCGGGTGCCGTCCCGGCTCGTGAAGAAGACCTGCTTCGTCTCGTAGAGCGAGGGGTCGAAGCCCTTGATCCGGGGATCCCGGAAGACCGTGCTCTTCCCCGTCGTCAAGTCGTAGCGGAAGATCGTGCCGGGCGAGGTGAAGCTCGTGAAGCCGTAGAAGGTCTCCTTGTCCTCCCGCTTGCCGGAGAAACCGACGACCGAGCCGAGACCCGGAAGCTCCAGCTCGCGGAGGAACCTGCCCTCCAGGCTGAACATCCGGATCTGCGCGTGGGCGTCCTTCAGGTACTCGGCCACGAAGGTGTCGTTCAGGCAGGCGACCCCCTGCAGGGTCTCCCTGGCCTCGGGAATGATTTCCTTCCAGCTCTCCCGGCCGGGATTCCTGGTGTCGATCGCGACCAGCCGGCCGCGGGGCGCGGCGAGATCGGTCCGGAACCAGAAGACCGGTCCGTCGTTGCCGAGGAAAATGTACGAGGCATCGAAGTCCTTGAGCAGCTCCACGACCTTGGAGCCGGGCGTCTGGAGATCCTTGTAGAAGATGCCGTTGTTGGTCTCCGTGCCCTTCCAGGCATGGATCACCAGGTAGCGGCCGTCCTCGGTGACCGCCGCGCCGAACCCCATCTCCTTCTGGTCGGGCCGGTGGTAGATCAGCTCGTCCTCGGACTGCGGTGTGCCCAGCCGGTGGTAGTAGAGCTTCTGGTAGAAGTTCGTGTCCTCCAGGCGGCCGCCCTCCCGGGGCTCGGCGTAGCGGCTGTAGAAGAAGCCCTTGTTGTCGTGGGTCCAGGCCGCACCGGAGAACTTCACCCACTGGAGGCGGTCCGTCAGGTCGCGGCCGGTCTCGATCTCCCGCACCTTCCACTCCTGCCAGTCCGAGCCGCCGGAGGAAAGACTGTAGGCGAGGAGCTTGCCGTCCTCGCTGATGCTGGTGCCGGCCAGGGCGACCGTGCCGTCCTCCGACAGGGTGTTGGGATCGATGACGACCCGGGGCTCGGCGTCCAGACGGTCCAGCCAATACAAGACGGCCTGGTTCTGGAGGCCGTCGTTGCGGGTGTAGAAATACCGCCCGCCCTGCTTGAAGGGCACGCCGTACCGCTCGTAATTCCACAGGTCCTTGAGCCGCTCGCGGATCGCGTCCCGCTCCGGGATGGCGTCCAGGAAGGCCATCGTCACCTTGTTCTGCTCGGTCACCCAGGCCCGGGTCTCTTCCGAGTCCAGGTCCTCGAGCCACCGGTACGGATCGCTCACCTTGACGCCGTGATAGACGTCGACGTGATGGACTCGGGCCGATTCGGGGTAGGTGATCCGCTTCTCTGCAACGGTTTCGGTGGGTGCTTGCATGGGCGATCCGGAAGCCTCCAAGCAGACCGCCGCGAGCAGAGCGGCCAGCGCTGGTGCGATCCGCGTGTTCATAAAGATCTCCTATCTACCTCCAAAGGTGCACTTCGCCGCCATCAGGGGCCTCAGGATAGCAACATCGGATCGGCGGGAGGCATTTCCCCTTCACAAGTAGCCCAGCGAGCGAAGGTTCTTCAGATATTCGCTCCCCTCCCGCCCCGGGGGCTGGCTCCGGCGCGGCTCGCCGTAGGTTGCCACGGCCGCCGGGGCCGGCGCCCACCGGCACGCCCGGGACGGAGGCGGGAGCTCTCCGCTCTGGGGAAGGCCCAGGGCGCGCAACAGCCCCGAAGCCACGGTTTCGGGAGGCGCCTCCGCGAGACCCGGACGGCCTACCGCCCGTCCGCAGCCGGACCGGCGCCAGAGGAGGATCCGTCCCTCCCCCCCTTGCCGCCGACGGCCGGGGTCCAGCACCACAGCGACCGTGCCGGTGCCACCCAGCGTCCCGGCCAGCAGGCGGTCCGTCTCCAGGAGCTCCGCCCGCACGAGGTCCGCCAGGGCGATGCTCCCCCCGTTCCATCCGGTCGCCGCGATGTCCAGCCCCGGCAAGTAGAGGGCGGCGGCCTGGGGGCCGCGGGCGAGGCCACGGGCGAAGACCTCGCGGTAGAACTGGTCCGGCCGGAGGGCCCGCTCCAGCACCGAGGCCCCCTCCCCCGGCGGGAGCGCCGCGGCGAGGAGGGCCCGTTCGGCCCCGGAGGCCGCCGCTCCCGCCTCGACGGCCCGGGCCAGATCCGTCAGCTCCGGCTGCGCCGCCGCAGGCGCCACCACCTCCTTGGCACCTTCCAGGAGGAGGTGATAGGCCCCGTGGGCCACCACCAGGCCGGGGATGGGCTCGGCCGGATAGGTGGCCCACCAGTTCACCGCGAGAGATGGCGCTCCGCCGCGCGAGGCGAGCTCCCAGACCGTGAACGCCCGGCGCCGGTTGGCGAGCACCGGCCGGACCTCGGCGAGCCCCAGCGGCACCGCCACCCCGCTCCACCACAGCCGCAGCGGTCCCGTGCGGGCCAGAGGCGTCCGCACGCCCGCGGGGAGGAAGCTGTCGAGGGCCACCACCCCGTGGTCCGGACCCGGCACGCCGGTCGCGACCTCCGTCCAGAACGAGGCGGGCGGCTCGGGAGCCCGGTCGTAGGAGAGCGTCCGCCCCTCCCGGGCGAGGCGTGCCAGGACCGGCAGATCCCCGCGGGCCAGCAGGTAGTCGATCTCCTCGGGGAGCACGCCGTCGATCCCGATCAGGAGGACCGGCTCCCCTTGCGCCGTGGGGAGGGTCGCGGGTACGGCCGGAGGATCGCGGGAAACCGAGACCACGGCCGGCAGCATCAGCAGGACCGTGGCCGCCAGGATCGCGAAGCCGACCCAGCGCCGGGAGAACAGCCGTCCCCGCGGGGCCGAGTCCGTGAACCAGATCGCCAGGGTGAGCAGACCGTGGTAGACGAGCTTCACCAGGACGTAGACCATGACCGGCGCCGTGAGCCCCAGAAGGGCCATCTGGGAGACCTGGCCCTCCGCCAGCAGATCCCGCCCCAGCCGGAGGGCCAGCGCCAGCACGCCCGCCCCCGCGCCCACCGCCACCGCGAGCGAGAGCGTCTCGATGCGCCGCACGTGGTAGAGGCGGATCACCAGCAGGACCAGGCTCCCGAGGATCAGGAAACCCACCCCCGTGGCCAGGGCGAGCGGCGGAAAGAGATGGACGAAGAGAGCGACGAGATCGAGCGGGCTCGCCGTCAGGTTCCCGTTCACTAAGGCGAGGGCCAGGGCCAGGGCGAAAGCGAGCACCAGCCCGGCGAGCACGCACATCTTGCCCGTGAGCCCCAGGAGCGTCCGCACCGGCTGGCGCGGGCGCAGGGCGTCCTGGAGCAGGAATCGTTCGAAGCCGTGGTCGAGATACCCCAACCGCCGCAGCTCCGAGCGGACGCCGTCCAGATCCTGGCCGTGGGCTTGCGCGTGCGCCTTCATCGCAGGGCTAGTGTAACCGGTCCCCGTTACCATCCTCGTTACCGTCCTGTCAGGACTGGCTGCTTCGATATGTCTGAGCGGCGCGAGCTATTTCAGATACCCTCTCCCGGTCTCTCCCGGCAGACAAACCCGATTTCCGCGAATCAGCCCCCGAAGGGGGCGACATTT
>DASQEB010000289.1:0-17451 GCA_035633875.1 Thermoanaerobaculia bacterium
GTGGAGCGCACCCCGGAAGGGCTCCGCCTGGAGCGGCTGGGGAGGATTAAGGAAATCCCGGCTTCCCGGGTGCTCAACCTGACGGCCGACGGCGTGGCCGACCGCCGGGTCTTCCTGCTGGGCAGCGACAAGTTCGGCCGCGACTTCCTTTCCCGGCTGCTCTACGGCGCGCGGATCTCCCTCGCCGTGGGAGTGCTCTCCGTGGTCATCTCTCTGACCCTCGGGGTCGCCGTCGGATCGCTCGCCGCCCTCGGCGGACGGCTGGTGGACTCCGTCCTGATGCGCGGTGTCGACGCCCTCCTCTCCTTCCCCGTGCTGTTCCTGCTCATCACCCTGTCGGCGCTCCTCGAGCCCGGGACTGCGGCAGTGATCGGAATCCTGGGCGGTCTGAGCTGGACGGCGATGAGCCGCATTGCCCGGGCCGAGATCCTCGGCCTGCGCCACCGCGAGTTCGTCCTCGCTGCACGGGCCGCGGGGCAGCACCCCCTGTCAATCCTCTGGCGCCACCTCCTGCCCAACGCCTTCACGCCGGTGCTGATCCAAACGGTCCTGCTGATCGGCAACCTGATCCTGGTCGAGTCCTCGCTCTCGTTCCTCGGCCTGGGAATCCAGCCGCCGACACCGAGCTGGGGGAACATGATCTCGGAAGGACGGGAGTCTCTGGTGAACGCCTGGTGGATCGCCACCTTTCCCGGCGTGGCCATCGCGCTCACGGTCATCGCCTTCAACCTGCTGGGAGACGGGCTGCGGGACGCCCTCGATCCCCGCTCCCCCGGTGCTACACTCCCGCCCTTGTGAGCGCCGCCGCCCCCTCGACGACACCTCCACGCCGCCGCGCCCTCACCACGATCTTCGTCACCGTCCTTCTCGACCTCGTCGGGTTCGGGATGATCCTGCCGCTGCTCCCCTTCTATGCCCAGGAACTCCGGGCCTCGCCGTTCCAGATCGGCCTGCTCTTCTCGTCCTACAGCATGGCCCAGCTCGTCTTCGCCCCCCTGCTCGGCCGATTGTCCGACCGCACCGGTCGCCGGCCCGTGCTCCTGGCCTCGATCGGCGGGAGCGTCGCGGCCTATCTCCTCTTCACCGCGGCCGATTCGTTCGCCGTGCTGGTCCTGTCCCGCACCCTCGCGGGGGTGGCGGCCGCCAACTACGCCATCGCCCAAGCCTACGTGGCCGATGTCTCCTCCCGGGAGAACCGGGCGAAGGCCATGGGCCTCGTGGGAGCGGCGTTCGGGGTGGGCTTCGTCCTCGGTCCGGCGCTCGGGGGCGTGCTGGCCCACGTGGGCGCGGGGACCAGCCTCGGCGCCCGGATCGTCCCCCTGACCGCCGCGGTCCTCTCGGCGATCAACCTCGTGATCGCCTTCGCCTGGCTGCCGGAATCCCTCTCGGCGGAGCTCAAGGGGATCTCGCGGCAGGGCTCCTGGCTCGACTTCCGGGACCTCCGGGCCGCCTGGAGGTACGCTCCGCTGCGCGGCCTGATGCTGCTGTTCTTCCTGGTGATCTTCTGCTTCTCCATGATGGAGGCGACCCTCGCCCTGTTCTGCCAAGCCCGTTTCGGCTTCGGAGAGCTGCAGACGGCCCTGCTCTTCGTGTTCGTGGGCGTCGTGCTGGTGGTGGTCCAGGGAGGGCTCCTGGGGCGTCTCGTCCAGCGCTTCGGGGAGCGGGGTCTGATCCTCACCGGGATCGTCCTGATGGCCGTGGGGCTCGTCCTCCTGCCCCTGGCCCCCGCCTCCCGGCCTCCGGCGGGGGCCGCGCTCCTCCTGCTTCTCGGCAGCCTCGCGCTGCTCGCCGTGGGCCAGGGC
Source organism: Thermoanaerobaculia bacterium (assembly GCA_035633875.1). GTDB lineage: Bacteria > Acidobacteriota > Thermoanaerobaculia > Multivoradales > UBA5704 > DATARR01. The sequence continues at coordinate 1,803 of DASQEB010000289.1, forward strand.
ATGAACCAGCCGTCCACCCTGGGCCTGCTGAGCCGGCTGACCGACGATAGCGCCCAGGGAAGCACCATCGGGCTCTCCCGCTCTTTCGGTGCCCTGGCCCGGACTCTGGGGCCCGCGACCGGCACCTGGATCTTCGGCGCCGCGGGCACCGGCTGGCCGTTCTGGACCGCGGGCGGCCTGATGCTCGTCGCCCTGGCACTCGCCGTCAGCGTCCTTCGCAAGGTCTCCTTGTAGATGCTGACTTCCGACTTCGACTACGAGCTGCCGCCTTCGAGCATCGCCCAGGAGCCCGCCCCGCGGGGGGAGAGCCGCCTCCTGGTGCTCGACTGCGAGGGGCCGGAGCGGCACGCCCGCGTCCGCGACCTCCCCCGGCTGCTCCGCCCCGGCGACCTCCTGGTGCTGAACGACACCCGAGTGATCCCCGCCCGCCTCCACGGCCGCCGGGCCGGCGCCGGGGGCGCCGCCATGGAGCTGCTCCTCCTCGAAAAGATCGGGGAGCGGGAGTGGGATGCCCTGGTGAAACCGGGACGCCGCGCCCGGCCGGGGACCGTCATCGAGCTGGACGCCGGGCTCGCCGCCGAAGTGGTGGCCAAGGACCCGGACGGCCGGCACCGGCTGCGCTTCTCCGAGCCCGTCGAGCCCCATCTCGACCGGCTCGGTCACATCCCCCTCCCTCCCTACATCCACCGGCCGGACACCCCCGCGGACCGGGAGCGCTACCAGACCGTCTACGCCCGCGCCCCCGGCGCCGTGGCCGCGCCCACCGCAGGCCTCCACTTCACCGAAGAGCTGCTGCGGGAGATCGAAGCGGCCGGCGTGGAGATCGCCCGGGTGACCCTCCACGTGGGGATCGGCACCTTCCGGCCGGTCGCCGCCGAGCGAATCGAGGAGCACCGGATGGATGCCGAGCGCTACGAGGTGAGCGAGGACGCGGCCGGAGCGCTGCGGCGGGTCCGAGCCGCGGGCGGGCGGGTGGTAGCGGTCGGGACGACCGTGGTGCGCACCCTCGAAGGAGCGGCCCTCGCAGGGGGAGGCGAGGTGAAGCCGGGCTCCGGAGCCACGGACCTCTTCATCACCCCCGGGTTCCGCTTCCGGGTGGCGGACGTCCTCCTCACCAACTTCCACCTCCCCCGCTCCACCCTCCTGATGCTGGTCTCGGCCTTCGCCGGCCGGGAGAGGGTCCTCGCCGCCTACGAGGAGGCCGTCGGGCAAGGCTACCGCTTCTACTCCTACGGCGACGCGATGCTGGTGGAGCGGCGGCCCTGAGACCGGGCAATGCGGCTGGCCAGCACGGCCGCGCCGTAGCCGTTGTCGATGTTGACGACGCCGACACCCGGGGCGCAGCCGTTCAGCATGGTGAGCAGGGCGGCGAGGCCGCCGAAGCTCGCGCCGTAGCCGACACTCGTGGGCACGGCCACCACCGGCGCGGGAACGAGCCCGGCCACCACCGTGGGGAGGGCGCCGTCCATCCCGGCCACCGCCACGACCACGTCCGCGCGGCGCAGGGCCGGAAGGTTCCCGAGCAGCCGGTGGAGGCCGGCCACCCCCACGTCGTAGCACCGCTCCACCTCATGCCCGAACCATGCCGTGCAGACCGCGGCCTCCTCGGCCACGGCGAGGTCCGAGGTCCCCGCGGCGAGCACGGCGATCCTCCCCGCCGCCGGCTCGTGGGGCTTGCCGCAGGTCAGGACCCGCGCCCGCTCATGGTAGATCCCTTCGGGGTGCGCCGCGAGCAGCTCCTCCGCGGCATCGGGCCGGAGCCGCGTCAGCAGGACCCGGCCGTGAGCCCGGAGCATCCGCTCGGCAATCGCCTGGAGGTCGTCCGTCCGCTTCCCCTCGGCGTAGATCGCCTCGGGAAGGCCGTTGCGCAGCTCGCGGTGGAGGTCCAGCTTGGCGAAGCCGAGATCGGAGTAGGGGAGCTCCGCGAGCTCCCGAAGGGCCTCGTCGGACGATACGGCGCCGGCGGCGACCGCGTCGAGGAGCTCCCGCAGGCGTTCGGTGTTCACGGAGCGCCCGGTGGAAGATCGGCCCCGCCCCGACGGTAGCCCTGCGGATCGTAGGACACCCGCTCGAACCCGAGGGAGCGCAGGCGCGGGACCAGCTCGTTCCAGATCGCGGCAAGGCGGGAGACCTCGTCGGTCCCGACCTCGACCCGGGCCATTCCCTGATCATGGCGGACCCGGACGACCCGGAACCCTTCGTTCGCCAGCACCTCTTCGGCGGCCTCGATCCGGCGGAGCTTGCCCAGGGTGACGAGCTGCCCGTGGGGGATGCGGGACGAGAGGCACGCGTTGGCCGGGCGGTCCCAGACCGAGAGGCCAAGGAACCGGGCGATGGCGCGGGTCCCCCCCTTGTCCACCCCGTGCGCCAGGAGAGGCGAATAGACCCCGCGCTCGCGAATCGCCCGGAGCCCCGGCCGGTCTGGCCCTGGGTCGGAGGCGTTCGTGCCGTCGCAAACCACGGCGTACCCGCGCCGGGCGGCGAGCTCGAGCATCGTGTCCATCCGCATCCCCTGGCAGACGTAGCACCGGTGGCTGGGGTTGGCCACGAACTCGGGATCGTCGAGCTCGCTGTAGGTCACCACCTCGTGGCGGATGCCGATCTCCGCCGCAAGCCTGCGGGCTTGGTCCAGCTCTGAGCCCGCCAGCGTCTCCGCCGCCGCGGTGACCGCCAGGGCCTTCCCGCCGAGCGCCTTCTGCGCGAGCGCCGCCACCAGCCCTGAGTCCACCCCGCCCGAGAACGCCACGAGGGCCGATCCCCGGCCGGCGAGGTCGGCGACGAGGGCATCGATGCGGCGGGTGAGGTCGAGGTCGCTCATCGCGTGATGCTAGCACGCGGGATGCCGGGGGCTTATCCCCGCTCGCCGGGGAGCGGCGGCAGCTTGAGGAGAGTCACCGGGACTAGGAAGAGGATGGCAAACACGCAGAAGGCATAGAGGGGTACGAAGGGAGCTGCCTGCTGGAGGAACAGGGGGCTCATGTAGCGGAGGAGGTAGAGGATCCCTGGAGGACCCATGAAGTAGAGGATCAGGACCCGGCGGCGGACCGGGGGAGGGAGCCCCCTCCGCCGGCGGACATAGATGTTGCCGAAAAGCCAGCCGAAGGCCACGGCCACGCTGTACAAACCGTAGAGGGTGAGGGGAAGCATGCCTGCCAGCCGGACAATCCGCAGGAGAACCAGCAAGTCGACCAGCCAGCAGGCGAGGAACAGGGCGAGCAGGACGGGCTCGAACCGCTTCACGCCGTCCCGCCGCGCCTCAGGAATAGCTCTCCACCGGCGGGCAGGAGCACATCAGGTTGCGGTCGCCCCAGGCGTTGTCCACCCGGCCGACATAGGGCCAGAACTTCCGCTCCCGCACCCAGGGAGCCGGGAAGGCCGCCTCCTCGCGGGTGTAGGGGTGCTCCCACTCCGTGGCGATCACGTCCGCCGCCGTGTGGGGGGCGTTCTTCAAGGCGTTGTTCTGGCGGTCGGCCTTGCCCTCCTCGATGGCCCGGATCTCTTCGCGGATCGCGATCAGGGCGTCGCAGAGGCGGTCGAGCTCGACCTTGGACTCGCTCTCCGTGGGCTCGATCATCAACGTGCCCGGGACCGGGAAGGACATGGTGGGCGCGTGGAAGCTGTAGTCCATCAGCCGCTTGGCCACATCCTCGGCCTCGATGCCTGCCGTGGTCTTGAACGGCCGGAGATCCACGATGAACTCGTGGGCCACCCGGCCCTGCCGGCCCTTGTACAGGATGGGGTAATGCTTCGCGAGGCGCGCCGCCATGTAGTTGGCGTTGAGGATCGCGACAGCCGTGGCCCGGGTCAGCCCCTCGCTCCCCATGAGGGCGATGTAGGCCCAGGAGATGGGGAGGATCCCCGCGCTCCCCCAGGGTGCTGCCGAGACCGGGCCGATCCCCTGCGGGCCGCCGGTCGCGATGACCGGATGGCCCGGGAGGAACGGCACGAGGTGCTCGGACACGCAGATCGGTCCCCTCCCCGGACCGCCGCCGCCGTGGGGGATGCAGAAGGTCTTGTGGAGGTTCAGGTGGCAGACGTCCGCGCCGTAGTCCCCCGGCCGGCAAAGCCCCACCTGGGCGTTCATGTTGGCGCCGTCCAGGTAGACCTGGCCGCCGTGGGCGTGGACGATCTCGCAGAGCTCCCGGATCCCCTCCTCGAACACGCCGTGCGTCGAGGGATAGGTGACCATCACCGCGGCCAGGCGGTCGCGATGCGCCTCGGCCTTCGCCCGCAGGTCGGAGAGCTCGACGTTGCCGTTGGCGTCGCAGGCCACCACCACCACCTTGAGCCCCGCCATCACCGCCGAAGCAGGGTTGGTGCCGTGGGCTGAGACGGGGATCAGGCAGACGTCCCGGTGCCCCTCGCCACGGGAGTCGTGCCAGGCCCGAATGACCATCAGGCCGCTGTACTCGCCCTGCGAGCCGGCATTGGGCTGCAGCGAGCACGCGGCGAAGCCGGTGATCTCGCAGAGCCAGTCCTCCAGCATCCGGAACAGGGTCTGGTATCCCTCGGTCTGGCCGACCGGCGCGAAGGGGTGGATGTTGGCAAGCTCCGGCCAGGAGATGGGGATCATCTCGGCCGTGGCGTTGAGCTTCATCGTGCACGAGCCGAGCGGGATCATGGAGGTCGTGAGCGACAGGTCCCGGCCCTCCAGCCGCTTGATGAAGCGCAGCATCTCGTGCTCGGTGTGGAAGCTGTTGAAGACCGGATGGGTCATGAAGTCCGAGGTCCGGGCGTGAGGCGCCGGGACGTCGAAATCGATCCGGCCTGCGAGCTCCCCGGCGAGGTCCGCTGCGGAGAAGCCAGGATCGCCGCCGGCGAAGATCTCGAGCAGGGTGTCCAACTCCGCCAGGGTGGTGGCCTCGTCCAGGGAGAGGCCCACCTCCCGGTCGCCCAGCCGCCGCAGGTTGATCTCCCGGGCCTCGGCCGCGGCGAGGATGTCGTCGGCGGAGCGCTCGCCGGAGCGCACCCGGAGGGTGTCGAAGAACGGCTCGCGGCCGGTCTCCACCCCGAGCCGGCGGAGGCCCTCGGCCAGCACCGCGGTCAGGGCGTGCACCCGCCGGGCGATCCGCCGCAGCCCCTCGGGACCGTGATAGATGCCGTACATGCCCGCCATCACCGCCAGGAGGACCTGGGCCGTGCAGATGTTGCTCGTGGCCTTCTCGCGCCGGATGTGCTGCTCCCGGGTCTGCATGGCCATGCGATACGCGGGGCGGCCCTTGCGGTCGCGGGAGACTCCGATGACCCGGCCGGGGAGCTGGCGCTTGTGCTCGTCCCGCGTGGAGAGGAACGCCGCGTGAGGCCCGCCGTACCCCAGGGGGACGCCGAAGCGCTGCGCCGAGCCCACGGCCACGTCGGCCCCGATCTCCCCCGGCGAGCGCAGGAGCGTCAGGGCCAGGAGGTCGGTCGCCATCACCACCAGCGCGCCGGCCGCGTGCGCCCGCTCCACCACCGCGCCGTGGTCCACGATCCGGCCGTCGGTGGCCGGGTACTGGAGGAGGACGCCAAAGAAGCCGCCTGCCGCGAAGTCCATGGTCAGCGGGTCGCCAACCTGGATCTCGACGCCGATGGCGCCGGCGCGAGTCTTCACCACCTCGATCGTCTGGGGATGGCAGTCCTCGGCCACGAAGAAGGCGGAACGCTTGCCGTCCGACACCGCGAAGCACATGTGCATGGCCTCGGCCGCAGCCGTTGCTTCGTCGAGCAGGGAGGCGTTGGCGATGGGCAGCCCCGTCAGGTCGGCCACCATGGTCTGGAAGGCCAGCAACGCTTCCAGGCGCCCCTGGGAGATCTCGGACTGGTATGGGGTGTACTGCGTATACCACCCGGGGTTCTCCAGGATGTTGCGCTGGATGACCGGCGGCGTGAGGCAGCCGTAGTAGCCCATGCCGAGGAACGAGCGGACAACGCGGTTCTGCCGCGCGATCCGGCGCAGCGAATCGAGCATCTCACGCTCGCCCAGAGTCCGCCCGGCGGGCAGGGAGGCGAGGGCGAGGGGCCGCTCGAAGCGGATCGAGGCGGGGACAGTCTCCCGGACCAGCGACTCCAGGGAGTCGAGCCCCAGCTCCTCCAGCATCTGCCGGATCTCGGCCTCGTTCGAGCCGATGTGGCGGCGGACGAAGGTGTCGGTCGGCTCCAGGAGCGAAGCGAGGTCCGGCCGGTCGTCGGGCACCAGGGACGGCTCGTCGAGCGGGAGGGCGCCCACCGCTCCCGCCAGGTCTTTAAGCTTCTCCACTCTTGACGTACTCCTCGTATTCCTCAGCGTTCATCAGGCTCTTCAAGTCCGCGGCCGAGGAGAAGCGGACCTTCACCAGCCAACCCTCGCCATGGGGATCTTCGTTGAGCAGCTCGGGATCGTCGACAACGGCTTCGTTCACCTCGACGATCTCGCCCGCCACCGGGGTATAGACCTCGGCGACCGCCTTGACCGACTCGATCGTGCCGAGCTCGTCGTTGGCGTCGAACACCTGGCCGGCCTCGGGGAGCTCGACGAAGACGACCTCCCCGAGCTCCTGCTGGGCAAACTCGGTGATACCCAGTATGCAGACGTCCTCCTGCACACGCACCCACTCGTGTTCCCTCGAATAGAGATACTCGCTCGGATACATTGCCTCAGCACCCTCCAGTTTGGCCGGCCCGGCCAGCGCCCGCGAGCCACCACGGGCACGGGCGGTCGGTTCCTTGCTGCATCTGGGAGCCGGTCCGGAAAGTCCAGTTATACCACTGTATGGCCCTCCGCCGGTTATCGGGACCGGCGGTAGAAAGGCAGGTCGACGATCACGGCGGACAGAGGCTTGCCGCGGACGTCCAGGGTGAGGGATGTGCCCGGCAATGCCAGCTCGTGCGGCACGTACGCCATCCCCAACGCCTTCTCGAAGGTGGGGCTCCAGGTCCCGCTCGTCACCACCCCCACCGTCTCTCCGTCCGACACAACCCCGTGCCCCTGCCGCGCGATTCCCCGGCCCTGTACCTCGAATCCCACGAGCTTGCGGGGGATCCCCTGCTCGCGCTGGGCGGCGAGGGCGTCGCGGCCGAGGAAATCCCCCTTGTCGAGCTTGACCACCCAGCCGAGCCCCGCCTCGAACGGGGTCGTGGACTCGTCGATCTCGTGGCCGTAGAGGGCCATGGCCGCCTCCAGGCGCAGCGTGTCCCGGGCGCCGAGGCCGGCGGGCGACACCCCGGCTTCCAGCAGCCGCCGCCAGACCTCCGGGGCGTCCTCCGGCGCGAGGTAGAGCTCGAAGCCGTCCTCGCCCGTGTAGCCCGTTCGGGAGATCAGGGCCGGCACGCCGGCCACCTCCCCTTGAAGGAAGCCGTAGTAACGCAAGGCGGTGGCGCCTGGTGTCGCCAGCGGCTCCAGGATCTCCGCCGCCTTTGGACCCTGGAGGGCGAGGAGGGCGTAGCGATCGCTCTCGTTCGTCACCTCGGCCCCGCCATCCGCCCGGGAGGAGATCCACTCGAAGTCCCGGTCGGCGTTCGAGGCGTTGACCACCACCAGGAAGTCCTCCGCCCCCAGCCGGTAGACCAGGATGTCGTCCACGTAGGTGCCCCGCTCGGTGAGAAGCCCGCTGTAGTGGGCCCGCCCCGGGGCGAGCTTGCTGACGTCGTTGGGGGTGAGGCGCTGGAGCAGCGTCTCGGCGCCGCTCCCCTTGACCCGCACCTCGCCCATGTGGGAGACGTCGAACAGCCCGGCCGCGGTGCGCACCGCGCGGTGCTCCTCGATCACCCCGGCGTACTGGACCGGCATCTCCCAGCCCGCGAACTCCACCAGACGCGCCCCCGCCTCCTGATGGCAGGCGTAGAGAGGCGTGCGCTTCAAGTCCTTGCTGTCGGCCATGTTGGAAGGATCCTTTGGAAGGTCTGCGCCGTATTCGGGCGCCCCGAAAAAGCTATCACGAGATTCCCCGGCTCGCCTGTCGGGCCGGCCGGGGACAACCAGGCCTCTTTCTTGCGGTGCAATCTACGCGGTATGTTTTTTCGCGGACGCGAGGTGACTGCATGAGACTTCTCCTGATCCGACACGCCATCGCCGAAGAGCGCGAGGACTTCGCGCGTACCGGCAAGGACGACCGCCTGCGGCCCCTGACCGACGACGGTCGCAAGAAGATGAAGCAGAGCGCCCGGGGCCTGAAGGTGCTGGTGCCAGAGATCGACCTGCTGGCCACCAGCCCCCTCACCCGGGCCGCCCAGACCGCCGCCATCCTCGACTCCGTCTACGGCGGCCTCGACGAGGTGGAGATCGACGAGCTCGCCCCCGAGGCCTCCCCCGACGAGTTCCTCCGCTGGCTCCGGCAGCAGAAGGCCGAGACTGTCGCCGCCGTGGGGCACGAGCCGAGCATCAGCCTCATCCTCTCCTGGTTCCTTACCGGCAACGAGCGGCACCTCCACGCCTTCCGCAAGGGGGGTGCCTGCCTTCTGGAGCTCCCGGACGAGCCCGCTCCCGGCACGGCCATCCTGCTCTGGGCACTCACGCCCTCGCAGCTCCGGAGGCTCGCGGACTGAAAGATGACGACCTCCCCTCTGCTCTCCCGTCCCCCGGAGGAGGGCGCCCGCATCCTGGCTCTCCACTTCCTCGACCAGGCGGCCGAGGCCTGGCCGCGCCTCGCGGACAAGAGCGACACCGAGGCGCTCCACGACTTCCGGGTGGCCCTGCGGCGGCTCCGGAGCTGTCTCCGGGCCTATCGCCACCCCCTGGAGGGCAGCCTCCCCAAAAAGCTCCTCAAGAAGCTCCGCCGCCTCGCCCAGGCCACCAACCCCGGTCGGGACACCGAGGTCCAGATCGAGTGGCTGCGCGGGCGCGGGCGGCATCTCTCCTCCTACCACCGGGCCGGCCTGACCTGGCTCCTCGGCCGGATGGAAGCTCGGATGCAGGCCGCCTACGACGAGATGGAATCCGAGCTGAAGCAGGAGTTCCTCGACGCTGAAAGCGAGCTCCGGCGCCGCCTCTCGGTCTATCGGACCGAGGTCCGCCTCGACGGCTCCGGGTCCCAAACCACCCTGGCGGAGGTCACCGCGGAGATTCTCCGCGAGCATGTCCGGGAGTTGGAGGAGCACCTCGCCCGGGTCGAGACGGTCGAGGACGAGGAGGAGGCCCACGAAGCCCGGATCGCCGCCAAGCGCGCCCGCTACCTCCTCGAGCCCCTGGCGCATGAGATCCCCGGAGCCGGCCCGCTCGTCAAGCGCTTCAAGGCCTTCCAGGATCTCTTGGGGGACCTCCACGACGCCCACGTCCTCGAAACCGAGCTCGCGCAGGCCGTCGAGGAGGCCGCCGCCGAGCGCGCCCGCCGCCTCTTCGAAATCTCGCTCGAGGGAGTCGAGGACGAACGCCTCCTCCGCGCCGCCGGCCGCCGCGCCGCCGAATCCGGCGTCATCACCCTCGCCCGCCTGAACCGCGGAAGGCGAGACCGGCTGTTCCAGCAGCTCCAGGACGAATGGCTGAACGGCAAGGCCGGGGAGTTCCTCCGCGAGGTCGAGGGCTTGGCGGAGGTGCTGGAAGAAAGGACCCAAGGGACCAAAGGGACCTGAACGACCCAAAGGACGTCAAACACTCTCCTGTCGTCCTTGCTGTCCTTTTGGTCCTTTGTGTCCCTTTCGTCCTTTCTTCCCTTAATACGCCCCGCCCAGCGTCTGCCCCCCATCCACCACCATCACCACCCCGGTCGTGTACTGCGAAGCATCGCTCGCCAGGTAGAGCACGGCGCCCACGAGGTCGTCCGGCTGACCGATCCGCCCCTGGGGGATGGACCGCAGGGCCCGCTTCAACATCTCCGGGGTCGCCCGGAGCGCCTCGCTGAAGCGGGTCTCGATCAGGCCCGGGGCGATGGCGTTGACCCGAACGCCGTCCCGCGCGAGCTCGACCGCGAGCGTCTTGGTGAGCATCAGGACCGCGGCCTTCGACACTCCGTAGACTCCCAGGCCGGTGTGAGGCGCCATCCCGGCCACCGAGGCCACGTTGATGATCGAGCCGCCCCCCCGCTCCCGCATCATCGGCACGCAGGCCTTGGCCAGATGGAAGTACCCCATCACGTTCACCTCGAACGTCTTGCCCCAGTGGCTCTCCTCGGATTCGAGAATGGGGCCGAAGTGGGGGCTCGTCGCCGCGTTGTTGACCAGGATGTCCACGCCGCCGAATTCCGCCCGGGCCCGCTCCGCCAGGGCCTGGACCTCCGCCGCCCGGCCCGTATGGCAGGCCACGGCCAGGGCCTCGCCGCCGGTCGAACGGATGAGCTCAGCGGTCGCCTCCAGGGGCTCGATCTTGCGGCTCGCCAGCACCACGCGGGCGCCGTTCGCGGCGAGGGCCGTGGCCATGGCCTCGCCGATGCCGCGGGAGGCCCCGGTCACCACGGCCACCCGCCCGGTCAGGGAAAAGGGATTGTGAGGGGGAATCGTCATGGCCGGAGACGATATCCTACGCGGGAAGCCGTCGTGCGACAGACAATGCCCTTTTCGGAGAGGAGAGCGACATGGCCCGGAGCACCCGGAACATTGGAATGCTGTTGCTGGCGATCTACCTGATCATGGTCGGCCTCAACCAGTTGTTCGGCCTCACCTTCATCTACTACGGGGTGATCCAGGGAATCCTGGCGCTGCTCGCGGGCATCTTCCTGCTGACCGGACGATGACGCCTACCGCGCGGGCCGCAGCGTCGCCCACCGCCCCACCCGGCGGGCCGCGACCCGCACCGGCAACGGCATCCGCCGCAGAAGGGATCTCCGGCGGGCGAGGGCGGGGATCGTCTGGTAGAGCAGCTCCGTCCACCGCGACAGGATCGCCTCGGCGGAAAATTCAGCCGCCCGCATCCTGCCGTTCTCCACCATCTCGAGATACAGGTCCGGGTCCGCCAGCAGTCGGCGGACCGCGACCTTCGCCTCCTCCGCCGAGGACACCTCGATGTAGTCCAGGTCCGACCGGCGGATCTCCCGGAACTGGTACTCCGGCCCCAGCAGGGCGGGCACTCCCGCGATCCAGGCGTTGACCAGCTTGGTCGCTGGCTTCGAGGTGCGCATCTTCCGCTCCCGCGGACGCACCGCCACAATCAGGTCGATCGTCCGGAAGTCCGGCCAGGCGAGGGCGGCCTCGTCGGTTGACGGGCCGGCGAACCGCACCGAGTCCGTGACCCACACCATCCCGTGCTCGGCGAGGAAGTCGGCCCAGGCCGGCTTGCGGAAGTCCGGATGGAGATTGGCGTCGAACCCCTTGTAGGCGACCCGCTCGATCCGGGCGCCCCGGTCCCGGTCCCGGGGGAGGAGGCCCGGCTGCGGCCAGTGGGGGATGAAGAACCGTTTCCGGTCGTTGGCAAAGCGGCCGTTCTGGACGATCTCGAAGTCCGCCATCAGGGGCTCGCGGTTGTCCCCGCGGACGCCCACCAGGATCAGGTTCTCGGTCCCGCGGAGCCGCCAGCCCAGCCGCCTCGCCTCCTTGGCGTGGAAGACCACGATCCCCTCCTCCGGCGGCTTCCACGCCAACTCGACCGGATACCTCTCCCGCGCGAGCCGCAGGTACGTCTGGAGAATCCACGCCCCCTCGCCCTGCTGGAACCGGCGCCAGTCCCGGTCGGGATCGAGGGAACGGAGGACGTTCAGGTGTCCCTCCGCGCCGGCGAGGAAGAAGGTGACGCGCATGTGGAGAGAAGCTTACCGCGTCCGGTTTGCCAGAGTCGCCCGAACGGGATACCCTGCCCGCCGGAACCATGCCCCTGCCCGACGACACCTTCTGGTCCCTGGTCGTCACCCCCCTGCTCATCTTCTGCGCCCGGCTCCTCGACGTGCCGCTGGCCACGCTGCGGATCATCCTCCTCTCCCGCGGGTTGAAAAAGGTCGCCCCGCTCGTGGGCTTCTTCGAAGTGCTGGTCTGGCTGATCGCCATCGGCCAGGTCATGCAGCACCTCGACCGCTGGGTCAACTACATCGCCTACGCCGGAGGGTTCGCCGCCGGCACCTGGTTGGGGATCGCCCTGGAGAGCCGCCTCGCCCTGGGGCTCCTCTCGGTCCGCGTCATCACCGCCGAGGACGCGCCCGACCTCATCCAGCGCCTGCGCGACGAGAAGTTCGGCGTCACCGACTTCGCCGCCCGGGGCATCTCCGGCAACGTCCGGCTGATCTTCACGGTCATCCAGAGGAAGGAACTGGCCCGCGTCATGGAGATCGTCCGCACGACCCACCCCAGGGCCTTCGTCTCCATCTCGGATGTCCGGAGCGTGAGCGAGGGCTTCATCTACGACCGGAACGCACGCGTCGCCCCCCGTCTCTGGGGCCGGTCGGGGTAGACTGTCCGCGACGAGCGAACAAGGAGGAGATCATGGCGGTTGAGATGACGGGAAAATACATCGGCGGCCTCAAGACCGAGCTGACCCACGGCCCCTCGGGGACGGTAATCCGGACGGCCGCGCCGGTCGACAACCAGGGGGACGGCAGTTCCTTCTCCCCCACCGACCTCGCCGCCGCTTCCCTCGGCGCCTGCATGCTCACCCTGATCGCCATCGTCGGCGAAAGGGACGGCGTCGACTTGACCGGCCTCTCCTTCCGCCTGGAAAAGCACATGGCCGCCAACCCCCGCCGCATCGGCGCGGTCCCGGTGACCATCCATATGCCGGCCGGCCTCACCTCCGAGCAGAGGCAGAAGCTGGAGAACGCTGCGCTGACCTGCCCGGTCCACAAGAGCCTGTCGGAGGGTGTGGAGAAGCCGGTGCAGTTCGTGTACGAGTCGAGCTAAAAACCAAAGGACTTAAAGGACATCAAGGACCTAAAGGACGGGAGGCCGGCTGTTGTCCCCTCTGTCCTTGCTGTCCTTTAGGTCCTTCGCGTCCTTTAGGTCCTTTTTTTTCTGCCCCTACCCCTTCGCCTCATACCAGCTCCGCCCCCACCCCGCCTCCACCACCAGCGGCACCTTGAGCTCCGCCACCCCCTCCATCTCCGCCTTGACGATCCCCGCCACGGCCTCCGCCTGCTCCTCGGGGACCTCCAGCACCAGCTCGTCGTGCACCGTCAGCAGCAGCCTCGCCGCCGGCATCTCGTCGCGCAGGCGGCGGTCGATCGCGATCATGGCCAGTTTCAGGATGTCCGCGGCCGTGCCCTGGATGCGGGCGTTGATCGCCATGCGGCGGGCGTTCTCCCGCAGGCTCCAGTTCTTGCTCTTGATGTCCGGCAGCCAGCGCACCCGGCCGTAGAGCGTCTCCACCTTCCCCTCCCGCTCGGCGCTCTCCAGCGTCTCGTCCATGTAGCGCTTCACGCCGGGATAGCGGTCCATGTAGGTGTGGATGAACTTGTCCGCCTCCTTGCTCGAGATCCCCAGCTCCTGCGACAGCCCGAAGGCGCTCATGCCGTAGAGGATGCCGAAGTTGATCGTCTTCGCCGCCCGGCGCTGCTCGGCATTCACCAGCTCGGGGGCCACCCCTAGCACCAGCGCCGCAGTGCGGCGGTGGATGTCCTCCCCCGCGGCGAAGGAGTCGATCAGGGCTTTTTCATCCGCGATATGCGCAAGGATGCGCAGCTCGATCTGGCTGTAGTCCGCCGCCAGCAGGACGTTCCCGGGTGAGGCGATGAACGCCCGGCGGATGCGCTGCCCCAGCTCCGTGCGGATCGGGATGTTCTGCAGGTTCGGATTGGCGGACGACAACCGCCCCGTGGCCGCCACCGCCTGGTTGAAGCGGGTGTGGATGCGGCCATCCGGCCCGGTCATCGTGGGAAGGGCGTCCACGTAGGTGGACTTGAGCTTGGTCAGCTCCCGCCAGCGCAGCAGGTGCTCCGCGATGGGATACCCGCGCCGGGCCAGCTCCTCCAGGGTCTCGGCCCCCGTCGAATAGCTCTTCGTCTTCTGAGTGCGCTTCAGCACGGGGAGCTGCATCTTCTCGAACAGCACGAAGCCGAGCTGCTGGGGCGAGCCGATGTTGAACTCCTCGCCGGCCTGCTTGTAGATCTCCTTCTCCAGCTCGGCGATCTCCTTGCCCAGTTCCACGGACATCTCCTGGAGGTAGCCGGAGTCGAGGAGGATGCCCTCCTCCTCCATCCGCAGCAGGACCGGCACCAGCGGGGCCTCGATCTCGGTGTAGACCTTCGCGAGCGAGCCCGCCTCCAGCTCCCGCCGCATGGCCTCGGCCATCCGCCGCGCGAGCACCACCCGCTCGGCGGCGTACGCGGCCAGGCGGGAATCCCCCACCGGCGGCTCCTGGCCCTTGTCCCACCCCGCCTCTTTCGCGGTGATGGGCTTGCGCGCCATCCGCTCCAGGGCCAGCTCGTCCAGGCTGTGGCCGTGGACCGAGGGCTTCAGGAGGTAGGAGAGGAGCATGGCGTCGAACAGGGCCGACTCGCAGAGGGGACCGGGACAGAGACGGAGGACCTCCTTGAGGTTGTGCCCCGAGAGCCTCACTCCGGAGTCTCCGATCCAGCGCTTCAGGCTCTCGATCGCCGCGTCCCGCATCCCCTCCCGGCGGAAATCGGCGTAGAGGACCGGGCCGTCCTCCGCCGTGCCCACGGCGAGGCCGAGGGGACGCTCCTCGCCGAGGACCGCCACGTAGACCTCCCCGCCCACCAGCCGGCCCGCCCGGTCCGCCCACACCTCGACGGAGACCGCCTCCTCGGCCGGCAGGACCTCCTCCGCGCCCTCCGCCGCTCCGGCCGGCCCCAGCTCCTCCACGAGGGAAAAGAACTCCAGCTCCGTGAACACCTTGCGGAGCGCCTCCAGGTCCGGCGGATCGCGATGGAGGGCCTCGGGGTCGAAGGGGACCTCCAGCGTCGTGTGGATCGTCGACAGCTCCTTGGACAGCAGAGCCTGCTCCCGGTGCTGCTGGAGCCCTTCGCGGTACGCCTTGCGGGAGATCTTCTCCGCGTTGTCCAGGAGCGCTTCGAGCGATCCGTGCTCCTGGATGAGGGCCTTCGCCCCCTTCTCGCCGATCCCCGGCACACCCGGGATGTTGTCGATCGAATCCCCCATCAACGCCAGCACGTCCGCCACCTTCTCGGGCGGCACGCCGAAATCCTCCGTCACCTCCTGCGGGCCGTACAGCTTGTTGCGCCCGGTGTGGTAGAGCGAGACCCGGGGCTCCACGAGCTGCATCAGGTCCTTGTCCGCCGACACCAGCACCACGTCGTACCCGGCCTCGGCCGCCCGGCACGAGAGCGACCCGAGCACGTCGTCCGCCTCGTACCCGGCCGACTCCAGGATCGGGATGCGGTACGCCTCCAGCACCTTGCGGATCCACGGCATCTGGCTCCGCAGGTCGTCCGGCATGGGGGCGCGGTTGGCCTTGTACTCCTCGAACTTGTCGCTGCGGAACGTCCGCCCCCCCTCCAGGGCCACCCCGATCAGCTCAGGGCTCTCCTCCCGGAGAAGCTTCCGGAGCATCGTCACGAACCCGTACACCGCGTTCGTCGGCTCCCCCCGGGAGTTGGACAGGTTCCGGATGGCATAGAAGGCACGGAAGATGTTCGAGTACCCGTCGATCAGGAACAGACGGGGACGGGCGGTGGCGGCGGGGTTGGTTTCAGCCATGGCGGGGACATTCTATGGGACCTCACCCCCTATCCCCCTCTCCCATCGCCCTCCCTACCCCCGGGAGAGGGGGGACCCATGCAGGCCGCTTTGCCGAGATCCAATCGGGACCTTCTAGAGAAGTGGATGCCTCCTTTGCGGAAAGACGGCTCGGAGTCGTTCCCCC
>DASQEB010000290.1:0-19785 GCA_035633875.1 Thermoanaerobaculia bacterium
GGACTGCAAGGCGTCCTGCCAGCCCCGGTCCTCGACGTCCAGCTCGTCCCGATCCTCCTTCCGGAGTTGCGGCAGGTTGATGTGGATGCGCGGGCGGTCGAACACCGCGTTCGCAACCAGATGGAACCGCAGGATCTCCCGCCACTCGACGCTCGCCGTCAGGCGCGGGATGTGCGCCACCGGCGGATCGGGATGGGCCTGCTGGCGGATGGTGGCCCCTTTCAGGGTGAGCGACAGGTTGAGGAGGCTCAGGTGGGCATGGTCCAGGCTCACGGTGTAGCCCTGAAGCCGCTGGTTGATCTTCGATTCGAGAGTCCTGCGGAGAAATTCGTCGGAGTGGTAGTAGACGACGAGGGCGAGCAGCAGGAAGGCGACGAGCGCCGTGGTCCAGAGGGCCCACCGGGGGACGTGCCGGCCGGCGGGCGGCTCCGAGCGTTGCGGCTTGGGGTCCTCGGTCCGCCGGGGACCCGGCCGTTCCGGTTCAGCGAGTCGCTCACCAAAGCCCTCGCGCGCGGGAATACGGTTCAACTTCATAACACCTCGGAGCGCTCCCGGCAGGGGAGGGGCTCCGGGATTGAATGATAGCAATATTGTTGCCAGCCACTTGGAAAGCACTGATCAAGAAGGTCTTACAGGTCTAGACAGCATGAAGGGTTTATTTTAATATGAGGTCAATAGGTTTGTCCGCCTCCCGGCTGGTGCTCCTCCGATGTGGCATGTTTCGCAGGGTCCCGGTACCGACTACCTTCCCGCTTTCTACCCGCCCGTTCTGGTGGTTGCGGTGGATACGGAGGAGGAGTTCGACTGGTCGCGGCCGTTCGATCGCGGCGCGACCTCGGTGGCGGCCTTGCGTTACCTCCATCGGGTGCAGGAGGTCTGCGACGAGTTCGGCATCCGGCCCTGCTACGCGGTGGATTATCCCGTGGCCACACAGGAGGAGGGGCGGGCGCCGGTGCTGGAGTTCCTGCGCTCCGGCCGGGCCGTGCTGGGGGCCCACCTCCATCCATGGGCGACCCCTCCCTACGAAGAGGAGGTCTCCTCCTTCAACTCCTATGCGGGCAACCTCCCTCCGGCCCTGGAGGAGGCAAAGCTCACCATGGTGCTGCAAGCCCTTGAGGAGGGATTCGGGGAGCGGCCGACGATCTACAAGGCAGGGCGGTATGGCCTGGGGCCCAATACGCCGGTCGTCCTGGAGCGGCTGGGGTTCGAAGTGGACCTCAGCCGGTCACCCGCCTTCGACCTGAGCACGGACGGCGGCCCGGACTACAGCCGGGATCCGGACGGTCCGGTCTGGATCGGTCCGCAGCGGCGCATCCTCTCTATCCCATGCACGGGCACGTTCGTGGGGTTCCTCGGCCGCCGCCTCGGCCGGTCGGTCTACCGGCAGGCTGCGCGCCGCGCTCTGCGCGGGAGCCATCTGCCGGGCGTTCTGGCCCGGCTCCATGCCGTGGAGCGGCTCTACCTGACGTCGGAGGGGTTCTCGCACGAGGACAACGTCCGTCTGACCCGGACGCTGTTGCGCCGGGGGGAGCTGGTCTTCGGCTTCAGCATCCACAGCCCCTCGGCCGAACCGGGCCGCACGCCCTGGGTGCGCGATACCGCGGGCCTGCACCGGTTCCTGGACGGCATGCGGCGCTACTTCGACTTCTTCCTGGGCGACCTCGGCGGAATCGCTCTGACCCCGCTGGAGCTGCGAAGCCGCCTGCTGGTGCCGCGTCGGGTCACGGAAAGGAAGCCCGGGAACCTTTTGCCGGGCGGCTGCAACGGACCGGCTCTGGCCGGCGGATCCAGAGGCTGAGCCGTGGACAACGGCGCGGGACCCCGGACACCGGCCCTCCTCCTGGGCTCAGGCGTCACCGTGCTGGGCACGCTCCGCAGCCTCGCCCGGGCGGGCATCCCCGTCTGGTGCCTCTCGGGAGACCGGGAGGTGGAGCGCCACTCCCGCTGGTACCGTCCCGTTCCCGGTGCAGCTCCTCTCCGGAGCCTGGACGGGCTGGCGGAATCCCTCTCGCGGCTGCCGTTCGAGACGGCCGTTCTCATGGCCTGCAGCGATCACTGGGTGCGGGCCGTGGGCGAGCTCTCTCCCGAGCTGGCCGGCCGGTTCCCGGCGAGCCAGCCCCCGCCGGAGGTCCAACGGCTGTTCCTGGACAAGGGGGACTTCGCCGGGCTCCTCGTCCGCTGCGGCGTGCCCCACCCCCGGACGATCCTCCTGGAGACGCGGGAGGACCTCGCCCAGGTCCCTGCGGCCGAGCTGCCTGGCTACTTCCTCAAGCCCAGGGACTCCCTGGGCTTCGCCCGTCGCTGGGGCGTCAAGGCCCTGCGCGTCTCTTCCCCCGAGGAGGCCGCCGAGCGGTTCGAGTCCCTGCGGGAGGCGGGCTTCGCCGTGGTCCTCCAGGAGCTCATCCCCGGCCCGGCGGACCGCCACTACTACGTGGAGGGGCTCATCGACCGGGAGGGGAGGCCCCGGGCCACCTTCGCCCGCCGGCGCCTGCGCATGTTTCCTCCGGATTTCGGCAACAGCACGTACATGACCTCCGTCCCGCTCAGCGAGGTGGCGCCCGCCGCCGCGGACCTCCACCGCCTCCTCGCCGCCGTGGGTTACCGCGGGATCTTCTCTGCCGAGTTCAAGCGGGACGACCGCGACGGCCTGTTCAAGCTCCTGGAGGTGAACGCCCGGCCCTGGTGGTACATCGAGTTCGCCGCCACGTGCGGGGTGAACCTGGCCGCTCTGGCCTGGCGGGATGCCCTGGGCCTGGAGGTGCCGTCGGTGGACGGCTATCGGACGGGGATGAGCTCCATGCATTTCGAGTACGACCTCCACGTCTGCCGCGAGCTCCTCCGGCAAGGGAGCCTGGGCCTGGGGGAGTGCCTGGGCGCCTGGGGAAGGGCCCGCTTCACCGTCTTCCGCTGGGACGACCCTCTGCCCGCCCTGGCCGGCCTCGGAGGTCGGCTCCGCCGCAAGCTCCTGGGCCATCGCCCGGTCGCCGGCTAGCGTCATGGCTGCCGCCCGCGAGATCGAGGTCCGCGTGTTGGGCGAGGCGGAGCACGGGGAGTGGGACCGCTTCGTCTCCGCCGCTCCCGGCGGCAGCGTCTACAGCCGCACGGACTACCTGGAGACCCTCTGCCGCGCCGCGGGAGGCAGCTTCCGGGTCCTCGCCGCGTTCTGCAAGGGGACCCTGGCTGGCGGCGTGGCCCTGTACGAGACCCCGTCGCGCTTCGGCCCCTGCGTCTCCAGCCGGCTTCTCCTCTACTACAACGGCCTGGTCCTGGCCGGCGAGTCCCGCCTCGCCCCTCGGGAGCGCACTTCCCTCCACGTGGCCGTGCAGACCGCCCTGGCCGAGGCCCTCGACGGCCGTGGCTACGCGCGGGTCCGGCTCAGCAACCGGGGCGCCGTCCCGGACGTCCGCGCCTTCCTTGCCCGGGGCTGGACGGCCTTCCCCGAATACACCTACGTGGTGCCCCTGGCGGACCCTGGTGAGCTCTGGCGGCGGGTGGACCGCAACCTGCGACGTCTCGTCCAGCGCTGCCGGGAGGCCGGAGTCACCGCGGCCGAGGATGGCGACGCCGAGGCCTTCCACCGCATGCACGCGGAAATCCACGAGAGGAAGGGAGCGCCCCTCTACCTCCCGCGGGAGCGTTTCGTCCGGTACATCGAGGAGCTGCTGCGCAAGGACCTCGCCCGGCTGTATCTCGCGCGCCTGCCCGACGGTCGGCCCGCCGCGGGACAGCTCGTCCTCCGCGGCCATCCGGTCTCCCACACCGTCTGCGCCGCGGCCCACGAGGAGTTCCTCTCGTTGGGGACCACCCCGTTCCTGCGTTGGCGGGCGTTCGAAGAGCTGGCCGCCCTGGGGCACGCGGCCAACGACCTCACGGACGCGGCCCTCAATCCGGTCACCCGCTTCAAGAGCCAACTCGGTGGGGACCTGGAGCTGCGCCTCGTCCTCACCCGACCGGACGCTCCGGCCCTCCGTGCGGCCGAGGCCGCCCGGCGCACCGCGCTCCAGGGCCGCTCTCTCCTCGGCCGCGCCTGGCGGGCCTTCCGGAGAGAAGGGGGAAACGGCGCAGAGGAGAGGCTGGAATGAAACGAAAGGTCCGCACCGGGGGGGACCTCCTCTGCGCCGGGCTGGAGGAGCTGGGGGTCCGCCACGTCTTCGGTCTACCGGGGACGCAGACGGTCGTGCTCTTCGACGCACTCCGCCGCTCCCGGCTGCGCACGGTGGTTCCCGCCTCCGAGCTGGCGGCGGCCTTCATGGCCAACGGTTCCGCCCGGACGACCGGTTCCCTCGCCGTCGTGACCACCATCCCCGGGCCGGGCTTCACCCTGGCCTTGACCGGACTGGCCGAGGCCCTTCACGACTCGGCGCCCCTGCTCCATCTGGTGGTCCGTGCCGAGCCGGTGGGCCGGCACGCGTTCCAGCTTCAGGAGCTGGACCTCGAAGCCCTGGCCCGGCCGGTGACCAAGGCCTTCTTCCGGGCGGAGCGGGCCGGGGAGATCCCTGCGACCCTGAGCGCCGCGGCGGCCACGGCCCTCTCCGGCGAGCCCGGTCCGGTCTGCCTCGAGCTGGCCTGGAGCGCTCTGGCCGAAGACGTGGACGGCCCCGCCGCCGTCTCCCCGCTCCCAGGTCCATCCGAGCCGGGCGACGCCGCGGTGGAAGAGGCCCGCCTCCTCCTCGCCGCCGCCCGCCGTCCCCTCCTCCTGGTCGGAGGAGGTGCCGCAGGGGCCGCCCTGGAGCTGATCGAACGGCTGGGCTGCCCCGTGCTCGCCACGTGCTCCGGCCGGGGTGTTGTCCCCGAGGACCACCCTCTGGCCATCCCCGGGGACTTCGGCTCCGGTGTGGGACCCGAGGCCGCCCGCCTCGTCGAAGGGAGCGACCTCGTCCTCGTCCTGGGCTGCAAGCTCGGCCACAACGGCACGGGCGGCTTCGCCCTCTCCCTGCCGCCAGAAAAGCTGCTGCGGGTGGATGCCTCGGCCCGGGTCCTGGCCGCCGACTACCCCGCACGCCTCGCCGTCCAGGCGGACTCCGGCCGCTTCCTCGCCCGCCTCCTGGCCGATTTCTCCCCGGCCGCGCCCGGCTGGAAGCCAGGAGAGGTCGCGGCCTGGCGGGAGTGCGTGGCCGCCGAGCGCCGGGCCGCGCTGTCCGACCCGCCGGTGATCGCCGGAGGCGGGGAGTGGGGGGACCTCTTCGGTGCCCTGCGCCGGGCGCTCCCCCGGGGGGCCGTCCTCGTCACCGACTCCGGCCTGCATCAGGTCCTGGCCCGGACCTTCTTCCCGGTCCTGGCGCCCCGGGGGCTTCTCGCCCCGGCCGATTTTCAGTCCATGGGTTTCGGTCTGCCCGCGGCCCTGGGCGCGGCCCTGGCCGTGCCGGACCGCCCGGTCGTCCTCGTCTGCGGGGATGGAGGCCTCCTCCTCGCCGGCCCCGAGCTGCTGACCGCCGTCCGGGAGAACATCGATCTCACGATCGTCCTTCTCGTGGACGGCCACTACGGCCTCATCCGCCGCCAGCAGATCGAGCTCTCTGGCGCCCCCTTCGGCGTCGATCTCCCTGCGCTCGACCTCCCCGGCCTCGCCGCCGCGCTGGGCGTGCGCCACGTCCGCCTCGCCGCTCCCTTCGAAGAGGTGATCGGCCGCTGCCTCGCTGCCCCCGGCGTCAGGATCCTCGAAGTGCCGGTCCGCGACTCCCCGGCCCTGCGCCGTCGCAGGCTCCGCGCCCGGGCGAAAGAGCAGGTGCGTCAGCTCCTCCCCCCGGGTCTGGCCGGAACGGTGCGGCGGTTGCGCGGCGGGTGAGCCTGGTTACCGCAGCATCTGGATGGGGATCTCGAAACGGGCGATCTCCGCAAAGGTCCGCATCAGCGACTCGGGCGGCCTCTGGTAGGGGAGCTCCCGGGAGTAGACGATGAAGGCGCCCCTCTCCTTTACCTTGGCGAGCTCCGCTTTGAGCTCGGCCAGGGTGACCTTCTTGTAGACCTCGCCGTCGTCGGAGATCCGGATGTCCCCGTCGAACTTGAGATCCACATGGATGCCGGGCTTGATAAGGTCCGCCGGCAGCTTCACGCTGGGACCTTCCATCGCATCGCTCTCCGCGGCAGACACAGCGGGCCTGGCCTGGGCGGCGCAGACGAAGAGCAGGGACAGGAAAAGATACACGCCGGCGAATCTCATCGTGAGCACTCCTATCTTCCGAGATTGTTGCCCACCATTGTAACCCGGTTTGCCCGGATTCTCTTCCTTGCGCCTCCCGCCGGACGTGCGACCATCCCGTGACAGCCATGCCAGCCAACGTTTCGCTCGACAGCCTCCCGGTCTTGGCGGGAGTGGAGAAGGACCGTCTCGTCCAACTCGCCTCTGGCTGGAAAGCGAGACCTACCCGCCGAACCAGGTCATCTACCGCACTGGCGACCCCTGCGACGGGCTGTACGTGGTGACCGCGGGAGGCGTCCTCCTCCGCAACGAGACGCCGGGCAGGCCCATCGACCGGGTCCTGGACGTGGGCACCGGCGAGTTGTTCGGGGAGACGGAGATCGTGGAGGGCACGCCCCGGCGCTTCACAGCCCGCCGGTGAAGACGTCTCCTACGTCGTCCACCCGAACTCTTCCAGGGCCTCTGCGGCGCGCTGCCGGACCTGTCGCCAGCCGGGGCGGTCCAGCACCTCGGGACAGAAGCACTCCGTGTCCGTCTCGTCCAGCGCATCCACGGCTGCGGCCAGCCGGCCGAGAGCCTGCTCCCGGTCGAACGAGAGCTCCAGGATGACCTTGTCCAGGCACTCCTTCAGCGCTGCATAGAAATCCAGCATGAGCTCGCAGGCGGCACACCCCGCTCCGGCCCAGGCCACCTGCTGTGAAGGCGGCAGCGCCAGGACCGTGAGCGCCTCTCTCATCGCCCGAAGGGCGGCACGTTCCGTCTCGGTCACCCGAAACCTCCAGGAGGGATTGGCTTGGAGGGGATTCTATCCTGCCTTGCGGAGCGACCAGATCATGAACGGGCTCGACTCCGGATCATAGGGGCTCCGGTCGTAGCCGCCGAACAGGGCCTCCGGGCGAAATCCTGCGCTTTCCGCGAGCGCCCGGATCTCCGCCTCCTCCAGCAGGACGAATTCGACCGTCAGCGCATGCTCCGCCACGGTGCTGCCGGTCCCGTCCATCTCCTCCACTGTTTGCGTCCCGCGGACCCGCCGCATCCCGGGGTCGTACCGCAGGTCCGCCCGGAGCGCCACCTCGCCCGAGCCGTCCTCTTTCGGGAGCCGGCCGAGCAGCGCCGGCCCGCCGCCGACCGACCTCAGCCGCACCCGCGGGTTGTGAAGCGTGAGGAGGAAGGTGCCGCCGTCCACCAGGGCCGCGTGGATGCATCGCAGGGAGGCCAGCCGCTCCTCCTCGGAGAGCAGCTCCGCGAAGGAGTGGAACGGCATCAGCGCGAGCGAGAACACCGCGGGGAGGTCGAGTTGGGAGACGTCCGCCTCCAGTACGGCGGCTCGCAGGCCCCGGGCGGTGAGCTTGCGCCGGAGGACCTCCAGCATCGGACGTGAGGAGTCCACGCACGTCAGCTCCACGCCGGCCTCGGCCAGCGGCAGGGAGAGCCGCCCGGTCCCCGCCATGAGCTCCAGCACGGGGCCTCGGACCTTCCGGCACTCTTCCAGGAAGAATGGGACGTCGTCCTGAAAGCGGACGTAGGAGTCGTACAGGTGGGCGATGCGGGAGTAATCGAGGGCGGGGCTCATCGA
This sequence comes from Thermoanaerobaculia bacterium, assembly GCA_035633875.1. Taxonomy (GTDB): domain Bacteria; phylum Acidobacteriota; class Thermoanaerobaculia; order Multivoradales; family UBA5704; genus DATARR01. The sequence continues at coordinate 7,716 of DASQEB010000290.1, forward strand.
GCGATCGTACCAGCCGTCCCCCTTTCGCGGGCAACGTCGCACTCCCTAGAATGAGCCGCCCCCGTTCCGGGGGAAGGAAGGGCTCTTGTCTTTGAGGGGAGTTGCCCTTGAGCACGCCGGCCCACCGACCCGCTCCCGCCGCCGTCGTCCCGGACGCGGCGCCCGCCGGCCCCGGGTTCGCCCGGCGGTTGACCCTGTTCGACGCCACGATGATCGTGGTGAGCGGGATCATCGGTTCGGGGATCTTCATCAACCCCTATGTGGTGGCGCGGGCGGTGGGTACGCCGTTCCTCATCCTGGCGGTGTGGATCGCGGGCGGCGCGATCGCGCTCCTGGGCGCCTGGGTCTTCGCCGAGCTCTCGACGGTGCTCCCCCGGGTGGGCGGACAGTACGCCTTCTTCCGGGAGGCGTTCCATCCCATGGTGGCGTTCCTCTACGGCTGGGGGTTGCTGCTCATCGTCCAGTCCGGCGCCACGGCGGCGGTGGCCATGGCGTTCGCCGAGTACGTGTCCCGGCTCGTGGCGCTGCCGCCGGGGCTCACCCGCTGGCTCGCGGCGGCCATCCTCCTCGGGGTGGCGGCCTTCCATGCCCTGGGGATCAAGCCCGGGGCCGTGCTCCTGAACGTCATCACATTCTCGAAGACGGTGGCGCTCGCGGCTCTGATCGTGGGCGCCTTCGTCCTGACCCGGGATTCCGGCCTCGACTTCGAGCCGCTGCGGCCGGCCGACCTCCAGGGGCTGCCTCTTCTCTCGGCGTTCCTCGCGGGCCTGGTCCCGGCCATGTTCGCCTACGCGGGATGGCAGAACCTCAACTATGTGGCGGAGGAGGTCAAGGACCCGGTGCGCACGCTCCCCCGGGCCATCCTCATCGGCGTCTTCTGCGTGATCGCCGTCTACATCTCCGCCAACGTGGCCTACGTCCACGTTCTCTCGGCGCCGGCGCTCGCCGCGACCCAGACCCCGGCGGCCGACGTGGCCGAGCGGCTGGCCGGGGAGACGGGCGCCCGCGTCATCAGCCTGCTGATCGTGATCTCGACCTTCGGCTTCATGAACCTCGCCCTGCTCGGCGCGCCCCGGGTCTACTACGCCATGGCGGCGGACGGCCTGTTCTTCAAATCGCTCGCGCGCCTCTCCCCCCGGTTCCGGGCGCCCACGGCGGCCATCCTCCTCCAGGGCGGGCTCGCCGCGGCCTATGCCCTGGCCAACACGTACGACCGCCTGCTCGCCTACGCGGCCTTCGCGGACTGGATCTTCTTCGCCTTCTCCGGCGCCGCGCTGATCGTCCTGCGCAGGAAGCTCCCGTCCGCACCCCGGCCGTTCCCCACGCCGGCCTACCCCCTCGTTCCGCTCCTCTTCACCCTGGTGGGGGTGGGGATCGTGATCAACATCTTCTTCTTCGATCTCCGCAACGCGCTGATGGGGACGGGGATCTTCCTGCTGGGCATCCCGGTGTACTTCTTCTGGCGCACTACCCGGGGAAGAGCGAGCGATCGATCCCCGGGATGATCCGCAGCGCGTTCTGGTAATAGATCTTCCTGAGCACCTCATCCGGCAGGTCGAGCCCGTACAGGCGCCAGAAGGCGTGGCGCTTGCGGTAGTAGGGGAAGTACTCGTCCGCGGTCTCGAGCGTCCGGAAATAGTAGGGATACTCCTCGGGCGCCCAGGAGTCCTTTCCGAACAGCACGCGGTCCTGGTAGCGGATCAGGAACTCGCGGGCGAAGCGCGGCTGGCGGCCGAGCTCATGGAGCACGGCGCCGATCTCGGTGTGCATGTTCGGCATCTCGTCCATCAGCCGCCCGAGACGGCCGAGGTCGTTCCCGAGCCACCCCAGGTGGGCGTTGATGAAGATCGTCTTCGGGTGCTTGCGGAAGACGTTGTGCTGCTCCTTCATCGTCTGTTCGAAGGAGGCGAACTCGGGGGAGTCGCGCCGCCGGTTGGGAAACTGTTTGAGCTCCAGCCAGCGCTCGTTGAAGCGGTCCATGGGCTCCCAGAAGGCGACCGGCTCGCCGGTGTGGATGAGGACGGGGATGCCGAGCTCGGCGCATTTGGCCCAGACGGGATCGATGCGCGGGTCGTCCGTCGGCACCCGGCGGCCGTCCTTGTCCTTCACGAACATCCCCAGGTTCTTGAAGACCTTCAAGCCCCGGGCGCCGTTCTTCACGTCCGCCTCCAACTGGCGCGCGGCGTTCTCCCCGAAGCCCGGCTCGGCGATCTTGTCGAAGTCCACGCTGGCGAACTGGACGAAGCGCTTGGGATGGCGCTCCACGAGGTTGGTCTGGCCCTTCTGGAAATTCTCGCCGCTGCCGCCGGAGAGGTTCACCATCACCGCCATGTTGAGGCCGTCCATGGCAGCGACCAGCTCGGCCGCCTTCTCGGCGGTCATGTCCCGGGCCCGCTGATGGCTGTGGACGTCGACGAAGGGGTACTTCGCCCGGGTCACGGGGTGCTCCGGCACCACCAGCGTGGAGCGGGGCTCGTACTCCTCGAAGGACATGGTGGGCTCGGCCGCCGGGGCCGCTTCCTGGGGAGCGGGGGATGGCGGCGTCTGGGCGCGGGAGGACAGGGCCGGGGCCAGGAGGCAGAGGCCGAGGGCCAGGCAGCAGAGGAGGATCGGTTTCATTCGCGGGAGTATACCCGCGGCTCAGTCCTCCTTCCGGATGAGGGCCCGGGGGGGAGGGCCCCTCGTTCCGGCTACCGGGCGGCCGGAGCCGCGGGCGGGGGAGCCACCGCCGCTTCGGGAACGCGGTTATGGACGGCCGGGATGCTCCGCAGGTAGGCGTAGATGGCCGCGAGATCCTCGTCGCTCATCCGGGAGTAGTTCTGCCAGGGCATCGGAGGCAGGATGGGCCGGGCCACGCCCCAGTGCCGGCCGGTGCGCAGGGTCTTGACGAAGATGTCCTCGGTCCAGACGCCGATGCCGGTGTTCTGGTCCGGCGTCAGGTTGGTGGCGTAGCTCACGCCCCAGGGGCCGGCGAAGGCCGTGTTGGTCTCGGCGCCGGACCAGAGCCAGGGACCCTGGGCCGCAGGCGCCGGGGGCATCCGGAGGCTCTCCGGGTGCCCCGAGAGCATACGGGACATGTCCGGCTCCGGGCCCTTCGGCCCCATCTTGACCGGGGTGTGGCAGTCGTTGCAGCCGGCCACGGTGACCAGGTACTGACCGCGCTCGACAGCGCTCCGGGCGCTCTTCGCAGGGGCGGCCTTGGCCGCGGCGCTGGCGTCGTTGCCGCAGCCGCTCAGGGAAATGGCGAGGAGCACGCCCGCCAAGGCCGTGGCTCCCCATCCGAGATGTCCGATCATGATGTTCATTGAATTCTCCTGGTGATTTGATGCAAGGGAGTCATTTCTTCGCTCTCTGGGAGAAGAACGATCCGGATCGGATTTTCCCCTCAACAGGCAGGGAAAGCCGGCACCGGCCAGACGTTCGCGCCAGTGATTAGGCTCCATATTGACTTTGCACCAAGGTAATTTTAGGATTCATTTGACTCCGGGGTCCGACTTGCCGCTTCCGTACGCTTCCGTACGGAAGGGCTAAAAAGGAGAGATCTATGCGGACGAGGAGTGTGACAACAGCGCTGGGGGCCCTCTGTCTTCTGGCAGTGTGCGTCCTTGCAGCATCCCCTGTGAACGCACAGCCCATCATCCGGCACGGTATCGACGCGTTCCGGACCCCCAGCATCCCGCCGACCGATATGGATTTCGGGACCGACCCGATCCCGGCCGGCTTCTTCTGCAGCGGCTCGGAGCCGTTCACCAAAACCCTGCACTTGGTGGGCGTCCCGGTCGATACTGTGCCAGCGAACGTTCTCAACGGCGCGGACACGGTGATCGAGCGGTTGCAGGACGTGAATCTCATCTCCGGCTCGGGCTCCACCGCGGTGGTCGTGCGGGCGCTCCGCTTGACGGGCGCCGACACGATCATCGTTTCCTGCCCGGACGAAGGGGAGACGGAGTGGAAGGTCGACGCCTGCCTGTGCGGCAACCAGCCGACCTCGCAACTGCACCTGACGTTTGATGCGGCCTGCGGTTGCGGTGTCGCCAACGGGAGCCTGCGGCTGAACGTCTGCCTGCGGTTCACCCGGGTGGACACGGGCGAGGTGCTCGGCCCGCTGTCGCGGCCGGTCGAGCTTCTGGTCCAGAACATGCCGTGGTGCGAAAAAGCGGGGCCGGGGCATCTGTCGGTGGCCGGCCCGATCTCCGTGAGCTCGGGCTGCACGGACTGCGACCAGAAGGCTTCCAGCCTGCCGGGAACGAGCAACTTCTATCCCGGTCTGTCCTGCAGCACGCAGACTGTGGACTGCTGGACGCTCTTCGGGCACCTGACCCGGTGCCACAACAGCAACACACCGGGCCATCCGCACTGCGTCAACCCGATCTGCAGCAGGGAGCAGCCGTAGCGGACTGGAAAGCCGCAGGGGAGTCACGCTTCGCTCCGGCTCCGCTTGGATTTCTCCAAAGCTCGGCTTCGAGATGACTCATCCGGAGCGCAAGTCGGCCAGCGATGCGTTGTGAGCAGCGTCGAAGGGGTTCCCGGAAACCGGGAACCCCTTGTACATTGATGCTGCCATGAAAGAGCAAGGAGACAAGAATGCCGCTGTATGAGTACCGTTGCCGCGAGTGCGGCAACCGCTTCGAAGTGCTGCAGCGCCTCGGCCAGGGGGCCGAGGGCCTGGCCTGCCCCAAATGCGGGGCGCAGCAGCTCGAAAAGCAGTATTCGACCTTCGCCAGCGCCGGAGGGACGGCCCAGGGCGGCTCCGCCGCCGGGGGCTGCGGCCCGGGCGGCTTTTCCTGAGCGCGCTAGACCCGGCGGCCCGGGAGGCCGCCCCGCTCGATTCTGGCACCCGAATTGCGAAGCCCCGGTGGGGGATTGCTCGGATTCGTCCGGAGCAGACGTATGAAGAGACTCTCACCGGTCTTGCTGTTGCTCTGGCTCGCGGGCTCCGTGGCCTGGGCGGAAGTCCCGACGACCAACGTGCTCTACCGCGTTCTGCGGCTCAGGACGCCCGCGGCGACCGGCTCCGCCTTCACGATCGACGTCGACGGCAGGCAGTACCTCATCACCGCGCGGCACAACCTGAAGGGCTTCGGCGCCGAGGGGACGATCGAGCTCTGGATCGGGGGCCGATGGACCAGCGCCGCTGCCCGCGCCATCTATCCGGCCAGCCGGCTCGTGGACATCGCGGCGCTCGATCTCGGCAGGCCCGTCACCGTCGCCTACCCGCTCGAGCCGACCTCCGCCGGGTTGCTCCTGGGCCAGCAGGTCTACTTCCTGGGCTATCCCTACGCCCTGGGCAGCCCCCTGTTTTCACCCCCTGTGCCGGGCTTCGGAGAGATCCCGTTCCTCAAGAGCGGGATCGTCTCGGCCTTCGACAACCGGAATCCGGAGGCGAACATCCTGTACCTCGACGGGCAGAACAACCCGGGCTTCTCCGGCGGACCGATCGTGTTCTGGCACGCCGAGAGCGGCAGGTTCCGCGTGGCAGGGGTGGTGAGGGGATACCGTAACGAGGCGCTGCCGGTGCTCAAGAAGCGGGATCTGTCCGATCCCGACGCGACCGCCCACAACGACCTGTACACCCGGGCCAACTCAGGGATCGTCATCGGTTACGACATCAGCCACATCGTCGACGCCATCCGTGCGGCAAGCCGGGGAACCGATCCCCTGGGCCGCTAGCCCGCCCGGCGGAGCGGCGCAGAGGGGGGAGGTGGTGCATGCAGACCCGGTCCATGCAGCAGGTTTGGAGGGGGGCCCTGGCGGTCATCGCCCTGGCGGCCACGGCCATGGCCCTCTATGCCCATTTCTTCGACGCGACGTCGCGCCAGGAGGAGGCCCGTGCGGCCGCTCTCCGGCTGGAGGACGCGCTGGTCGAATCCCGCAGCCGGCTCAAAAGCGAGATCCTCGCCGAGCTCCGGGCGGAGCTGGCGGCGGGGGGGACCGTTGCCGGGGCGGCCGAGGGACCCGTTCCCGATGCCGTCCTCCGCCGGCCCGATCGCGACGAGGACGCATCCGGCGCACTGCGGCAGACCATGGACCCCACGGGCCTGGGGCCGCCTCTCACGCTCGGCCGCCTCGCGGCGAGAGTCGGCTCCCTGGCGGCGCAGATGGACGAGTCCGACCGGGCGCTCCGGAGAGACCTCGAAGCCTTCCGGGCCGCCACCCAGCGGGAGCTGGACGCCTCCTCCACGGCCCGGAGCCTCGCGCTCGTGGCCCTGGTCGCTCTGGTCCTCCACCTCCTCACCACCTGGAGGATCGCGGGATAGACTGGCGCAGTCCGTCATTTCAAGGAGGGACCATGCCCCAGGAGACCGTCCACGTCGTCGCCACGTTCGTCGCTGCCGCCGGAAAACAGGAGGAGCTGGAACGGGTCCTCTCCGCCTTCGTGGAGCCCACCCGGAGGGAGCCGGGCTGCCTCCGCTACGACCTGACGCGGGCGCTCGACGGCTCGGGAGAGTTCGTCTTCCTCGAGGAATGGGAGTCCGCCGCCGCCCTGGACGCCCACGGCGAGAGCGAGCACATCCGGGAGGGGAGACCCCGGATCCCCGATCTGGTCGCATCGCCTCCAAAGATCGCCCGCTACCGGCAGATCCGGTAGACACCGCTCGTTTCAATATCCTGGGAAAGAGATTCCGAAGGGGAGCCGGATCGCCGCCGGCTCCCCGATCCCGCTTCTCAGAGGGTCTTCAGGTACTCGATCAAGGCCCACTTCTGCTCGTCGGGGAGCGTGGTGCCGTACGTGTGCCCGGCGTTGGAGTTGCCAGGCAGAGTGGTGTCGAGCTTGAAGCCGCCGGGGAAGGGTGCGGTGTCGAAGCCGACGTTGACCGGGTCGAGCTCCCGGCTGCCGACGTAGAACTCCTTGACCCGCTGGTCCGGAGCCTGCAGGAGCTGCCAGAGGTTCGGAACGGAGCCATTGTGGAGGTATGGCGCGGCGGCCCAGATCCCATTGAGAGGACGGGCCTTGTACGACCTGGGGTCGAACGTCGCGGCCCCCCTGGCCTTCAGGTATTCGGCGAAGCCTGCCTCCAAGCCCTCGATCCTCTGTCCCAGGATGGTCCCGACCACGGCGTTGCCGACGATCTGGCCGCCGCCTGCCACCGGCCCGAACGGCGGGCCCGCCAGGATGAACATCTTGTGCCCCTCCAGGCGCCCGGTCTTGGCGGTGCGGGTCACCAGGTTGGCGGCCATGGTGGGATCCGTCCCCAACTCGGCGATCGGGGTCATGACCGCGGTGATCCGGCGCGCGGGATCGGTCCGATCGATCAGGGCGTGGCAGCCGGCGCACTGCTGCTGATAGATCGCCTGGCCGCTTGCAGCTTTCGCGGAGTCGATGGCCGGCAGATGCTCGGCCGGCCAGAGCGGGGACCAGAGACCCTCCAGGCTCTTCTCGAGCTCTCCCAGGGCGACGACTCTCGCGGAGGACGCGTAGCCCTTGGGGCCGTTGGCAGGCTCGATCGAAACCCTCCCGAAGACCCCCAGGATTTCTCCCACGTTCCGCGCCAGCGGGCCGATCCCGGCGTTGGGGGCGGAGCCGTTCCACTGCACCCGATCGTGCTGGGGGGTGTCCCAGAGGACCGGATAGGAGACGGGAGCGTCGGCCGGTCTGTAGTTTTCGGGGAGGTCGAGGTCGGCGGCGACCACCTGGTTCAAGATGGACCCGAAGGCGTCGAGCCGGGCGTAGCCGTAGGGGTGCTGCGGCGTATCCTGGCGCATCCGCTCGGAGAGGGCGTCGGCGGCGGCGGCGAACTCGCGGTGCAGTTCCTCGCTTTTTGCCGCGTCGTAGCCCTGCCCCAGGACCTTCCGGGCGAAGCGCTCGAACTTGGCCTCGTCGGCCTGCGTGGCCCGCATCGTCGCCGCAAGCTCGTTGAGGAAGGTCGACCCATCCGCCAGGGTGGGGGCGCCGTCGATGAGCATCCCCGTCCCCTTGTAGTTGATCTGGTTGGTGTGGCAGGCGGCGCAGGTCCATCCCATCCAGGCCTGCCCGGTCGACGGGTCGGTGTCCTTGGTGAAGCCGACCGGCAGACCGTCCGGATTCAACGGGCTCGGTTTCGCCAGCAGATAGCGGAGCCGGTCCATGTTCGCGTCCGAACGGAACGGTTCAGTGTTCTCGGCCTGTTCCAGCGCCAGGAACCAGTCGTAGGGAACGAGCCGCGAGCCTTGCGAGGTGAACCAGAACCACTGCTGCTGCTTCTCGTCCCAGCCCTGGGCGAGGGTCACCACACGGCCGACCGTCGCCGGGGCCGGGGCCGGTGTCGCTTCCTCGACCGCCGGTTCCTGGGGCCTCGTGCAGTTGCCCACGACGAGCGCCAGACATCCCGCGGAAAGGGCCGCGGCCCACGTCAGCCTGCTTCTGTTCATGACAGCCCTCCCAGAAAGAGCAACAACGGTCGCGAAGCTTTCTGATGACATACTACAGGAAGCCGGTCCGCGGGTGAAGAACTCCGGCCGCGGCGTGGATCACTTCTCGTCTCCTGTTTTCCAAGGTGAGGGGGGCGTCAGCCCCAGGCGGCGCCAGCCCTCGTGGCCGAGGCGGCGCAGGGTTTCGATGTTGTTTTCGAAGATCCGGGAGGCGTCGGGGAAGGCTTCCACCGCGCGCTCGACGCTCGCTTCGCGCAGCAGGTGGAGCATCGGATAGGGCGAGCGGTTGGTGTAGTTTTCGATGTCGTCCGGTCCGGTACCGGCGAACTGATACCGGGGATGAAAGCTGGCGACCTGGATTTCGCCGGCCAGGCCGAGCTCGGCCACGGCCGTATCGGCCACGTCGAGGAAGTCGTTGTAGGCGAGGAAGTCGGTGAGCGTCCTCGGGTGGATCAGCAACGTGGTCTCGGTCTCTTCCGGCTCGGCCGCCGCCAAAGCCTGGAGCTCGCCCAGCAGATCGGCCAGCAAGGCCTCTGGAGTCTCCGCGTCGCTGACGACGTACCGGATCTGGTCCCGGAGGTGGACGGCCTTGGCGAACGGGCACAGGTCGAGGCCGATGACGGCCTTTTCGAGCCAGGCTTTCGTCGCGGCGACGATGTCGTCATCCTGCATGCGACACCCGCTTTCTGGCCTCCAGCTCCTCCAACGTCTTCGGCCAGTCTTGCTTGAGAAGCCGTGACAGAGCCCGGTCGGCGAGGAGCCGGCCGCCGGTCTGACAGCCGGGGCAGTAGTTGGCCTCGCTGTCGGCGTACACGAGCCTCTGCACCGGGGTGCCGCAGACCGGGCAGGGCTGGCCATAGCGGCCGTGGACGGCCATGCCTTTCTGGTAACCGGTCACTTTTTCGGGAAAGGCATCGCCGGCCTCGGCGCGGAGGCGTTCGATCCATTCGGTGAGCACGCTGCGGCAGGCTTGGAAGAGAGCCTCCGTCTCTTCGGGCGTGAGGTTCCGGGTCAACTGGAAGGGCGACAGCTTCGCCCGATGCAGGATCTCGTCGGACCAGGCGTTGCCGATGCCGCTCAGCAGGCGCGGGTCCGTCAGGGCGCGCTTCAGGGTGTGATTCTCTACGGTCAGGGCGGCGCGAAACGCATCGAGATCGGCCTCCAGGACCTCCAGACCGCCGGGATCGTGGGCGGCGAGGCCCTCCTCTCCCGCGACCAGATGGAGGGCGGCCCGCTTTTTCGAGCCTGCCTCGGTGAGCGTCAGGGTTCCGGTGGGGAAGTCGAAGGCGGCGAGACCGACCCGGCCCGGGATCTTGGCGCCGTGCGCCTTCCAGTGCAGGCGGCCCCCGATCATCAGGTGGAGCACCGCGAAGAGCTCGCCTTCGAGGCCGAAGACGATGCGTTTGCCCAGGCGGCGGAGGCTCTCGACCCGCCGTCCCGGCAGGCTCGCGAGCGGCGGCTCGACCGTACGCAGGAGGAACGGGCTGGCCAGACGGGCCGCCTCCAGCGGCTGCCCCTGAATCCGTGGCCGCAACGCCGAGAGGTAGACCTCGATCTCCGGAAGCTCGGGCATGGCGCGAGCTTGCGGCTCCTCGAGCCGTGCGTCAAGCCATCGGCAACTCGGTCTCCCTGGTCCCCCGAGACGCCGCCCGGTCTCCCCCTGAGCCCCACCGGCGCGCTAATTAGGTGTAAAAGCACTTGATTAGTTGGGGAGGAGCGAATTCAAGGAAGCCCCGGGGATGCCTCCGAGCCGCGCGAGACCCTCCCACGCGCCCTCGGTCGAAGGATGGAAGCCCTGGCGGTGGCCTTGATTACCAAATCGGAGGTGGTATTTGAAGCACGCGATGGTTGGAGTGAAGCTTGCCGTTCTGTTGCTGGCGCTGTTCGTGGCGGCACCGGTCATGGCACAGGACGACGGGTTCCCGGGGCCGGGTCCCATGGGCATGAAGAGCAAGATCGAGCTTCCTCTCTATGTCAACGGCACCTACGCCGAGGATGTGCTGTTCGATTCCTCGCTGACCGTGAACATGGGGCAGACCTATCAGACGGCCGACGGCATCCGCCAGGTCGACTTCGTGGCCACCCACTGGCATGCGGTCGGTTACAGCAGGGTTCTGGGCAGGAGGATCGCCTTCACGCTGACTCCGGACGCGGCGCAGCCCACGAGCACGGCCACGGCGCAGAGCTCCGGGTCGGACTATCCGGCGGTGCTGACCTTCCGCGCCACCTATGACGCCCACATCGAGGGCCTCACCACCTTGCGCGGCCTCTGGGGCCTCGCGACCGGCTCGGTGCGCTCCATTCCCCCCGGTCTGTCCGGCCTGGACGTCGGGAAGGCGTTCGAATTCTCGGACGGGGTCGCCACCTACGAGTTCCGGGGCGGCAAGTGCGCGCACAAGGTGGAGGCCGAGTGCCAGGCCGCGCCGGCGGTCATCTCGACATCCACTCCCTCCGCGGAGTGAATCCCCGCTTTCCTTGAGGATGAGCCGGGTTCCGGGGACGTTTCCGGACCCGGCTCCCCTTTTCCCCTTCGCCCCGGGAGCACCAGCAGCGAGCCCAGACCGGCGAGGGTGAGCACGCATCCGGAGAGCAGGGCGGCGGCCACCAGGAGGCCCAGGTGTGCGTTGGCCGGCACCTGAGACACGGCGAGCAGGCCGAAGCCCAGGGAGACGGCGAGCGCGTCGGCGGTGATTCCCGGCCCCGTCTCCGCGAACGCGAGCCGCGCCGGCCCGGGGCGGCCCTCGGCCCGGCGCCGTTTGTACCGTTCGAGGAAGTGGATGGCGAAGTCCACCCCCACCCCCAGGCTGATGGCGCAGAACATCGAGGTGGCGACGCCGAGCGGAACCCCGGCCCAGCCCATCCCGCCGAACACCCAGAGCACCGCGGCGCCCCCGGGCAGCACGGCCAGCAGCCCGGTGGCCGCCGAACGGTAGAGCAGGGCGATCGCCAGGAACGTCCCCGCGAGCGCCAGCAGCAGGGAGCTCACCTGGGTGCGCACGATCGCCGGGATCATCGCCTGGCTCACCGCCACGTCTCCGGCGAAGCGGACGCTTCCCCCCATCGGCGCCAGGTGCCGGCGCTCCCAGGCGCCGATCGCCCGCATCAGCGCCTCGGTCCCCCGGTAGGTCGCTCCCCGCAGGAAGATCGTCACCACGGTGCTCTCCATCCCGTCGTCCACCACCTCCCGCCGCCGGTCCCGACCGCGGGCGATCTCCAGGCGCAGCACCGAATGACGGATCTCCTCCGGCGTGCCGAGCATCGCGCGGGCCTCCTCGCGGCGGCCCAGGCCGAGATAGTTGGCGGCCGAGAGATAGCTGTGCAGGCCCAGGGCTCCCCCCACGCCCGGCTGGGTGCGGACGAAGCCCTCGAAACGGCCGACGGTCGCGAGGATCTCCGGATCGAGCAGCGGCCCCGGGCCCTCGCGAGAGCCCCGCTTTGCATCGAATCGCACATGGGCAAGCAGGATGTGGGTGCCGTGAAGCCGTGCGTCCGCCCTCTCCGTCGCCTGTCTGAATGTGCTCTCCGGAGAGAACCCGTTGACCCAACTGTCCTGGACGAACAGTTGGAATGCGCCCAGCCCCAGCCCGGCCGTGACCGCGCCCAGAACGGCGAGGACGATCCGCGGACGGGCCAGCAGCGGGGAGGCGAGGCGGCGGAACCGCTCCCCGGGGGCGTCGCCCGACGGCCCCGGCCGGCGCATCGCCTGCGGCGGCAGCAGGGC
>DASQEB010000291.1:0-4245 GCA_035633875.1 Thermoanaerobaculia bacterium
AGCCACCTCTTCGGAGTCATCGGAAAGCTCAACGGAGGACCTCTTCCGCGACGCGGACGGCAGCTCCGGAGACCTCCAAGACCGGGGCGAGGATCTCCAGGACCGCGCCGAGGAGATCCGCTCGATGGATGGGACCGACCAGGAGAAGATCGACGCGGTGATGGAATTCGAAAGTGAGCGCGAGAAACTGAACGAGGATGCGGGGGTGAACTAGGCCCCCGGCCGTCCGGGAGCCAGCAGCTCATGACCAGAAAGAGGGCACGAATGGCGCTTGGCTTCGTCGCCACGCTCGTCCTGGGAGCGATCCTGGGGATCGCCGGGGCGTACTACATCACCGCCGGCCGCGGGAGTCAGCCCGAGGCATGGCATCGGCTTCGGCCGCGGCAGGAGCTCTCGGCCGATCGGAGCCCCGCTGTGTCCGATCTCGCGGCGTACCTCCGGCTGGAGGAGGGCCTTTTCGAGGAGGTGAGAACGGAGCTCGGACGCCAGGTCGCTCGCTATCCGGGCTTCAGCCGCTTCGATCCGGCCAGCCCCACCCATCCGTCCCGGTTCGACCGCGACTGGAATCGCACCTACGAGCTCGCGCCAGCCGGCCCGGCGCGCGGCGAGGCGCTGCTCCTCCACGGCCTCTCGGATTCGCCCTACAGTCTGCGTGCGGTCGGTCAGCTCCTGGCGGAGCGCGGATTCCACGTCGTCGGCCTCCGGCTTCCCGGCCACGGCGCGGTGCCCGGGGGACTGGCGGCCATCAGCCGTGAGGATTGGCGCGCCGCGGTCCGGCTCGGCGCCGCGGCGACGGGAGGGCGAGCGCAGGCGGGCCGGCCATTCGTGATCGTCGGCTACTCGAACGGTGCCGCGCTCGCTCTCGATTACACGCTGACGGCGCTCGAGACGGGCCGCGGCCCCGTGCCGAGCCGGCTCGTCTTTCTCTCCCCGGCGTTCGCCGTGACCCCCTTCGCGCGCCTCGCCCGCTGGCAGGAGCGCGCCAGCCGTCTCCCCCGGCTCGGCCGGCTCGCCTGGAGCTCGATCGAGCCCGAGTTCGATCCATTCAAATTCAATTCGTTCCCGATCGGAGCCGCCGCCGAGATTCACGAGCTCACGAGCGAGATCGAAACGCGGCTCGCAGGTCTGGACGACAGGCCTGCAGACCAGGGGCTGCCGCCGTTGCTGACCCTCCAGTCCGTGGTCGACGCCACGATTCCGCCGGTGGCCTCGCTGACCCGCCTCTATTCGCGCGTGCGTCAGGGAGCCGGCGAGACCGAGCTCGTGCTCTTCGACGCCAACCGCAGGACCGGAATCGGTTCGTTCCTCGGTCCCGAGGCCAACGAGTTGCTGGCGCTGGCGACGCCCGGCAAGAGCTTCCCGTTCCGCGTCACCCTGGTGACGAACGCCTCCCCGGACACCGCGGAGGTGGTGGCCCGGAGCCGCGCCGCCGGCTCCCTCGAGGCGACGCACACGCCGCTCGGGCTCACCTGGCCTCCCGGCGTCTACTCTCTCTCGCACGTGGCGGTGCCGTTCCCTCCCGACGATCCGGTCTACGGCGCCGGGACCTCCCCTGCCGGGCCTCCGTTCCCGCTCGGCGGGCTCGCGATCAAGGGGGAACGCGGCGTCTTCCTGGTGCCGACCGAGCTTCTCCTGCGGATGCGCTACAACCCTTTCTTCGACGTGGTCCGCTCGAAGATCCTCGGGTTCGTGGAGCCGGCGCCCGTGGGATGACCCGCCCGAGGTGAGGGGGAGCGGCGCCCTTCCGGGCGGGGGGAACCGACCTGCGGTACACTCCCCGCCCCATGAAGAGTGGCTCTCAACCGGCCGTTCCAAAACCCCGACACGGCCGTTCGCTCCTGTTGTTCACGATCTTCTTCACCAACCTGCTCTCTCTGTCGTGCCAGGTGCTCTGGCTGCGCAAGCTCTCGTATCTGTTCGGATCCACGGCCACCGTGTTCAGCACGGTGATCTCCATCTTCCTCCTTGGCCTCGCGCTCGGGGCCCTGGCCGCGGGGCGCCTCGCGGACCGGAGCCCCAACCCCTGGCGGCTGCTGGCGTTCACCGAAATCTTCCTCGGCGTGTACTGCCTCCTCTCGCTGCCGATCTTCGAGGCGGGGCGATCGTTCTTTCTGGCGGTCTTCCCCAACGACCTCGCGCCCTTCCCCTCCGCCCTGGCAAAGTTCTTCGTCGTGCTGATCTGCATGATTCCGCCGACGCTGGCCATCGGCGCGGCGTTCCCCCTGGCCGTCCGCATCTACGGCCGGGAGATGGGCACGCTCGGGCACGACCTCTCCCTGGTCTACGGGATGGACACGCTCGGGGCTGCGGTCGGAGCGCTCCTGGCCGGGTTCGTCCTGGTCCCGGGGCTGGGGCTGGCGTCCTCGACCCGGCTGCTGGGGGTGGTGGCGGTGCTGCTGGGGTTGGCGATCGTGACGTTGCGGGGCCAGGCTCCCACCCGCGCGGCGCGAAAAGAGAAGAGAAAGGACCTAAAGGACCTAAAGGACCTAAAGGAGATAAAGGACAGCAAGGACGCGAAAGACAGTGAGACTGTGACTCCGGCGCCGCGGTGGCAGCTTGGGACTGTGCTGGTGACGTTCTTCCTCTCGGGCGGGGCGGCTCTCCTCCTGGAGACGGGGTGGAACCGCTTCTTTTCGCTGCTCAACGGCACGCACGTCTACTCCACCAGCACGGTCCTGGCCGGGTTCCTGACCGGCATCGGTCTCGGCAGCCTCCTCATGGCCCGGTGGATCGACCGCATCCGCGATCCGTTCGCGGTCGTGGCCCTGCTCTATGGGGTGATCGCCCTTTCGGGGATGCTGGTGTTCCGGTCGAGCGACCTCTTCACCCGGGCCTACTTCGCTCTTTTCCGGTGGAGCGACGGCTACTACGCGTTCCAGCTCGGGGTCTGCCTCGTGATCGGCCTGATCGTGATCCTGGCGACCCTGGCCATGGGCGCGAACTTCCCCCTGGTGGCGCGGATCGCCACCCGGGCCGCCGAGGAGCGGGGGACCTCGGCGGGAAGGGTCTTCTTCGTCAACACCCTTGGGGCGGTGCTCGGTGCATTCTTGGCGGAGTTCATGATCCTTCCCTCCTGGGGCTTCCCCGGGCTGATGCTGGTGACGCTGGTGATCTACGCCCTGTCCGCCAGCGCCTTCCTCGCCCTCTCGCCGGGCCCGCGGCGAGTCCCCAAGGCGGCCGTCTGCGGAGCGCTCCTCGCCGGCGCCGTCCTCCTGTCGCCCGCGGTGCTGGAGCTCCGCCTCCCCTACCACGCCCTCTATTACCACGGGCTCCGGCTGGGGAACCTCGAGGCGTACCGGGCCGAGATCCGACAGATGCGGATGCTGGAGGAGCAGCAGAGCTTCTACGGCCAGGTGGCCGTGGTGAAGATCGGCGAAGACCTTCTGCTCAAGCACAACGGCAAGACCGACGCCAGCACGAACCTGCGGGACAACCGCACGCAGATCCTCCTCGGGCACCTGCCCATGCTCTTCCACCCCAACCCGCGCCGGGTCCTCGCCATCGGGCTCGGCGGCGGCTTCACGCTGCGCGCCCTGGTCCACCACCCCCAGGCGGCCGAGATCACCATGGTGGAGATCGACCCGCAGGTCGTGGAGGCGGCCCGCAGGCACTTCGCAGCCCCGAGCGACAACGCCCTGGACGATCCCCGCGTCCGCATCGTGACGAACGACGGCCGCAATTACGTGGACAGCGCGGAGCGGAAATATGACGTGATCAGCTCGGAGCCGCCGAACATCTGGGTCGCGGGCGTCTCGGGCCTGTTCACCCAGGAGTTCTACCGCACGGTGGACCGGCGCCTCGCCCCCGGCGGCATCCTCTGCCAGTGGGTGCCCCTCTACGAGATGGAGAGGGAGGACTTCCGGATCATGCTGAACACGATCACCACCGTGTTCCGCTACGTCACCTTCTGGCAGATCGGCACCGATGTGGGCATCCTCGCCTCGAACAGCCCCTTCCGGGTCGACCTCCCGGTTGTGCTCGAAAAGATTCGCCAATTCGAGGTGCAGAAGGACCTCGTCGAGATCGGCTTTTCCCAGCGGGGCTTCATCCGGTTCCTCAACAAGCCCGTCGCCCTCCCCGAGCAGGTCCCCGCCTTCCTCGGCCGTGTGGAGGTGGTCAACACGGACGACCAGCCGGTGCTGGAGTTCAGTACGGCGCGGAATCTGTTCGAATTGGCGAAGGATCCGAACCGGTAGAACGAATCAAGCCCCTGGGAGCGCCGGCGCTCCCAGGGGCTTGATTCGT
>DASQEB010000292.1:0-10765 GCA_035633875.1 Thermoanaerobaculia bacterium
GCCCCCGTTCTACACCCACGCGCCGCGCATCCACGGCGAGCGCTACGGCGACGGCGGGCTCATCGACAACCTCCCCTATGCCAAGGCTTTCGCCGAGGGGTGCGACGCCGTCGTGCTGATCACCATCAAGGGGGAAAGCGAAGGACACCCCTACCGCAACCCGCACGACCCCGACCACGTGATCCCGGCGCAGTTCCGGGAACGAATCGTGATGATCCGTCCTCGGCACCGGCTGCCCTGCTCCTTCACCGAGCGCCGGTGGCCGGCCATCGCTCAGACGATCGACCTGGGACGCCTTCGCGCCCGGGAGGTGCTCCTGGGCGAATCCCACCCCGAGACCGATCTGCATGTGAACGGAAGCCGGCTCGGCCCCCTGCTGAGGCGCCTGCTGATGACGCGGGTCCTCGGCTCCTTCCGCCGGCCCTCGCCGGTTCCCTGAAGCCCAGCCTTCCCCGCAGGGGGTCAGATCACCGCGCTGCGGGCTTCTCCGCCTTGGCTCCGGCCCCCTCCTTGATCGCGAAGACGTGGTCCCGGCCACGGAAGATGAGCATGCCGTCGGAGATGGCCGGCGTGGACATCAGAACCTCCCCCATAGGGTTGGTGGCCAGGAGCTCGAACTTGGGTCCGGCCTTGACGACGAAGACGTCGCCGTCCTCGCTAGGGAAGTAGAGCTTGCCATCGACGGCCACGGGCGAGCCGACGAAGTTGACGCTTTGCTTGCCCGCGATCCGCTCCTTGTAGACCTCGACCCCGGTCTTTGCGTCGTAAACCGTCAGGACCCCGTTGTTCTGGCAGGTGTACAGGTGGTCGCCGTAGACGATCGGCGTGGGCATGTAGGGGCCGCCCTGCTTCTTGCTCCAGACGATGTGGTCGTTCGCGTCCTTGCCCTCGGGCAGGTTGATGTCCCCGCTCGCGCTCGGGCGGATGGCGTAGATGGGGCGGCCCGGGGCATACCCGGCCGTGACGTAGATGAGACCGTGGGCCATGATTGGAGTCGGCACCACGATCTCGGAGCTGCCCTTGAGCGTCCACAGCTCCTTGCCGGTCATCGGATCGTAGCCCCGGATGCCCCTGCTGGCATTGGTGACCAGCACGGCCCCCTTCTCGGTCTCGAAGACCGTGGGCGTGGCCCAGGAGGGGATCTCCTCGCGCTGGGTGCGCCAGACCTCCCGGCCGTCCTTGACGTCGAAGGCCTCCACGAAGGAGCCCTTCTGGATATCCACCTGGATAAGGACGAGGTTCTTGTAAAGGATGGGCGAGCTGCCGAACTCCCACTGGTAGGAAGGATCGTAGAACCAGCCGGAATCGAGGACGCCCAGGTCCTTCTTCCACAGGAGCTTGCCGTTCAGGTCGAAGCAGTAGAGCCCCTCCGAGCCGAAGGAGACGACCAGGTGCTTGCCGTCGGTGGCGGGGGTGGGGTTCGCGTGGGTGGACTTCAGATGCCGCTTGACCTTGGGGATTCCCTTGTGAACCTCCCGCTCCCAGAGAATTTTGCCGGTCCCCTTGTCCAGAGCGAGGACCTTCCAGACGTGCTCGGCCTTGGTCTCCACGGAGTCGACGTCGCCATAGGCGCCGGTCCGGAAGACGGGGTTCTCTTCGTTGGAGACGGCGGTGGAGATAAAGATGCGGTCTCCCCAAACGACCGGGCTCGAGTTGGCGAGACCGGGAACCTTCGTCTTCCAGGCGACGTTGATCGACTTCTCTGCATCCCAGGCGGTGGGAGCGAAGCCCTGCCCCACACCCGAGGCTTGGGGACCACGGAACGAGGGCCAGTTCTGTGCCCGAGCGGTCGCCGGGGAGATGGTCGCGCAGAGCGCGAGAGCGGCGAAGCACCGCAGAATCTTCATTGTGCAGTCTCCTTCTTCTTGAGCGACATCGTCCGGGGTCCGCCCTGGTCGAGCACCAGGCCGGTCACCTTGCCGTCCTGGACCTGGAAGATCATCTTGACCGCAGGGAACTGCTCCGGCCGGAAGGTCACTTTGTCTACGGCTCCCAGGGTCAGGGTCTCGCTGCCGCCGAAGGTCGCGATCAGCTTGCCGTCTTTCAGAGCGACGCCGACGGTCGGTCCCCCGCCCTCCGCCTCATAGGTCCCCTCATAGCTCTTGAGCGTCTCGGCATCGACCTGGAAATTGGCCGGTGCAGGTGGCTTGGCCCCTGCCGCCTCGAGAAGCTTGGCCATCTCCTCCTTGTTCTCGTCCAGTTGCTGGGTCATGGCCAGGGCGTTGGACAACTGTTCGGGCGTGAACTTCCCCTTCTCCAGGAGCGCCTTGAGAATTTCCGGCCGACCTCCGAAGAGACCCATCACCAGGGTCTGGTCGTCTCCCTGCGCTCCCTTGGCCAGGAGAAGCCGGATGATATCCACGTGCCCCTTCTCGGCCGCCCATCCGATCGGTGTGAGGTTGTAGAACGTGTCCTTGACGTTGGGATTGGCCCCGCGCTCCAGCAGGAGCTTCACAACCTCCGTATGCCCCTTGTCGCAGGCGAAGGCCAGGGCGGTTCCCCCGTACTGGTTGGCGGCATTGGCGTCGACACCCTTGTCCAGAAGCTCCTTGACTTTGGCCAGATCCCCGGCGCTCGCGGCGCGTCGCAGCTCATCTCCCGAGTCCTGGGCGGTCGCGGCTCCGGTGATCAGCAGCAA
Organism: Thermoanaerobaculia bacterium; assembly: GCA_035633875.1. Taxonomy (GTDB): domain Bacteria; phylum Acidobacteriota; class Thermoanaerobaculia; order Multivoradales; family UBA5704; genus DATARR01. The sequence goes on from DASQEB010000292.1 coordinate 2,639, forward strand.
AAGCAAGATGAGGCACGACTGCACGGCGCGTGCTTTCAGCATGACGATCTCCTCCAGCGTTCCATACGACGATCTCCCGAAAAGGTTGCCGGATCTTCAATCATTCCGGCCGGGGTTCCTGGTTTATTCAAGCACGAAACTCCTTGAACCTGTGCAGGAATTGCAATGACTCGAATTTCTTCCCTCTTGGACGTTCTTTCGCTCCTTGTGTAGGAACTACTCCGGATGTCCCCCTCAACCCCGGTATACCGCCAGCCGAGAGCCTGGCAAGCCCCCCTCGGGAAGACTCTCCCTCTCTCTCCTGCCGTGGAACCGGAATCCACCCGGCGTGCCCAAGCTCCTCATTCTATGAATTTTTCTCCCTCTGGCTGCGGGCGGGAGCGGTTTGGCATACCGATTGCTGATGCTGGCAATCCGAGGGGCACGGACACAGACACCGCAGCCCAACACACCGGGAGCTCCCCGGAGGAGAGAGTGATGAGCAAGACGATGATCCGCCTGACGACAATACTTCTGGCAGTTGCTGTGATGTTCACCCTGGCGGGCGTTGCCGAGGCCGGCAATCTGGCGCCCCGTAAGGCGCCTGGGTTCGATACGATGATCGGGGTGGGCGAGCAGGGAAGTCTCCTTGGTCAGGCCTGGGCCTGGTTGACCAGCCTCTGGACCTGGGAGACCCACGAGACAGTGGCAAAGACGGGATCGGGCGCTGGAGACAGCGGCTCGACCACGAACACCACTACCACCTGCACCAAACCCGAGGGCTGCGACGCCGGCTGGGGCCTCGATCCCAATGGCTGATCGCTCCGGATGTTTGGCTGGCACCAGGGTTGCTAGAACGATGATGCGCTGAAAATCAGTGGGTCGAGCTTGGGCCCGGAACGATTGGAGATGCTTGTGGCGAGAGAGATCTGGCAGGCGGGTACCACGGAGGGGAACACCTCGGAGCATACCTGGGCTGCCATCCCGTCGTGGTATCGCACGGGGATGGGGATGGGATCTCAGGGCTGGGGCGTCTGTGAATCGTTGATCGCCAGCAGCAGGGACTGCCGGTACCACGATCCCGAGAAGATGGTGATGCTGGCAGAGAGGGCCGTCTCGGTTGCCGAGGGACTCGATCCCATGCAGTACGGACCCGAGATGGTGGCGGACATACAGGCCCGGAGCCTCGCCGAGTTGGCGAATGCCCATCGCGTTTCGGACAACCTCGAGGCCGCCGAGCGGATCATGCGGCGCGCTATCGAGGCGAGCGCCCACGGCACCCAGGACCCGCTGCTGCTCGCCCGGCTCATGGACCTGACCGCTTCTCTTCTCGGTGCGCAGCGGAAATTTCAGGAAGCCCTGTCCCTGCTCGACACCGTATACGTCCTCTACGAGAGACACGGCGATCGCCACAACGCTGGCAGGGCTCTCCTCAGCAAGGGCCTCTACTGCGGGTACAGCAACGACGCGGAGCAGGCGGTCCGCTTGGTGAGCGCCGGGCTGGCGATGATCGACCCGGCCGCGGACCCGAAGCTGGTGCTCTCGGCGGTCCACAACCTTATCGGCTTCCTGGCCGACAGCGGGCGCTTCCGGCAGGCCCGGAGACTCCTGCGCCAGAGCCGCCAAGCCTATTTCGCCGAGGGTGACCGCCTGGCCCTCCTCAAGCTCCAGTGGCTCCAGGGGAGGATCGCCGCCGGGCTCGGACAGCTCCGGCTTGCCGAAAAGTCTTTCCTCTGGGTGAAGCGGGAGCTGGAGCAGACCGGCCTGGGCTATCACGCGGCCCTGGTCTCTCTCGACCTCGCCATCATCTGGCTGCGGCGCGGCAAGGCGGGCTCGACCCGCCGCCTCATCGAGGAGATGGTGACCCTGTTCCAGGCTCGGGGCATCGCTCGCGAGGCCCTGGCAGCGCTGCTGCTCCTCAAGGAGTCTTTCGCGGCCGACGACGCCGACTCCCTGGAGCTCCTGAACGCCGTGCGGGAGTACCTCAAGAAGCTCGAAACCCGCCCCCGGTTCAAGGCAGCCCGCTTCCGGGCCCTGTAAAGCCCGGACCGGGGGCCTCAATCCCCCAGCGCGCCCTCCTCCAAGCCGACCTGCTCACCGAACGCCTTGACCAGGACCGCCCGGATCCGACGCTCGAGCTCCGGCCCGTTCGGAGATGGATGCTCGGGAATCGACGCCTCGGCCGGACCGTAGCCGAGACGCTCGAAGCGGCCGATCAGTTCGTCGACCATGAAGGATCCGCTGTCATCGAGGTCCAGCCGCTCGGAGTCGGGTGCCGGCGGCGGCTCCAGGCTCAGTGCGTCGAGGATCTTGATGACGTGACGGGGTTCGAGCTCCACCCTCCCTTGCAGGATGTCGTCGAGAGAGCCCTCCTCCCACTCGAGCCGCGCCTCCAGCTCGCGATTCGAGAGGCCGAAGGCCTGGATCGCCGCTTCCAACATCCGCGCGATCCAGAGGATCTGGTCGGTCGCCATTCGCGGCATTCTAGACAATTCCAGGATACGTTCCAGTGTACCCATGCTCGCCTGAGGGGTCGCAGCTCTGCAATACTCGGACCGGAGGTCTTCAATCCCATGAAACGAACCGAATCCCGACCGGTTGCGCTGCTCGTCCTCCTCCTGCTCGCCGCCACTCTCGGCGCTTCCTCGGCTCCCGCCCCGGCCGTCAAGGCCCTGGTGGGGGGTCGCCTCATCGACGGTTACGGGGGCCGTCCCCTGGACGACAGCATCGTCCTGATCGAGGGCAACCGTATCAAGGCCGTGGGCCGGGTGGGCGAGGTCCCGATCCCGCCGGGGGCGGAGGTCCTCTCCACCGAAGGGATGAGCGTGCTCCCCGGGCTCTGGGACATGCACGTCCACCTCATGATCGTAGGCCACGGCGACTACACCCATTGGGACAAGACCTACCCGCCCCTCTTCCGCTCCACCATCATGCCGGCCGCGGCGAAGCAGCTCCTCCATGCCGGGGTCACCAGCGCCCGGGACCTGGGAGCGCCCCTGGAGGACATCCTCGCCGTCCGCGACGCCATCAGGCGGGGCGAAATCCCCGGCCCCACTCTCTACGTCTCCGGCCCGTTCCTTCAGCACGAGCCCTACCCTGGCACCGAGGCCTTCCGCTGGGGGATCGAGGGACCGGACGACGCCCGGGCCAAGGTGCGCAAGCTCGCCGACGCAGGCGTGAACGTGATCAAGCTCATCGACCAGGACCAGATGACCATGGACGAGGTCCGGGCCGTGGTGGACGAGTCCCACAAGCGGGGCCTTCCCGTCGTCGCGCACTCCCACCGCGCCGAGGAGATCCGTCGCGGCATCCAGGCCGGGGTCGACTGCTTCGAGCACACCGGCCTGGGCACCGCCCCCGAGTATCCCCCGGACGTCTTCGACCTGATGAAGTCCCGGGCCAACACCCTCTTCTGGACCCCCACGATCGCTCCCCTCCTCCTCTACCAGGAGACCCGGGACGAGTTCCCGAGAGGATCGACGACCCCCGCTGGCGGGAGGGCCTGCCCCGGGAGGTGGTGGAGGACATCCGGCGCTCGCTCGATCCCGTGGACCGGCTGGCCTACTTCCAGCACGTGCCGCAGCGCCGGCCCACCCTGAAGCGCAAGTTCGAGCAGCTCCGCCAGTCGGGCGCTATCCTCCTCGTCGGCACCGACAGCGGTGTGCCCCTCACCTTCCACAGCGACTCCACCTGGCGTGAGATCGACACCTGGGTCAACGTCTTCGGCGTCCCCGCCATGGACGCGATCCGCGCCGCCACCTATTGGCCGGCCGTCCACATGAAGGTGGACGGGGATGTTGGCACCATCGCCCCCGGCAAGATCGCGGACATCATCGCCGTCCACGGCGACGTCCTCCGCCACGTCGACCTGCTCCAGGACGTGGACCTAGTGATCAAGGGAGGCGTGCGGGTCAGGTAGGACGGGGAGGACCGAGGTGGTGCGGTGTGGTGCTGTGGCGTCCTACCGCACCCCCGCCTTCTCCACTACCTGCAGGGCCGTCCGGGCTTGCCGGGCGAAGTAGGCGAGCCCCCGGCTGGCGGACTCCCGGTGGACGGCCTGGAGGGTCTGGAGCGCTGCCCGGTCCTGCATCCGGAGCTGGACGGACCCGAGACTCAGGCGGGCCGAGAGGTTTGCAGTGACCAGGCCGCTCCTCTTCGACTCGTCGATAGCCCATTGGACCTGACCGAGGGCCTCCTTCCTGCGGTCTGCAGAGACATCAACGATGGCGGCCGAGGCCGTGACCAGGATCTGGATCTCCCGGTCCTCATTCTGGACGGCCAGGGAGCGGGCGCGGGTGGCCATCTCTCCTGCAGCCGCGACCCGGCCTTGGTGGAGGAGGGCCTGTGCGGCGAGGAGGAGGGCCTTGGCTTGGTGTCCGATGATGCCGCGGGCGCCGTACCAGGCGGCCACCTTGCGGGCGACGCGCTCAATGGGGACGGTGTCCTTCCCCTCCGCGAGGGCGATGGAGGCCAGGATGAGCCGGCACGAGGTGACGTCCAGATCCGCTCCCAGGCCGGCCAATCGTTCGAGGGCCTCCTCCAGCCGCTGCCGGGCGGCGGGCAGGTCGTCCGACGCGAAGCTCCAGAGGCCCAGGTCGCGCAGGGCCTCGGCCTCCAGGAGACGGGCGCCGACCTTGCGGGCCATCGACAGGTGCTCCTCGCTGTACCGCTTGGCTGCGGCCAGATCCCCGGCCCGGTAGGAGAGCCGGGCGAGGGAGCCGAGGATGGCGGCGGCGCCGATCCTGTCACCGACCTGGCGCTTGGCCGCGAGCGCCTCGGAGAAACGCTGTCGGGCGAGCGGCAGGTTGCCCAGGTAGACCAGGGCCTCGGCGGACCCCGCCTTCATGGTGGCGGCGCGGTTGAGGTCCTTGAGCTCTCTGGCGATGGCCCACGCCTTCTCGTGCAGGCGCCGCGCCTCGGCGTACTCGCCCTGGCGCTGCTTGACGAGGGCGAGGCTGTCGAGGGCCCGGGCCTCGTCGAGACGGGTCCCGGACTGCCGGGCCATGGCGAGGGCACGCTCGATCAGCTTCCCCCCTTCGGCGATCTCCCCCCGGTTCAGGAGGACGGGCCCGAGAAGGGTCAAAGTCCGCGTCTCGAGCACGCGGTCTCCGGCCTCCACGTAGAGGTCGCGGGCCTGCTCCAGCATCTCCTGGGCACGGCGGAGGTCTCCCTGGTCGCGCCAGATGATTCCCAGGTTGCCGATCTGGAGGGCGCGGCCGGCGATGCTCCCGGTCGGGGCCACGATCTCGAGGGCCTCTTCGAACTTCTGCCTCGCCTCCTCGAGCGAGCTCTCCTCATGCAGGGTGACGCCCACCCGCGTGAGCATCAGCGCGGCCTGGGTCGAGTCGCCCGCCTTCAGGAAGAGGTCCCGCGCCTCCAAGAAGGCGTCCCGCGCCGGGGCGAGGGTGCCGGTCAGCAGCAGGGCGTCTCCCTGGAGCGCCAGGGCCTGGGCAACGACGAGGCTCTCGTTGACATACCGCCCCTTGGCCTCGGCGGCCTTCGCCGCCCGGATCTGGATCTCGAAGTTGGACATGCGCTTGGCATTCATCGCCTCGGCGAGATCGATGCGCGGGTCCTTGCCCTCCGGGGGAGGCAGCCTGCGCAGGGCCTCGATCGTCTTGATGGCCTCGCGGGTGCGTCCGCCGACGATCTGGGCGTTCGCCAGCCGCAGGCCGTGCTCGATGTCGTCCGGGTAGAACGTCCAGAGGGAGCCGTAGATCTCGCTGGCCTTGTCCCACTGCTTCTTCGCTTCGGAGAGGCGAGCCTCGATGGCGAGCCGCTCCTCCTTGGGAAGGGAGCCCGCGAGTTGAAACGCCATCTCGGCCTCCTGGGCCCCCCGGCCGTCATAGCCGAGGCCGGTCCATGCGTGGGAGAGGGCGGAGCGGATGACCGGCGAGCTCGGATCGGCCGCAGCGGCCTTCTCCAGAAGATCCAGGGCGTTGCGAAAGTCGAAGGTGCGGAGCCGGGCGAGCCCCTCGACGTAGAGGCGGGCCGCCTCCGGACTCGCCGGCCTAAGGGCACGGTCCGCCCGGACTTCCTCCGGTCACGAGAGGGTCCCCCCCAGGGCCCGGCGCAGGCGCATGCCCGTGTGGGAGACCAGGTTGAACAGCTCCGGCTCGGTCCCCACCTCGGCGACGGACGCCACGCTGTCTCCGCTGGGGAGCTCCAGCACCCGGAGGTCGAGACGGATCTTGCCGCCGTAGGGAAGATACGAGCCGATCACCACCAGGTCGGCGCCGAGGAACGAATGGAGCCGCTGCAACTCTTCGGTTTTGAGATTGTCGGCGTAGGGAAGGGAGAGGGATTGCCGGACTCTGGACACGTTCTCCCCCGAGATGACCCGCACCTGCCCGCCGGCCGCGAGCTCGGTGGTCAGCATCTCGGAGAGGGCCGCGGCGAGCCAGCCTTTCTCCTCTTCGCCCGCCAGGTTCTTGAACCCCAGCACGGCGACGGAGCGGCGACGGACGGCTGCGCGAATCCCGTCCTCCGGGGGGGCGCCGGTCCCGTCCTCCGCGACGGTCTTGGTCTTCCCCCTGGAGAGGAACAGCGCCAGGAGGAGGGACAGGGCAACGGCCGCGACCACAAAGAGCAGGAGCAGGCCGGCGGCCTGCAGGCGACGCCGCTCCCGCAGCGGGAGGATCGGGCCCGTGGCCTCGCGCTCCGGCCGGACCGCCGGCTCGGGCTCCGGAACGAGCGGGGCGGCCGCGGTCGGGACCACGGAGGGAACCGGGGGATCCTCGGCGGGAGGAGTGGCGGACGGCGGTGGATCCGGCACCACTTGGATCTCGCCGGTAGATTCCCGGAGGACCTCCACCACCTCCCCCGCGAAGCAGTATCCCCGGCCGGGCACGGTCACGACGTACCGGCTCTCGCTCGCCCGCTCCCCCAGGGCCTTGCGGAGCGAGGAGATGTTCTGGGTCAGGTTGGCCTCGGTGACGAAGGTATCCGGCCAGACCCTCTGGATCAGCTCCTCCTTCTCCTCAATCTCCCCCCGGTTCTCGAGAAGGACCAGGAGGATGGACAAGGCCTTGGGGGTGAGGGGGACGACCTCGCCGTCCCGCATCAGACGGCGTCTCACGGGATCTACACGGAACCCGTCGAATTCGAAAAGGCGCCTCTCGCTTTTGGAAACGACCACGCTCATGTCCGCAATCGGCGACAACGCCGGACCGGGCCTACCTCCCGTCGCCGCGGGCGCGGTCGATAAAAACGAGCCTTCCCGGTACCAGGAGCTCCCGGCCAGTGAGATGCCTTAGAAGCTTAAGCGCATTCTACCTCAAGACGAGCGCAGCCGTTCCCCCTGACCTTTGATGTTTTTTGAGCCATCTTGAGCCCTCCTCTGAGGACTCTTTAGAACCTCGGCGCCTACACTCCTCGCCAACATGATGTTTCATTTCAGGGCGGCCCGAGGGGAAAAAAGGGGTAAGCCCGGGGGGAGAGTTTCAATTCTTCTGTAGTCCTGCTTTGTGCGAGGAGAGGTACGAGAGACTCTGACGTCTTTGTCTGACATCCCATCTGCTGCGTGGCGTGCTGGGAGGCCGAAGAACCCGGGACCGAGATTCCGGGTTTTTTCTTTGGCGAGCAGGGGACGGCGGGGAGGTCCGCCTCAGCGGGAGGAGGCCATGGCCGGATCGGAGCCGCTCTCCGGGGCGGCCGCGGACCTCCCGGCGGGGGACGCCTCGCCTTCCGGCCAGGGGGAGCCGTCCTGGCCGATGATGAACCAGCCCGTGGCGATGAGGAAGGCGATGAGGAGGAGGGTGACAACGAGGAGGAGGAGGGCTCGCCAGAGGTCACCTTCCTCGCTCTCTTCCGGCCGCCGCGGGGCGACCGGCGTGCGAAGAGGGGTAACCAAGCGAACCGGCGCCTCCCGGACCTCCTTCGGGACGGGGGAGCGGCGCTCGGGGCGAAGGCGGCGCGCACCGGCCCGACCGGCCTCCCGCAGCGCCTCGGCCATCTCCCGGGCACTGCCGTAGCGGGAGTCGGGGTCCGGACAGGTGGCCCGTGCCAGCACCTTGAGGAGGGGATCCCGCGAGCGCCCTGCGCCGAAGGCTCCGCTCTTGAGGGCGCCGGCAAAGGCGAGGCGGCGGAGCAGCGACCCGATGGCGTAGAGATCGCTCTGGACGGTGCAGGGCTCCCCGTCGAGGGACT
>DASQEB010000293.1:0-16219 GCA_035633875.1 Thermoanaerobaculia bacterium
AAGGAGGACCGCGGGTTCCCCTGGACGTCATAGAAGAAGAGATTCCCGCCGATGTAGATGTCCGGAGCGGATGCGTAGCGCCTCGTGAGACCGTTGATCAGGTCGGTCATCACCACGCGGTGGAGGTCGGTCTCCGCCATCGGTTGGCCGTCGGACTCCGGGTAGTAGACGTCGTCGTGCTTCAGGGGAATCGCCGCCATCGATACCTTCCTTTCTCCAAGAGGCCACAGGTGCGTCGAGAGGGCCGGTTTGGAGCATGGCTTCCCGCGAAAAGGAGCATACCATCTCGCGGTGGACAGGCGTTCACGTCTCTGGAAGAGGCGACGGGCCGTCCGAGGGGGGGAGAGGCCCCTCCTGCCTATTTATAACAGCGACCCGGAGCTCTGCGGGTCATCAAGCCAGAGAGACCTCGCCGTTAGCTCTTCCGAACCGTCCGACGGGAGGATGGGAGAGGAGGGCCGGAGAGGTGAGGGCCCGGCCTACTCCGCTTCCGAAGTTGCCGGCACCAGCACCGCCCCCTCCCCCACCCGCCCTGGCGCCGAGCCCCGCCACAGCCCCTTGGCCCAGTTGGCCACCCCCTCCACCCCCAGGGCGATGTAAGGCAGCACGATCAGCGTCAGCACGGTCGAGGAGAGGAGCCCGCCCATGACGGTGCGGGCCAGGGGGAAGTACATGAGGCCGCCGACGTTCGAGCCTCCGAAGGCGAGGGGCGTGAGACCCAGGATGGTGGTGGCGGCGGTCATCAGCACGGGACGCAGTCGGTCCCGGCCGGCTTCGAGGATGGCCTGGTCGCGGGGCATGCCTTCGCGACGGAGCTGGTTCATGTGATCCAACAGCACGATGCCGTTGTTGACCACGATCCCCATGAGGATGAGCAGACCGATCTGCGCCATGAGGTTGAAGGGCGTGTCCGTGGCCGCGAGGAGCCAGGTGGCGCCGGGCAGGGCGAAGGGGATGGAGAAGAGAATGGCGAAGGGCTGAGCCAGGGACTCGAAGAGCGACGCCATGACGATGTAGACCAGCGCCAGCGCCAGGAGGAAGTTCACCCCCATCTGAGCCCCCTGGGCGTCCTGCTCCAGGATGCGGTCGTCCCAGGACCAGGAGGTGCCCGGCGGCAGGTTGAGGGTGTCCATCAATCCGGAAATCTTTTCTTTGGTGTCGTCCCACTCCTCGCCTTCGTAGGTGGCGCGGACCTCGACTCTGACCTTGCGGTTTTCGCGCCGGATCTCCTGCTCGCGGCGCACGAGTTGGAAGTCGGCGATATCCCCCACGGTGACCGGCAGACCGTTGGTGGTGGCCACCTGGATGTTCTTCAAATCCTCCAGGTTGGTGCGGTCTTCGGTGCGCAGGGCGAGCCAGGTCTCGACCTCGTGATCGCCGGCGTTGAAGCGGCGCAGGCGGGTGCCGCCCAGGGTGAAGGCGAAGACGTCGGAGACGTCCTGCGCGGTGAGTCCCTGGCGGAGGGCCTTCTCGCGGTCGATGGTGACCTGGATCTCGCGTCGGGCGCGGTGGATGGGCGAGGTGACGTCCTCGACGCCGGAGACGGTCTCGAGGCGGCGCTGGACCTCTTCAGCCGCGTCGCGCAGCACGGCGCTGTCCGGTCCGAAGAGCTTGACGGCGAAGTAGGTGCTGCTGCCGCCGGTCTCGGAGTCGTCCTCGAAGAAGACGCGGGCACCGGGGATCTCGGGCAGGCCCTTGCGGATCTCCTGGCGCAGGTCCTGGATCTCGTCGTCGGAGAAATCCTTGCGATCGAGGGTGATCGTGGTGCCCGCCTCGTTCTCGGCGTAGTAGCTGTAGACGCCGGCCACCTGGAAACGCTCGGCGTTGTCATAGAGGTACTTCTCCACCCGATTGACAACCTTTTCGCTGTCCGACTTGTAGGAGAAGTCGGCGAACTCGTAGTTGAGGTACAGGCGCTCGTTGACCTGGGCGGAGAACATGCCGGTCTTGACGAGGCCGGTGGCGAAGGGGACGAACCCGAAACCCAGCCCGCCGAGGACGATGAACAGGGTCGCCACCCGGTGGCGCAGGGTCCAGGCCAGGGCGCGCACGTAGCGCTCTTCCAGCCAGGTGACGGCGCGGACGGGCTTCGGCTCTTTCCTACGCAGGAAGTGCGCCGCGGTCAGCGGGATCAGAGTGAGGGCCGAAAACAGCGAGCAGAGCAGGGCGAGGGAGATGGCGGTCCCGACCTCGCCGAGCCAGACGGTGAGCTCGGTCTTGCCGCCCACGATCAGGGGGAGGAAGACGATCAGGGTGGTGGCCGTGGAGGCGAGGACGGCGACAGCCACCTGGCTCGCCCCTTCGAGCGCCGCCTGTTTCGTGCTCGGCTCCTCGCGGTGCCGGCGGTCGATCGATTCCAGGACCACGATGGCGTTGTCCACCAGCATACCGACGCCGAGCATGAGGCCCATCATGGAAAGGATATTGAGCGTCTTGCCCAGGAAGTAGAGCACGCCGCAGGCCGCGATGACGGAGAAGGGAATCGAAAGCGAGACGATGATCGTCGAGTCCAGCCGGCGCAGAAAGAAGTAGAGAACGAGGACGGCGAGTAGGCCACCCACCAGCCCCGAGGAGGTCAGCCCGTTGATGCCGGAAGTGATCTGCTCGGCCTGGTCTTCCCACACGAAGAGCTTGATGCCTTTGAGCAGAGGATCCTTGCCGATGTCCTCATGGATCACCTTGTTGACGGCCTGGACGACCTCCACGGTATTGGCCGTGGACTCCTTGAAGACGTTGATGGCCACGGCGTATTTGCCGTCCAGGTGGCGGCCGTAGGGGATGGGCGGTTCCTCGTAGGCGATCTCGGCGATGTCGCCGAGGCGCAGGCCACGCTCGTCGATGGGAAGCCCGGCGATCTGGTCGACGGACTGGAAGGCGCCCAGGGCTCGCGCAGTGTAGCGCAGGCCGCCGTCCTGGACCTGGCCGAGGACGAGGTTGGCCGAGGAGGCCTGGAGGCGCTGGATCAGGGCGCCCACGTCCACCCGGTGCTCCTTGACGGCGGCGAGCGAGAGGTCGATGCTGATCTCCCGCGGCGCCACGCCGTCCAGATCCACCCTGGCTACGCCGGGCACCCGGCGGATGCGGTTGACGATCCGGGATTCGAGCAGGTCGTAATTCCGCGAGAGGTCCACGCCTTCAGCGGCGAGGCGCGCTTCGATCACCGGGATGTCGCTGGTGTTGAACGAGAAGATCAGGACCTGTCCGATGCCCGCGGGAAGCGTGGGCTTGACCTGATCGATCTTTTCGCTCACCGCCATGCGGACGATGTCCAGCTCCTGGCCCCAGTCGAACTCGAGCTGGAGCTCGGCGCTGTCCGCGGTCGAGGTGGAGCTGAGCTTCTTGACCCCGGAGAGGGTCGAGAGGGCCTCCTCGACGGGCTTGGTGATCTCCTTCTCGATCTGCGTGGGGTTGGAGTTGGGATAGGGGATCTGGACGGCGATGAACGGCGCGTCCACCTCGGGCAGAAACGCGAGCGGCAGCCGCGAGAGGGCGATCCCTCCCATGACGAGGACGCTCAACAGCACCATCAGGGTGGTGATCGGACGGTTGACGGCAAGCTTGGGGAGGCTCATACCTCACCCCCTATCCCCCTCTCCCATCGCCCTCCCCCCAACCGGGAGAGGGGGGACGTGACGGGGGCGGAAAGCCGGTTCCGGAACGGATCGGCAAAAGAAAGGTTTACTCCGGGAAGCCAATACCCACCTTCCACGTGCAGTGCAGCGTCTCTTTCGGCAAACAGGCCCGCATGCGTCCCCCCTCTCCCGGGGGAAGGGAGGGCGATGGGAGAGGGGGACAGGGGGTGAGGTCTCGCGGGCATGGCGCTCACCCCTCCACCACCGCGGGAAGCGGAGCAACCGTTTCTGGTTCGGTTTTCGTCACGGTCTGCGCCACCGGCTCCTTGCTGCGATCGAACAGCGTGTAGACCACCGGGATCACGATCAGTGTCAGCGCCGTTGCGATCGACAACCCGCCGATCACGGTGATGGCGAGCGGCGCCCTCAGCTCGGCGCCCTCGCCCAATCCCAGGGCCATGGGCAGCAGCCCCAGCACCGTGGTGGCCGAGGTCATGAGGATCGGCCGCAGGCGGGTGAGCCCGGCCTGGATCAGGGCGTCCGTGCGGCCCATCCCTTCGCGGCGGAGCTGGTTGACAGCGTCGATCAGCACGATGGCGTTGTTCACCACGATACCCGCCAGCATCACCATGCCGATCACGGCCACGATGTTGATCGAGCGTCCGGTCAGGGCCATGGCGCCGATCGCCCCGATCGCGCCGAGGGGCAGGGTGAAGATGATCACGAACGGGTGGAGCAGGGATTCGAACTGCGAGGCCATCACCAGGTAGACCAGGAAGATGGCGAGACCCATGGCGAGCAGCAGGGAGCGCATGGAGCGGGCCATCTCCTCCTCCTGGCCGGAGAGGTTGGCGGCGACACCTGCGGGCAGAGCGGTCGCATTGATCGCGGCGCGCACGTCCAACGCCACGGCGGCCATGTCGCGGCCGGCGAGATTGCCCGAGACCACGGCGGCCCGCTTCTGGCCGATGCGGCGGATCTCGCTCGGCCCCTCGGTGACCTGGACGTCGGCCACGACCTTGAGGGCGATGGGCACGCCGTCCCGCTGGGCCACGATCAGCTCGGAGAGGTCGGCCACGGTGGCCTCCCCCACCTCGACCGAGCGGACCAGGATGTCGATTTCCCGGTCTCCCTGGAGGAAGCGGGTGGCCACGGCCCCCTGCACCTTGCTGCGCACGGTCTCGGCCACCTGGGAGAGGTCGAGCCCCAGCCGGGTGAGCTGCTCCCGGTTGAAGGTCACCTGGAGCTCGGGGTTGCCCAGCTCGGCCGAGGACTTGACGTCCACGAGGCCGGGGATCTCTGCCAGGCGCCCCTCGAGCCCGGTGGCCGCCGCGTGCACCTGGGCCAGGTCGTCCCCGTAGATTTCCACCTCCACGGGCGTGCGGAAGGTGAAGAGCGTCGGCCGCTCGAACTCGAACCGGGCGAGGCCCGAGGCTTCGAGCCGGGAGCGCAGGGCGGCGGCCACGGCCTCCTCGTCCTCCTGCCTGGTGCCGGGGGCCATCCGCACCTGGAGCCGGGCGGTGTTTTCCCCCTCGGTGCCGGTCGAGGTCAGCGAGAGGCCCGCGCCGCCCGCGATGCTGGCGAAGGAGGCGACCCGGGAGTCTCCCGCGAGGACGGACTGGACCTCGCCCAGGAAGCGGTCCGTGGTCTCGAGGGGCGTGCCCTCGGGCAGCTCCATGGAGAAGCTGAACTCCCCCTGGGAGAAGGTGGGGATGAGGTCGAACCCCAGGCGCGGCACGAGCCATAGCGAGCCCGCCAAGGCGAGGAGGACGATGCCCAGTACCGTGGCCCGGGAGCGCAACGCCCAGCGCAGGGCCGGCGGGTAGACGCGGTACAAGGCGTCCATGCTCGCATCGAAGGTCCGGGAGACCGGCCGGAAGGACCAGGCGAGCCCGGTCCCGATCCAGGTGAGCACCCGGCGCAGGGCGAAGAGCGCGGCCCGGGGAGCGCGCACGAAGATCGCTCGCAAGATCCGCCGGCCCCGGCCCGCCGGAGCCTCCTCCGCCGCTCCGGACGCACCCTCCCCGCCACCCACCATGGCGGAGAACATGGGGATGAGCGTCAGCGAGACCGCGAGCGAGGCGATCAGCGAGAAAGACACGGTGAGCGCCTGGTCCTTGAAGAGCTGGGCCGCGATCCCTTCGAGAAACACCACGGGGAGGAACACGGCCACGGTGGTGAGTGTCGAAGCAACGACCGCGAGGCCCACCTCGGAGGCGCCCTTGTGCGCTGCCTCCAGGGCGCCCTCGCCCTGTTCCCGGCGGCGGAAGATCGCTTCCAGCACCACGATGGCGTTGTCCACGAGCATCCCGACGCCCAGGGCGAGGCCGCCGAGCGACATGACGTTGAGCGTCGTGCCCGTGCGGTACATGAGGAAGAACGTGGCGATGATCGAGATGGGGATGGAGACGCCGATGATCAGCGTGCTCCGCGCGTCCTTGAGGAAGAGCAAGAGGACGCCGATGGCGATCAGGCCCCCCAGGGCGGCGTTGCCCAGCACCTCGTCGATCGAGGCCTGGATGAACCGCGACTGGTCCACACCGGTGGACACCTCGACACCCTCGGGGAGCTCGCCCTTCAGCCGCTCCAGCCGGGACTCCACGGCACGGGCCACGGACACGGTGTTGGCGTCGCCCTCCTTGTAGACGGCGAGCTCCACGGCCTCCTTGCCGGCGAAGCGGGTGACGACGTCGCGCTGGCGGTGGCCGCGGAAGACCTGGGCCACGTCGCGCAGGGTGACGTTGCGGCCGTCCTTGCCCACCAGGATGGTGTTCAGAATGTCGTCCAGGTTCTGGAACTCGTTGCGCGAGCGCACGAGATAGCGGGCCTCGGACTCGTAGAGGCTGCCGCCGGCCTGGTTGACGTTCTCCCGGAGGAGCTTGCTGTTGACCTCCTCGATCGAGAGGCCGAGGAGGGCGAGCTTGCCCTCGTCCACCTTGACCTGGATCTCCTCCTCATAGCCGCCGTTGACCTTGACCGCGGCCACGCCTTCGGTCGACTCCAGCCCTTTCTTCAAGACCTCTTCGGCCGTGTAGCGGAGCTGATAGAGGTCCACGCTCTCTCCACCGGTCAGGTAGAGCCGCAGGACCGGATCGTTCGCCGGGTCGAAGCGGAGGAGCACGGGCTTCTCGGCGTCGCGGGCGAGGGGCACGAGGTCGAGCTTCTGGCGGACGTCGAGGGCGGCGAAGTCCATGTTCCGCCCCCAGTCGAACTCCAGGGTGACCGGGGAGAGGCCCGGCCGCGAGACGGACGTGAGCCGCTTGACGCCGGCCACGATCCCCACCACTTCTTCAATCGGGCGGGTGACGAGCGACTCCACCTCAGCCGGGGCCGCGCCCGGGAACCGGGTCTCCACCGTCAGGCTGGGGTAGGAGACGTCCGGCAGCAGGTTGATCGGCAGCCGCGTGAAGGCCACGAGGCCGAACAGCACCAGCGCCACGGCGCACATGGACACGGTGACCCGGCGCCGGAGCGAGAAATCGACGATACCCATGGCACACCTTCCCTCCGGGGGACCTCCCACGGGAGGTCCCTCCTCAGATCACAACCTGGTCTCGGTGGTCTCGGGGTCCGGGGTCAGCGGGCCTCGGCGGCGCGTTGGGCGGCGGTGGCGGAGGGCGCGGCGGCGGCCTGGATCACCTTGAGGTTCGCGCCGGGCTTCAAGCTCCCCTGCCCGGCCACCACGACCCGCTCGCCGGCGGAGAGACCGGAGGTGACCTCGATCCGGTTGCCCTCTTCCAGACCCAGGGTGACGTCGCGGCGCTCGGCCTTGCCGTTCTTGGCCACGAACACGTGAGCGCTCCGGAGCTCGCGCAGCACGGCCTCCCGGGGGATGGTCAGCGCGGCTGACCGCGTCTCGCGCACGATGTCCACGGTCACGAAGCCGCCGGGCCGCACGATCTCGGGCGGATGCACGGCCTCGACCGTCACCTTGACCGTGCCGGTGGCGGCGTCCACCACGGGGCTGATCTGCCGGATGCGGCCCTGGAAGCGCACGTCCTCATTGGCCTTCAGGGTGATGCGCGCCTCGCGGCCGGGCTTCATGCCGAGGGCGTCCTTCTCCGCCATGTAGATGTAGGCGACCAGGGGCTCGAAGTCGGCCACGGTGAACAGCTCGTCGCCGGGGCGCACGTGCTGGCCCACCTCGACGGTGCGCAGGGTCACCCGGCCCGAGAACGGGGCGCGGATGGAGGTCTTCGAAAGCCTGTGCTCGGCCTCGGCCACCTCCTGGCGGGCCACTTCGTTCTCCATGGTCATGCGATCGAAGGATTCCTGGCTGATCAGTCCTTCGCGCACCATCTTGGCGCCGCGCTCATAGGCGAGGCGGGTGTTCTCCACCTTGAGCCGGGCCTTGGTGAAGGCGATCTCGGCGTCCTCGCGGGCGAGGGAGGCCATGATCTGCCCCTTGGTCACGTAGTGGCCCTCGTCCACCATCAGCCGTCCCACCCGTCCCTCGGCCTCGGTCAGCACCTTCACCTCGTTGTCCGGCACCAGGTTGGCCGTGGCCGTGAGGTAGGAGGAGACCGCGCCGCTCTCGACCGCGGCCACGCTCACGGGAATCGGAGCCTTTTTCGCCGCGGCCTCCTTGGCCGCGTCCGCCTTGGCCGCGGCGGCCTTGCCCGAGGACTTGACGCTCCCCCAAGCATAGATCAGAGAAAAACCGGCGAGAACGACGATCGCAAGGGCCGTCACGGCCCAAAGGAGGCGGGGACGACGACGGCTCCCCCGCGCTTCCGAATTCTCCATCTCGATCAACCGCGCATTCATCTGGATATCCATCTGCCCCTCCTTCGGAGCGTCCCGCTCCCGCGACCGGTTCCGTCTCGGGGGAACTCGATCGCTTCTGCCCGTCCTTACGCCGGGAGCGCGGGAAATGTTTCAGGTCCTCACCGGGGACCGCGCCCCCCTGTCTGGACCACATCCGGGCGGCCCAGACCATTCCCTCCCCACGGCTCTGGAGCCGGCGCCACTCATCGAATGGAACCAGAACACCCGCCGGTGGACCGCCGTCGCCCTGGCCGGCATGGAAGACAAAGGGGGGGCGACGACGTTCCGGGGAGGTGAGGGCGCCCGGGCTCTGGTATCGTTCCAGAGTTACGGGGGTCCCTCCGCTGCCGGTCTGGCGCCCCGAAAACGTCTTATTTGGGAGGCTTGAATGCCGGATTTACCTAGAACGTCGAGAGCGACGCATGTGCGCAGCGCTCTTTTTGTGGATTTCGACAACATCTACCTGGGTCTTCAGAGGGAAGATCCCGCCGCTGCGGAGCAGTTCGCCACCGACCCCACCCGCTGGCTCCTGTGGCTGCAGGACAACCTTCCCAGCGAGGACGACGGCAAAAAGCGCAAGGTCCTCTTCCGCCGCTGCTACCTCAATCCATCGCAGTTCGGGCGGTTCCGCCCCTACTTCACCCGCTCGGCCTTCGAGGTCGTGGACTGTCCGCCTCTGACGAGCGGCGGCAAGACCAGCGCCGACATCCACATGGTGATGGACATCCTGGACACGCTGGGCCATGAAACCTGCTTCGACGAGTTCATCATTCTCTCCGGGGACGCGGACTTCACGCCGGTGCTCCTGCGCCTGTCGAAGCACGATCGCCGGAGCGCCATCCTCGCCATCGGCCCCGCCTCGGTGGCCTACAAGGCTGCGTGCGACCTGCTCATCGACCAGGATACCTTCCTGGAGGAGGCAATCGGGGCCACGCCGAGCCAGTCCTTGCGGTCCTCTTCCGGCTCCGGCCCGTACACCACCGCCCTGGACGAGCTCCTCCGGCGCATCGCCGACAAGGTCTACGAGCGGGCAAGCACCAGCGGCGAGCTGGTGGCGACCGAGCTGCCCCCCATCTTCCGGGAGTTCCAGGAGTTCACCGCCAGCACCAACTGGTTGGGCTTCAACAGCCTGCGGAACATGGCCACGGCCGTCTGCCAGGCCCGCCGCGATCTCGCCATGATCGACGGCGACCCCTGGCGGGTCGGCCTCCAGGACGAGGACGGGGAGGAGACGGCTGCCCCGGAGGCCGTCCGCGCGTCTTACGGAGCGCGCCCCTTCCACTTCGTGGATCGGGCCCGCCTGATCGAGGAGATCCTGGACCATGTGCGGCAGGTGGTGGAGTCCTCCGAGGTCGCCGTGCCCATGGCCCGGGCGGCCCAGATGGTGATCAGCCGCTTCGGTGATCAGGTCCTCTCCACCCGCTGGGCGGGCGCGGGCACCTTCCGCGACCTCCTGGAGGGACGGGAGAACCCGGGCTTCGCCATCTCGGCCTTGAAGCCCGGCTACGTCTACGATCCCGCGCGCCATCAGCTCCCGGTGGACGGCCGGCCCGATGAGCTGGTGGGCGACCCCCGACTCAACGCTCTCGCCTATCGCGTGCACCAGCTCACGGACACCCCCTACCTCACGAGCAGCGAGTACGCCCGGGTTTTCCGGCTCACGGCCGAGGAGGTCACCGGGCACGGCTATTTCCTCACCCGCACCTCCAAGGCGGTGCGGGACCGCTGCATCGAGGAGGGCGCGCCCATCGCCCGGGCCAGCGTCAACTTCATCCTGCGCGGCATCACCTTCGGCGGGCACCGCTTCGGCCAGAACGGTCCCGAGGACTGCATGGCCCTGGGCAAGTGCTTCTTCCGGAACGTCCTGAGCCTGTGCGACAGCGCCGGTCTGCCGCTCAACGAGGGGGAGCAGGAGATCCTCGCCGAGTGGATCCTGGGCGACCTCAGGAGAGAGCTGGGCGGAGGGGACGAGCCGGATGGCGAGGCTGATTCCGAGGCCTTCCAAGAGGAGGACGAAGAGGAGGTGACTGCCCGTGCGTGAGGCCCTGCCCGCCCTGGCACTCCTGCTCGCTCTCGGCTGCGTCCGGGAGCAGATCGCGCCTCCGGCGTCCCCGCAGGTCGCCCCCCTCCCGACCGAGTCGCCCCAGAGCCAGCCGCTCGAGGAGCCGCCCACCGTGGCCGCCCCCGAGCTGGCCACCGCGCCGGAGCCGGGCACCGAGAAGGGCGCCCGCGACTTCGTGACCGGTTTCCTGCAGGCGCGCATGGCCCGGGACGAGCGGCTCGCCCGGGCCTTCCTCTCCCCCACCGCCCGCGACCAGTACGAGAAGGGCGAGGGAGGCCTCGCCCTCACCCGCACCTACGCCGGCTGGGACTTCGTGTCGGTCAACGCCGCGGACGCCAATTCCTTCGAGGTCACGGTCAGGGTCCGGGAGAGGGGGGCGGGGGGCGAGACCGCCCACACCGAGACGCTGTTCGTGGGACCGGGGGCGGACCTCGAAGGTTTGGCTCGGCCCTGGGTGATCCGGGGGGCGATACGGGAGGGTTGACGATGGCGGCTCCAGCCTGGGAGATCGACGAGGCCGAGGTCCGCGAGACCCTCGCCCTACCTCCCGAAGCGCGCTACGCCTCCTTCGTCCAGCTCACCGCGGACTGGGAGGAGACCTGGGGCCTCAAGGACGACAACGGCTGGATCGTCCGGGGGAGCGACTCGAACGAAGAGACGTTCCCCCTCTGGCCCCACGCCACCTTCGCCCGGCTCTGCGCCCGCGGGACCTGGGAGGGAGCGGTGCCCGAGCGCATCTCCCTGGACGACCTGCTGGACGACCTCCTCCCCCTCCTCGAAGAGGACGCCATCGTCGTGGAGGTCTTCCCCACCCCGGAAGGCCCGGGGATCGTGACCGCCGCGGGGGAGTTGCGGCGGGAGCTCCAGAGGGAGTTGGAATTGGGGGAGTGACGATGCGCTCCAACAGCCCGTGGTATCGTCCGGAGACGTGGTGAAGAGACTCTCCATCCCCGTTCCCGGACAAGGGCTTCACGAGGTCACCGAGCAGGTGCGGGAGGCCGTTCGGGAGAGCGGTCTTCAGGAGGGCCTCTGCACCGTCTTCATCCAGCACACCTCCGCCAGCCTCACCATCCAGGAGAACGCCGATCCCTCCGCCCGCCGGGACCTGGAAAACTGGCTGAAGCGCCTCGTGCCGGAGCACGACCCCCTCTACACCCACACCACCGAGGGGCCGGACGACATGCCTTCCCACATCAAGGCAGCCCTCACCGCCACATCGCTCTCCATCCCCGTCGTGGACGGAGAGCTGGGGCTGGGCACCTGGCAGGGGATTTACCTCTGGGAGCACCGGCGGCACGCCAGCACCCGGCGGATCCTGGTGCACCTCGGGGTGTAGCCTACGGGTAATACCCGCTGATCGTCCGCGCCTCCATCCCCGGCTTGCCCACCTCCACCCTCACGGCGCGGAACGTCTCCACCGAGCTGCTGTTCGTGGACTGGTAGACGAGGCGGTACTGCGAGCGCAGCTCCCGCTCGATTTCGGTGTAGACGCTGGCCAGCTCCCCGGTACCCTTCACGAAGAAGCTCCTTCCCCCGGTGGCCTCGGCGAGACGGGAGAGCTTCCGGGCGGCGTCGCCGCGGTGGCCGTCCGGCAGGTCGAGGCCGATGGTGTAGACAGCGATGCCGGACCGGCGAGCGCTCTCGAGGGCGTCCTCGTAGCGGAAGTCGCTCGAACGGTCGAGGCCGTCGGAGAGCACGAGGACGGCCCGCTGCCCCTTGGCCCCGGTCAGGTAGTACAGGGAATAGATCACGCTGTCGTAGAGCGCGGTCTCATCCCGGGCCACGAGGCCGGAGAGGCCCTCCTCCAGGGCGGCGAGGTTGCCTGTGAGACCCACGACGACCCGCGGCGCGTTGTTGAAGGTGATGACCGCGGCCTGGTCCTGCGGGCGGAGCACCCGATGCAGGAACTCCAGGGCCGCCTGCCGGGTGCTCTCCAGACGCGGCTGCATGGAGGCGGAGTTGTCGATCAGCGTGACGATGCGGACGGGCGTCTCCGCGACCCATTCGGCGCGGCGGATCGTCTGGGGGACCCCGTCCTCCAGGACACGGAACGTGGACGGGTCGAGCCCTTCCACGGGCCGGCCCTTGCCGTCCGCCACGGTGGTATAGAGCTCCACCAGCCGCACGTCGATGGCATCGGGCTGCTGGGGCGCGTTGAGCAGGACGAGGTCCTCGGCGGTGCTGCCGTCGGAGAGGTATGCGACGGCCCGGACGTAGGCGATCTCCCCGGTCCCCGGGAGAGCGAGGGGATGGGACCAGGGCGCCTGGTAGAGGGTCGCCACCCGCTTCTCTCCGAGGAAGAGCTCCATCCGCTCGACCTTGTTGCCGTCCGGCACCTCGACTTCGGCCCGCGCCCGCAGGCTCCGGCGGTAGGTCCGCCCGGGCCGGGGCTCCACAAGCTTCACCGCGAATCGCTGCGCGCCGGCGTTGACCAGGAGCTCGTCGCTCGCCAGAACCTCCCCCTTGCTGTTCAGGCCCTCGGCCCTGAGCTTGTGGAGGCGCGGGGTGGCGCCCAGATCGACCTGCACCAGGAAGGGGGGACGGTTGCGGGTGAGGAGCGGCTTGCCGTCGAGCGAGAAGGCCACGCGATCGATCTGCTCGCCGTCCGGAGCCCCGGCCACCCGGCTGATCCTCGCCTCGAAGCGGACATTGCCCGCCAGCAGCGCGCCCGAGGGGCTGAGAAGGCGCAGACCCGGCCGCGCCGCGGAGAGGGTGGCGTCCGCCTCCGAAAACACGCGGGAGACGTCCGCCGGCGTCGGCTCGGGGTCGACTCCCGTGCTGGAGGGTGTCGGGACGCTGGCCACCTGCGCGGGTGCGGCGGACCGCCCGTCCGGAACGCTCACCTCCCGCTCTCCCGCGAAGACCGTGCCGGAAGCGGGATGCTCCAGCTTGAGCCGCACCCGGTACGAGCCGGGCGCCAGCGCACGCTCGAAGGCCAGCGAGGACCCGTTCGCCACAGCCTGCCTGGGGCTGACCTCGAAACGGTAGCGGTAGGACTCGACCCTCGTGCCGTCCCGCTCGATGACGCCGCTCACGAGGAGCTCATGGGGATGGTCTTCCGTGCCGCCCTCCGGGAGCAGGCCGGCCGGAAGCGCGATGAGAACCCGGGCGATGCCGCGGCCGGTCTCGACCTCCCGCCCGGGAAGCTCCACCCGCAGGCCCGCTCCCAGGTCCTGCGCTCCGGCAGGGGTCTCCAGCGGGAGGGACGAAAAGGACGAGAGCCACTCCCGCGGCTTCGGCTTCGTCAGCGCCCGCGCGAGCACCACGTCGTAGCCGCCCTTCCCCAACTGCCGAACCCACTTCGTCGCGTCGGCCATCTGCGCCTGCTTGCCATCCGCGCATTGGTCCGCCGTGGGAAGGCCGGGGAAGCCGGGCGCCGGGTGCCAGAGGCGCACGGTCCCCGCGTCGTCCTTCACGAAGACGATCAGCGTCCGGTAGGCGACCTGGAACCGGGGGCCATAGCTCCAGACCTCGAAGCCGACGCCTCCGCACCGCGCCTCGAACGAGGAGCTCGGCTCCCCCTGCAGGAGGAAGACCCGCGCGCGGTCGTCCCGCACGCTCCCCCACCGCGTCTCCGCCTCCGCGACCCGCCTCTGCCAGACCTCGGCCGCCTCGTTGCGCGGCGTCTGGGGATAGGGATCACGCACCTGCCAGAAGCGCTGAATGAACGCCTTGCGCTCCGCTTCGTCGCCCAGACCGAGGAAGACTTCCCGCTCTCGAGACGTGATCAGCGGGTCCACCTCCTCCAGCCAGGGACGGAGCCGATCCTTGCCCGGCCCCTCCGCCGCATGGAGGATGTCAAAATTCAGAATTGGAAGGAAAAGGCAGGAGAGAAGACAGAGAGACCGTCCAAAGCGTCGTGTCATCGCCCGCACCTCCTCGACGGGCGCCGAGGAGGGTGCAGACCGGTTGTCCCCCGACCCCGTCTGATCCGCGAAAGTCGAAGCAAGACACATGCCGAAAAGATCTCTATCCGTCAGTTGGGTCCGGCAGGAACGGGATGCCGAGCGCCCCCTGCATCCAGCCGGTCAGCAGGTCGCCGTCCCAGGAGCCGAACCAGAAGGTGACCGGCCAAGGGTGGCTGGTGTCTACCTTGCCACCGAGGTTCTCCAAGCCCTCGATGGTCTGCGGCCCGTTGATATTGAAGCTGTATGTGAGTTGGAAGGCCAACTTGTCCAGGAACCGGTCGCCCCAGAACTCGATCTGGTAGATGCGCGTCCGCAGCCCCTGGATCTTCGCCTCGAGCTCGGCAGGGTCCCCCTTCCCTTCCTGCAAATCCTTCTCGAGCTCGCGGATGCGGTCGGCGAGGAAGCGCCGGCGGTCGCGGAAATAGCTGTACCAGTCGAAGACGCGGATCGCCTCCTGCGCGGCCATGGAGCCGCCGGTGAACGTGGGCAGCCGCCGCTGATAGGTCGCCGGGTCCTCGATCTGCCAGATCTTCTGCTGAGGATCGGCCGGATTCAGGTGGTCCACCGCGCGAATCGAAACTTTTTCATTACGGATCACCAGCTCGAAGGGATTGACCACGAACGCCATGTTGTCATCCGAGCCGACGATGTTGTTGCGGCTGTCGAAGATGGGGCCCTCGAACGGCTCGTCCCTTCCCTCCAGAAAGAGCTTCGCGCCGGCGAGCGCCTCCGCGGCCTTGTCGAAAGGTTTTCCGTCGAACGCGACCCCCGAGACGTCCACGCCGATGCGGATGCCCATCCGCTCGGCCGGCTCGCGCAGGTTCTTCTTCGCGAAGTCGGGGGTGATTTGGGTGCGGATCACCTGGTCCAGTGGATCCTCGTCCACCAGGGCCATGGTGTAGCCGCTCACGCCCCGCTCCTCGTTCGTGGGATCGGGGTCCGTGGCGATCCGGCAGAGGAAGTAGCCTTGAAACTGGATCTCCAGCAGCTTGGCAAAAGTCATCGCGGTCCCTCTCCTCAAGGCGTGACGACGAACGGTCCGAACTGTCCGATCTGATAGATCCGGCGCATGCTGTTGCTCAGGGCGGTCACGCTTTCGAGCACGAAGTGGAGCTGGCGCCGCAGGAACGGCAGGTCCCCCTCGCTTCGCGCGTTCGCCGCAAGGTCGGCCTGCGATAGCTCCGCGAGCTCCGCCTGGATGTGGCTGAACCGGTCGAGGAAGAAGTCGATGTCGCCGAGCACCGCCGGATCGTAGTGGACCAGGAGAGCCTCGTCCTCCGGCGTGAGGTGATAGCTCGGTCCCACCGTGTGCTCGCCGTCCCCCGCCCGCGTGTAGGCCAGGATCTCGGCGATCGGCCGCAGGATCATCGTCATGACCGGCCCGAACGCCACCTCCTGGAGCGCTGCGCTCAGATAGGGATACGCCTGGTTGGACGTAGGAACGTAGTTGCGGTAGAGCGAGGTCAGCACGAACACCAGCGTCGCGTAACTGTAATTGAACAGGTCGAACACCCGCCGGGCGAACGGGGCTGTGATCTTCTCGGGCGAGGGATTGAAGAGCAGCGGCAGCGACGGATCGAAGCTCGGGTCCTTGGCGAGCAGCGCCTCGAGCTCGGTGCGAATGTCGTAGAACCGCCGGAAGTGGCTCTGGAAGCCGGGAGGCGCGTCGATCCCCTCCCCCTCCTCCACGATCAGGTCGATCGCCGTGTTCGCCGACGCCACGTCCACGATGGGGAAGATGTTGATCTGATACTCGACCGGGACGAACACCTGCCGCGAGGGATCGCCAGTGAACAGATCCGGCAGCTCGTTGATCGCAGCCTTGATCTGATCGTACAGCTCCTGGATCGTCCCCGGATGGATCGGCTGCTCCTCGCCCGGAGCGCCGAGATGCGTCCGCGCGAGGGGAA
>DASQEB010000294.1:0-1724 GCA_035633875.1 Thermoanaerobaculia bacterium
GGCTCGAGCTGGTCGATGAACCAGAGACGCGGCTGGGCAAAAGACAGGGGCAACGGCCCCTCGCGCAACACCGGGACCAGAGCCGGAGCAAGCCGGCCCGCGCCGGCCTGCAGCGCCGTCTCGACGCGAGCGGCGAGCTCGGCCAACATCGGGGCCTCGAAGAGGTTGCGGAGGGGCAATTCGATGCCCAAAGTGCTCCGCAGGCGCGAGATGACCTGGATCGCCAACAGGGAGTGGCCGCCCAGGGCGAAGAAGTCGTCCTCGATGCCGACCGCCGGGAGGCCGAGGAGCTCGGTCCAGATTCCGGCGAGGATCTCTTCGACCGGCGTGCGCGGCGCCCGATAGCTTTCCTGAGGGCGTTGCCACTCCGGAGCGGGCAGGGCCTTTCTGTCCACCTTGCCGTTGGGATTGAGGGGCAGTGCGGCGAGCGTGACGAAGGCGGCCGGCACCATGTAGTCCGGCAGCCGCTCCCGCAAGGACCGGCGCAGCGCGTCGGCCGCGGCGTCACCGGTCAGATAGGCGACCAGACGCCGGTCGCCGGGCTTGTCCTCGCGCGCCACCACGACCGCCTCGCGGACTCCGGGCAGAGCGGAGAGCGCCGTCTCGATCTCTCCCAACTCGATGCGCAAGCCGCGGATCTTGACCTGATGGTCGATGCGGCCGAGGAACTCGATAGCGCCGTCGTCCCGCCACCGCGCCAGATCGCCGGTGCGGTAGACCCGCTCGCCGGGCTCGCCCCCCCAGGGATCGGGCAGGAAGCGCTCGGCCGTGAGGTCGGGGCGGCCGACATACCCCCGGGCCAGGTTGACGCCGCCGATGAACAGCTCGCCGGGCACGCCGACCGGCACCGGCAGCAGGCCGGGGCCGAGCAGGTGGATGCGGGTGTTGGCGATCGGCCGGCCGATGGGGACGCCGCTGCGGTCGTCCCCCTCTCCGCAGACCCAGGAGGTGACGTCGACGGCGGCCTCGGTGGGGCCGTAGAGGTTGTGCAGGCGGGCGTGTCCGAGGCGGGCGGCGAACCGCCGCGCCAGCTCGGCCGGCAGCGCTTCGCCGCTGCACACCACGTCGCGCAAGGTGCGGCATGTCTCGACCCCGGGCTCCTCCAGGAAGAGCTGCAACATGGAGGGGACGAAGTGGAGCACCGTGATCCCCTGTTCGATCACGAGGCGCGCCAGGTAGGCGTTGTCGCGGTGGCCGCCGGGGCGGGCGACCACCAGGCGGGCGCCGGTCATCAGGGGCCAGAACAGCTCCCAGACCGAGACGTCGAAGCTCCCCGGGGTCTTCTGGAGGACCCGGTCGGCCGCGCTCAAGCGCAGGGCCTCCTGCATCCAGAGGAGACGGTTCACGATGGCGCGGTGGGAGATCATCACGCCCTTGGGCCGGCCGGTGGAGCCCGAGGTGTAGAGCACGTAGGCGGGGCTGTCGGGATCGATGGGCAAAGCGAGGCGGGCCGCGTCGGCAAGATCCCCGGCCGGCGGTGCGCCGGGCTCCAGGAACAGGAAGCGATCCCCCTCGCCGGAGAGCCGGCCGGCCAGATCACGGCGAGTCACCACCAGCCGCAGACGGGCGTCGTGCTCCTGGTAAGCCAGGCGTTCGGCCGGGTGCTCAGGGTCCAGGGGGACATAGGCGGCGCCGGCTTTGAGGATGCCCACAAGGGTGACCAGCAACTCGCAGGAGCGCTCCAGGAGCACGCCGACGCAGCTCTCCGAGCCGCAGCCTCGATC
>DASQEB010000295.1:0-1965 GCA_035633875.1 Thermoanaerobaculia bacterium
GGCGGCGCATGGACCCGCTCGGGCCCGGCCTCCACCCAGGCCGCCTCGGCGCCGGCGGGGGGCTCCGCCCGGCGGTCCCCGGCCCGGGCCGCCCCGCCGTAGGCGAGGGTGTACCGGCCGGTCTCGCCCGCCTGGAACAGGACGGTCCGGACGGCGAGGTCCACGCTGTAGCCCACGAGGCGCGGCGACGAGCCGGCCCCGCCCGCGAGCTCCAGGCGGAGCACGGTCCCGGCGACCGGCTCCGTCGAACCCATCAGCAGGTGGCTCGTCCGTTGGCCCTCCCGCTGCCAGATGCCCTCGGAGAGCGGCTGCCACCGGGCGTTCCTCGGCTCGTCGAGCCGGTAGCCGACCCTCCCCTCCCCTTCGATTTCCAGTGTGAGCCGGCGCAGGACCAGGTCGGGAGCAGGCAGGGCGATCGTGCAGACCACGGGGCCGGGCTGGTCCGCCTCGCACGCCACGTCCCGGGTGGTGACCTCGACCGCGGGACCCGTGACCGTCTCCACCTCCACCGCCGAGACCCGGGGGAACCCGGCCGCCTCCGGCCAATGGAGGCGGAGGAAGCGGTCCCGGGTCGGGGGATAGGAGAGAGAGGTGCGCTCGAGCTCGCCTCCGGAGCCGAGGCGGAACAGGTCTCCCGCGGCCAGCGGGCGCCAGGTCTCGCCGTCGGTGCTGCTTTCCAGGCGCACGGCCGGGACCGCTCCCGGCAGGGTGAAGTCGAAGGTGAGCCGCTCGTGGGGAGCCGTCCCTGCGCCCGCATCGAGCACGATCGCCCATCCCCCGGCCTCCTTCGCCACCTCCTCCACCCGCACCGGCCGGCTCTCGCTCTGCGGGGTGGACGTCGCAACCCGCACGGGCACCTCGCCGCCTCCTGGCGCGAACACGTGAAGGTCCGCCGCGCCCGGAGCGAGGTTTTGGAGGGCCGTGAGGTCCAGGGGGACCCGAACCCATCCGGGAGCCGCCACCTCCACATCCCGGGTGAACCGGAAGCCCTCGACCTCTGCGGAGACCGGTCCCGCGGCGAGGCCCAGCGCGAGGCTCAGCACCCTCGCCCTCACTGGTCCGCCTCCCGGAAGACGAACCGCTGATACAGCCACGCCAGGAGCAGCAGGGAGATCCCCAGCCCCAAAAAGGAGAACACCCGGTAGAGGTCCGAGAGGTTCGCCGTGTCAAAGAGAAAGACCTTGCCCACGGCGAGCAGCATCACGGCGAGCGAGGCGTAGCGCAGCGTCTTCCCCCGGCCCAGCACGCCCGACGCCAGGAACAGGAGCCCCAGGAGGATCCACGCCGCCGAATAGGAGTACTGCTCGGCCGAGGTGGTCGGGCCTGCATCTAAATAGGTACCGTGGAACGCCTGCCGGACCTCCAGCGTGACCAGGAGAAAGACGAGCGCCAGCGCGAGGCCGGCCAGGAACCTCCCGAGGGCGGAGGGCTCCGTCCTCCGCAGCTCCCAAACCCCCAGGCCGGCCAGGAGGGCCGGGACTCCGAAGGCCCAGAGGAGAAGGTTGAACACCCTCCTTTCCCCTACGGCCTCGTGGCTCCAGAGAGGGTTGGCGAGGAGGACGGGACCGAGGATCTCCAGGCTCGCGCCGAGCGCCAGGATGATCCGTCCGCCCACATGCAGGCTCCTCCTCCGCAGCTCCCGGTTCGCCGCGACGAGGCCCCACCCGAGGAGGAGCCAGGCTGCGGCCAGGGTGCTCCACTCCCCGAGGTGGATGGCCAGGGCCTCGGGTTTGCCCGGGTGGAAGAGCTGCCGCACCTCCAGGGTGATCAGGGCCAGCCCCAAGGCGACGGCTCCCCCCTGCAGGCCCTCCGCGAGCCGATCTTCCCCCTGCTCCCGGGCGAGCCGGGCGGCGGCGGCGAAGGCGAGGATTGGCAGGCCGTAGCCGTAGACCAGCCAGTTGAGGACCAGGTGGTCCCCGATCGGATAGACAAAGATCAACGGATTGAGCAGCAGCCGCGCCGCCG
>DASQEB010000296.1:0-22363 GCA_035633875.1 Thermoanaerobaculia bacterium
GACGAGGAAGACCTCCGAGGCGCCGGCCCGCATGGCCGAGTCGCGGACGGCCCGCTTCTCCACCTGCGTGATCTCCGAGGGGACGCCGATGACGATGCGCGGGTGCACGTACATCTTGCGCCCGTGAGCCTTCTTGATGAAGTACTCGAGCATTCGCTCGGTCACCTCGAAGTCGGCGATGACCCCGTCCTTCATCGGGCGGATCGACTCGATGTTGCCGGGCGTTCGGCCCAGCATCTCCTTCGCCTCGCTGCCCACGGCCTCGATGCGGTTGGTGATCTTGTTGATGACGACGACCGAGGGCTCGCGCACGACGATGCCCTGACCGCTCGCGAAGACCAGGGTATTGGCGGTCCCGAGATCGATGGCGAGATCTTTGGAAAAGTAGCGGAGCAGCGAGGAGAGAGGCATCAGCCTTCCTGGTCCTTCTTTCGGTTAGCTCCGCCGCCGAGTGCGGGCGGAGGCGGCCGGCGGCCGAGGGGTTAGGTGACGGTTTCCGGTAAATTCCGGTCCAACGATTCGACAACTCTACTATGGACTCTCCACGAAGACACGGTGGCGGCGGACGGTCTCGTTCCCCCATCCGTCGCGCGCCCGGACCTCGATGAAGCTCCAACCTTCCTTGGTCAACTGAACGGTTTTCTTGAATGTCCCATCCGCCTCGGGCTTGACCAGCTCGCCGTTCACTTCGATCCGGGAGCCGGGCTCGCTCCGGCCGGCCACGATGAAGATACTACCGTAGGATTTCACATCTTCAAGGTCAAGCTGCGGCGGCGTGTCATCCTTCTCGCCGGCGCC
This sequence comes from Thermoanaerobaculia bacterium, assembly GCA_035633875.1. Taxonomy (GTDB): domain Bacteria; phylum Acidobacteriota; class Thermoanaerobaculia; order Multivoradales; family UBA5704; genus DATARR01. The sequence goes on from DASQEB010000296.1 coordinate 799, forward strand.
TCCCCGGAAGGACGCCACGCGGAACTTCCGCGGCACGCTCCAGGGCCCGAGGGCCCCCTCCCCGCCGTAGGCGGCCACCCGCCACTGGAAGGTGCCCTCGCCGCGCAATCCCAGGGTGGCCCGCGTCTTCGTCCGGTTTTCCGCATCGATGATGTTGTCCACGAAGAGGTGGTTGCGCGAGACCTGGAGAGCGTAGCGGGAGGCGCCGTTCACCGGATTCCAGGCCAGGACCAGCCGCTTGGTCCGGTCCAGGTCGAGGGCCAGGTTGTCCTCGGGCTCGACCGGGTCGGGCCGGCCGGGGAGCGGCTGGGGATCGGAGAGGAGGTCTCCCGTCTGCACGACCTGCTGGAGCTCGCCGATCTCCCGCGTCAACCCTCCCTTGGAAGACAGCGCCACCCTGCCCCGCAGGGTGCCGAAGCGACCCTGGTTCGAATCCTTGTCCACCGCGACGAAGGCCTCCGAGTCCTGCTCGACCCGGGCCACGGCCCCCGGAGTCCGGACGTTGCTCGACCGCTGCGCCGTGCTCAAATCCACCCAGCCGTACTCCATCTCGATGGACTGCTCCTCGGCCCCGCCGGCCGACGAGCCCGCCGGCGACACGATGAACTGGGTGTTCGGGCGCACCGTGTAGAGGGTGCCGTCCTGGAACATGATCTCCGCCGAGCCCCGGTCCGAGGTCCGGACGAAATCGCCCGGCCGCAGAAAGGCGCGGCTCCTCGCTTCGATCCAGTCCCCGCCGTCGCCGCGCCGGTACTCCACCTCGCCCTGGACGTTGACGAACTGGGCCTGGCCCGCGGCGCTGCCGGGCAGCGCCAGGGCGTCCAGGATCGACCGCAGGACGTTGTAGCTCCACCGCCCCTTCTCGATCGCCCCCTTGTGGTCCCCGGCAGAGTAGAGGCTCTGCGCCGCCTGGAAGCTCTCCAGGGCGGCGTTGTACTCGATGCCGAAGCTCCGCGCCCGCTCCTCCTTCTGGAGCCGCTGGATCAGATCCTGGTCCTCGGCGAGGACCCGGGCCGCCTCCCGCTCCAGGGACCTGCTCTCCCAGACGCGATAGCCGAGGTAGCCCAGCCCCACGACCGCCAGCATCGACAACAGGAGAGCCCAGCCGCGGAGAGTTTCCACGGAGACGCTGTACCACTCCTTTGCCGGGCGAACCGCCTTCTGCGCAGCCACCTCAACTCCCTTTCATACGAGAAGATCAATATATATCACGAAACCGTCCGGGGGAAGAACCGAAATTCCGGGCTTGTTCCTTCGTCAAAGGGGCTATAAAGTACCCCACCCTCCGGCTCTCATCCGGGGCACAGAAGGAGTCCGCCCATGCTCAAGGTTTTCCGCGACAACCTCAAGAATCTCGCCTGGATCCTCTGGGTCGTCATCGCCGTCTTCGTCCTCACCCTCGCCGTCGACTTCGGGTCCGGCATGGGGCAGCAGGCCGCCGGCACCGTGGCCGCGACCGTCGGCGACCAGACCGTGACCCTCGACGACTTCCGGCGTCAGTATCAGCAGATGGAGACGCTGTACCGTCAGGTCTACGGCGAGCAGTTTTCCCCCGAGGTCGCCCAGCAGCTCCAGCTCCCCATGCAGGCTCTCAACCAGGCGGTCAACCAGAAGATCCTCCTTGCCGAAGCCGAGCGCCTGGGGCTCGACGTCACGGATGAAGAGCTGCAGGCCCGCATCCTCGAAACCGAGGTCTTCAAGGACGAGCAGGGCCGCTTCGTGGGCCAGGAGAAGTACCAGGAGATCCTCCGGGCGAACGGCTACGCCCCATCGACGTTCGAGGCCGAAATGCGCAAGGACCTCCTTCTCCAGAAGCTCACCGACATCCTCCGGGCCAACGTGTTCGTGAGCGACAAGGAGGTCGAGCGGGCCTACCGGGAACAGGTGGAGCGGGCCAAGATCCGCTACCTCCAGCTCCCCCGGAGCCAATTCGCCCAGGCGGCCGCCCAGATCCCCGCGAGCGAGGTGGCCGCCTACTACGAAGCCCACAAGGACGAGTACCGCCTGCCCGAGCAGCGCGAGGTGGCCTACGTTCTGGTGGAGCCCTCCCGGCTCACCGACCAGGTGAAGGTCGCCGACAAGGAGCTGAGGGACTACTACGAGAGCCACAAGGACGAGTTCTCCCAGCAGGAGCAGGTCCGCGCCCGCCACATCCTCGTCAAGGTCGACGACAAGACCACGGACGAGCAGGCCCGGCAGCGGATCGAGGCGGCCCGGCAGCGGATCCAGGGGGGCGCCGACTTCGCCACTGTCGCCCGGGAGGTCTCCGAGGATACGGCCTCGAAGGACACCGGCGGCGACCTCGGCTTCTTCGGCCGCGGCCAGATGGTCCCCGAGTTCGAGGAAGCGGCTTTCAAGGCCGAGGTCGGCAAGCTGGTCGGCCCGGTCAAGACGAGCTTCGGCCACCACCTCATCGAAGTCTCCGAGAAGCGGCCCGGCGGAGCGCAGCCCTTCGAGGCTGTCCGGGAGCAGATCCGCTCCCGGCTCGCGGCCGAGCAGGTCCAGAAGCTCGCCGAAACCCGGGCTCGGGAGCTCGCCGACCGTCTCGAGAAGGAGCGGGTGAAGAACGCCCAGGCCCTGGAGACCGTCGCCAAGCAGACTCCGGGCGCCACCTACGGCACGACCGGCAAGTTCAGCGAAAACGGCCCGGTGCCCAGCCTCGGGTTCGCCCCCGCCTTCAACACCGCGGCGTTCTCCCTGAACAAGGGCGAGATCTCCGATCCCATCCAGATGCCCCGCGGCTGGGCCGTCCTCTACCTCCAGGAGGTCTACGAGCCCCGCGTCCCGCCGCTCAACGAGGTGGAGGACCGGGCGCGCGGGGCGGTCGCCCAGCAGAAGCTCCAGAAGATGGTCATGGACCGGCTCGCCCGCGCCCGCCAGGAGATCGCCGGCGGCAAGACCCTGGACCAGGTGGCCGCCGAGCTGGGTCTGACGGTGCAGGAGACGCCCACCGAGTTCGGCTCCCGGGGCGAGATCCCGGGGCTCGGCTACAGCGCCGAGGTGGCCAAGGCCGCCCTCCAGCTCCAGCCGGGACAGATCGGCGGGCCGATCGCCGAGGCCCGCGGCGGCGTGCTCTTCCAGGTGACCGAGCGCAAGGGCTGGGATCCCAAGCAGTTCTCCACGGAGAAGGAGGCGACCCGCTCCCGGCTGCAGCAGGAGAAGCTCCAGCGCTACCAGGCCTCCCTCATCGAGCAGCGCCGCCGCGAGCTGGAGGTCAGCTTCGACCGGCAGCTCCTCCAGGAGCTGGGGATCAACCCCGATCAGCCGCAGCAGGGCTGATCCACCGGCAAGTCCCGCCGCCCGCCGGTGAGCGCCACCGGCGGGCGCGCTACAATCCCCGCTCCATGATCGGATATCTCCAGGGCAACCTCCTCCGGGTGAGCCCCGAGCGCCTCCTCTTGGACGTCCAGGGGGTGGGCTACGAGATCCAGGTCCCGCTCTCCACCTACTACGAGATCGAAAAGCGGGGCGGTGGCGGGCGCGCCGCCCTCTACATCCACACCCACCTGTGGGAGGGCGGCATCGCCCTCTACGGCTTCTGGACCGAACGCGAGAAGCTCACCTTCGAAAAACTGATCGGCGTGAGCGGGATCGGGCCGCGCCTGGCCCGGGTCATCCTTTCCGGCATGGCACCGGACGACCTCGTCGCCGCCATCGCCTCCGGCGACCTCGGCCGCCTCGCCACCATCCCCGGGGTGGGCAAGAAGACGGCCGAGCGGATGGTCCTCGAGCTCCGGGACAAGATGCGGGAGCTCGCCGCCGGCCTGTCCGAGACCACCGCCACCGCCGCCCCCGCCGACCAGGATGTCGTCTCCGCCCTGGTCAACCTCGGCTACAAGGCCGCCCAGGCCGAGCGCGCCGTGGCCGACGTCCGCCGTGAGAAACCCGAAGCCGCCTTCCACGACCTCCTGCGGGCGAGCCTCAACCGGCTGTCGCGGGCATAGAATGCCCCCATGCATGCCGAGGACCGCATCCTCTCCGGAGTCCCCGACCCCGAGGATCTGGGCGTCGAGCCGTCGCTCCGGCCGCAGAGGATCGACGAGTACATCGGCCAGAAGAAGATCATCGACAACCTCCGGGTGTTCATCCGGGCGGCGCGGGAGCGGCGGGAGAGCCTGGACCACGTCCTCCTCTTCGGACCTCCCGGCCTCGGCAAGACGACCCTGGCCAACATCATCGCGTCCGAGATGGGAGCGCCCCTGCGCGTCACCGCCGGGCCGGTCCTGGAGCGGGCCGGCGACCTCGCGGCGATCCTCACCAACCTCGACCCGGGCGAGGTCCTGTTCATCGACGAGATCCACCGCCTGGGTCCCACGGTCGAGGAGATCCTCTACCCCGCCCTGGAAGACTTCCGGCTCGACCTGGTGATCGGCCAGGGCCCGGCCGCACGCACGGTCAAGATCGAGCTCCCCCGCTTCACCCTCGTCGGCGCCACCACCCGCGCCGGCCTGATCAGCGCCCCCCTGCGGGCCCGCTTCGGCATCGTCCACCGGCTGGACTTCTACCGGCCGGAGGAGCTGGCCTTGATCATCGAGCGCTCCGCCCGGATCCTCGGGATCCCCATCGACCAGGACGGCGCCCTGGAGATCGCCCGCCGGAGCCGCGGCACCCCTCGCGTGGCGAACCGTCTCCTGCGCCGCGTCCGCGACTTCGCCCAGGTCGAGCGGGCCCGAAAAATCGATCTGGACGCCGCGCGCAAGGCCCTCACCCTCCTGGAGGTGGACGAGTACGGGTTCGACGACCTCGACCGCAGGATCCTGGGGACCCTGATCGAGCACTACGACGGCGGCCCCGCCGGGATCAAGTCGCTGGCCGTGGCGGTGGGCGAGGACACGGGGACCATCGAGGACCTCTACGAGCCCTACCTCATCCAGGAAGGCTTCCTCCAGAGGACCCCCCGCGGCCGGGTCGCCACCCGCCGCGCCTATCAGCACCTCGGCTACCCGCCGCCCCCGGGGACGACGGGGACCCTGTTCTGAGATCCTTCCGGCCATGCGCCGCGCGGCCCTGATCTACAACCCCACCTCGGGGCGGCAGCGCCACGTCCGGACGCTGGACGTGATCCTCGCGAACCTGAAGGGCGGAGACTTCGACGTCGAGCCCGTGCCCACGGCCTTTCCCGGCCAGGCCGAGGAGCTCGCCCGGGAACGTGCCCGGGCAGGCGCGGAGGTCGTCATCGCCTACGGAGGCGACGGCACGGCCCGGGAGGTGGCGGCCGGCCTTCTCGGGACCCCCGTGGCCCTGGGAGTGCTCCCGGGCGGCACCGCCAACCTCCTTGCCCTGGCGCTGGGGCTGCCGCGCGACCCGATCCGCGCCGCCTCCGTCCTCGGCAAGGCCCCGGCCCGCCCCATCGACGTCGGCATCGCGGGCGAGAGCCCGTTCCTGATGATGGCCTCGACGGGCGTCGACGCGAGCGTGCTAGCCGTCCAGGACACGCGCCTCAAGTGGCGGTTCGGCAAGCCCGCCATCGTCTACCAGAGCCTCGTCGGATGGTGGCGCTATCACTATCCGGCGCTCGAGGTCGTGGTGGACGGCGAAAGACTGGAGGCCTCCTTCGCCGCCGTGGCGAACATCCCCTACTACGCCGGCCCGTTCCGCCTGGCACCGGACGCCCGGCCGGACGACGGCCTCTTCGAGCTGGTCCTCTTCCGCGGCACCGGCCGCCTCGCTACTCTCTCCTTCACCGCGGACCTCCTCCGCTGGTCCGCCCACGTCCGGAGAAAGGATGTCGTCATCCGCCGCGTCCGGGAGGTCTCCTTCGAAGGCCCCGCCGGAGCCGCGGCCCAGATCGACGGCGACCTCTGCCGGGAGACCCTGCCGCTGCAAGTCCGCCTCGCCCCCGACCGGCTGACGGTGCTGGCTCCCCACCCGCCGGCACTTTGAGGCCGACAACGCTTTGTCGCTGGCGGCGGCGCTCGGTCTCCCGGAGCGGTATCTCATCGCTGCGGGCAGCGGTCCATCGTTCGCGGACGGGGTGCTATCTTGGGATCGCCATGAGCGCCGAAGAAACTCCGCGCCAGACACAGCGCCCGCCGCGCCCGCGCGCTCGACGCCCGCTTCCGGGTGGACGGGGAGACCCGCTCGGGGGACAATCCGGCCTGAACGCTGCTCCATGAAAAGGGAGGATTCGAATGCTGAAGAGGCTGATGCAGACGGAGGAGGACGTGGGGATGCTGCTCGTGCGTCTCGCCCTGGGGATCGTCATCTTTCCCCACGGCGCCCAGAAGCTCCTGGGCTGGTTCGGCGGTCAGGGCTTTGCGGCCACGATGCAGGGCATGGGTCAGATGCTCCCCGCGGCGATCGTCTTCCTGGTGATCGTCATCGAGTTCTTCGGCGCTCTCGGCCTGATCCTCGGCCTCCTCGGCCGGGTGGCCGCCCTGGGCGTCCTCGCCGTCATGCTGGGCGCCATCTTCACGGTCCATCTCCCGAACGGCTTCTTCATGAACTGGACCGGCCAGCAGGCGGGGGAGGGTTACGAATACCACATCCTGGCCAGCGCCATGGCCTTGGCCATCCTGATCAAGGGGAGCGGCAGCCTGTCGGTGGACCGCGCGATGTCGGAGAAGAACCCGAACCCCTACCGATAGCTATCCCTGCCGCATGAAGTGCCACCGGAGGTCGCCGTCCAGGCGGCGGTAGACCTCCGGGTGGATCTGCGGAGCGAAGCGGTGGAGCAGCGAGCTCAGGGGCTCGCCCCGGGCCGCGGCCTCGAGGGCGTCGGCGGCATCGCTCCCCGCCTTGCTGATGTAGGTCTGCCATACCCCCTGGCGCACGGAGGGCGAGCTCATCGAGACGTTCGGCATCCGCGCGGCCCCCTTGCGGAGGTGGGCGATCTTGGCCTTGAGGCTCTTCTCATCGTCCATGGGCTCCCGCTGCCAGGGAGTGTAGGGCTTCGGCACCAGGACGTTGACCCCCATGTGGACATGGCCGATCACGCCGGTCTTCGCCGTCTCTTCCAGCATGATCGCCCGCGCCCTGCCGACGAGATCGAGGATGCCCTGGACGTCCTCCATCGTCTCCCCCGGCATGCCCACGATGAAGTAGAGCTTGAGCTGGGTGAAGCCGTGGCGGAAGATGAGCCGGACCTTCTGCAGCAGGAACTCGTTGGGGATGGGCTTGCCCATCTTGATCCGCAGCTCGTCCGTGCCGGTTTCTGGAGCGAGGGTGATGGAGCGGTCGCCCGAGGCGTGAAGCGCGGCGAGGACCCCTTCGGTCACCGCCGGGATGCGGATCGAGGAGATCGAGGTGCGGAAACCGAGCTGGTTGGCCTTCTGGAGGATCAGCTCGATATCCGGGTGGTCGCCCACGGCCGTGGCCACGAAGCCGAGCTGGTCCGTGACCGCCCGGGCCCGGTCCAGGGAGTCCAGGATATATTCCGTGGGGTGCCAGCGGAAACGGCCCATGCCGAAGGTCGCCCAGCAGTAGCGGCACTTTTCCGGACAGCCGCGGGACATCTCGATGAGGAACTTTTCGGAAAACTCCGTGCGCGGGGTCACGATGGCCGTGGTCGGCAAATGCCCCGGAGCCTTCATCTGCTCCTCGGTGAGCTCCAGCTTGTTGAGCTTGGGGAGCTCGTCCCCCTCCTCTTCATGTTGGTGGAAGGCGGGGACGTAAGTGCCGTCGTGGCCGGCCAGCCGCTCGATCACCGCCTCCCGGTCTTCCTCTTCTTCCAGAGTGGCCAGCAGGTTGGGCAGGACGTTCTCGGCCGCGCCGATCGCGAAGACGTCCACGAACTCCGCCATGGGGAGCGGGTTGATCGAGGCGCAGGAGCCGCCCAGGACGATCACCGGGTCCCAAGGGCTCCGGTCCTTGCGCCGCAGGGGGATGCGCGCCCGGTCGAGCATCTGGAGGAGGTTGACGTAGTCCTCTTCGAAGGAGACCGAGAAGGCGATGCAACGGAATTCGTCGAGGGGGCGCTGGGTCTCGACCGACAGCGGCATGCCGATCCCGTCCGTGAAGAAGCGCTCGCAGGCCCAGTCCGGCCGCCGGTGGACCAGCTCATGGACGCGCTGGTAGCCGAGGCTCGACATGCCGATGTGGTACGTGTTCGCGTAGGCCAGCGCCAGGCTGTGCCGGCCATGAGGCGAGAAGCGCTCCACCGGCCGCTCGACGGCCGTGAACGGCGACCAGTCGTGGCCGTTCCGGGCGGTGCTTTTGGCTGTGCGGACCTTCTTCATGGGCTCATTGTAGAACGCGCCCCGGCGAAGGGGCATTCCAGAAAGGAATCCCGCCTGGCGGTGCGCCGGTTAGAATTGACGCCATGGTGCAGATCGGCCCCCATCGTATCGACCCGCCTCTCTGGCTCGCTCCCATGGCCGGGGTGACGGACCGCGACTTCCGCCTGATCGTGCGGCGGATCGGCGGCGTGGGAGTGGTGTCGATGGAGTTCATCTCCTCGAAGGCGATCGTCAACGGAAACAAGAAGACCCGGGAGCTGATGCACTTCAGCGAGGAGGAGCGCCCGCTCGCCATCCAGATCTACGGCTCGGACGTAACCGCCATGCGCGAGGCCGCCCTGGTCGTGGAGGAGCTGGGGGCCGACATCTGCGACATCAACATGGGATGCCCCGCCAACAAGGTCCTCAAGGGGTGCGCCGGGGCGGCGCTGATGGGGGATCTCCGGCTCGCCGAGGAGATCATCCGCGAGGTGCGGAAGGTCCTCTCCATCCCCCTGACCGTCAAGTTCCGCCTGGGGCTCGACGAGAAGCGGCGCAACTACATCGAGCTGGGGAAGATCTGCGAGGCGAGCGGCGTGGCCGCCGTGGCCATGCACGCCCGCACCGCCCGGCAGATGTTCACCGGCGAGGCCGACTGGAGCCACCTCGCCCATCTCAAGGAGACGCTCTCCATCCCGGTGATCGGCAACGGCGACGTGCGCGAGCCCGAGGACGCCCTGCGGATGATGGCCGAGACCGGCTGCGACGGCGTCATGGTGGGCCGGGGGGCCACGAAGAACCCGTGGATCTTCCGCCAGATCGCGGCCCGCATGGCCGGGAGCCGGGTCTCCGAGCCGACCTTGGCCGACCGGCGGGACCTCATCCTCGATCACTTCCGCCTGGTGGCCGAGCGCGAGAATTCCAAGTTCGCCCTCCACAAGCTGCGCAAGTTCACCGGCTGGTACACCCACGGCCTGCCGAACGGCCGCAAGCTCCGCCAGGAGATCAACCAGATCCCGGACGTCCCCACCTTCCTCGCGGTGGTCGAATCCTTCCTGGGCGATCTCCTGATCGAAAAAGCCGCCTAGCGGCCCATCCCCAATGGCGGCACCGCACGCGATCGATCTGGAGATGCCTCCGGGCACGGCCCTGGCCGCGATCCGGCAGACGGCAGAGGACTGGGGCGCGGAGTTCGTCCGCGAGGGCTCGGGCGGCCGGCTCCGCCTGCCGGTGATCGCCGGCCTGCGCCGGGGGCTGCTGACCGGTCCGGTGACCGTGGAGCCCTCGAACGGGGGAGCGCGGGTCACCTTCCACCCCGAGGAGGCGGTCTACTCCGTCCAGACTCCTGCGGTGGTGATCCTCCTCCTCGCGGTCTTCGGCGCCGTCTTCACCGTCCTCTGGCCGTTTTTCCCCCAGCTCCTCGTGGTGGCTCCCTTCGGAGCCGTCCTCGCCCTGGGCGGCTGGTTCCTCGTGGTCTCCCGCCTGCGCACCAGCGGCCCGGAGGAGTTCCTGGAAGCGGTCGCCGCCCTGGCGGCTCAGGGTCTGTAGTGTCGGCCACATCGGGCCGCCACTACGAGGGGGGTATGCCCGCCCCCTCCACCTGGTTTATACTGGTGCAACACGGTTCTTTGGCGGTTCTTTGCAAACATGGGGGTGTACCGGTTTCGACGGGGAACAAGGCGGAGCAGGGGTAGCGTGTCGAGCTTCCACTCGTAACAACGGAAAACGATAACTGCGAACGATAACTTCGCCCTCGCGGCCTAAAAAAGGGTCGTGACGTCCTGTGGAGAGCCTTGATTCGCGGCGCTCTCCAGGACGACGCCAAAGCGGATCTAGGGGTTCGGAGGCCCTGTGCCGGACCTCGAAACGAAAAGCAGGGCTGGCCGTCGCGTCAGGTTGGCCTTCTTCCACGACGCGCGCGGCGAGACTGAAATAGAAGGATGCACACGGAGAAGCTCCTGAGACGCGTTTCTCGGACGTGGGTTCGACTCCCACCACCTCCACCATCCATCCAAGCCAAAGAAACAATCTCGATCCACAGCGTGGGAATCATCGGCGGAACGCCGCCGCGATGCTCTCCATGTACGGCGGCTCCAGCACGCCGGCTTCGGTGATGATCGCCGTGATCAGCTCGTGGGGGGTGACGTCGAAGGCGAAGTTGACCGCTTCCGTCTCCTCCGGGGCTACGCGGGTGCCGAAGACCTCGGTGACCTCGGCGCCCTGGCGCTGCTCGATGGGGATCTGCGCGCCCGAGGGTGTCGCCCGGTCGATCGTCGAGAGGGGGGCCGCCACGTAGAAGGGGATGCCGTGGCGATGGGCGAGGACGGCCACGGTGTAGGTGCCGATCTTGTTGGCCGTGTCCCCGTTGGCCGCGATGCGGTCCGCCCCCACCACGATCCGGTCCACCAGCCCCTGGGCCATCAGGGCCCCCGCGCTGTTGTCCGTCACCAGCCGGAAGGGGATGCCCAGCTTCTTGAGCTCCCAGGACGTGAGGCGGGCCCCCTGCAGGAGCGGGCGGGTCTCGTCCACCCAGACCATGCCGACACGACCGTCCCGCCAGGCGGACTGGATCACCCCGAGGGCGGTGCCGTAGCCGGCCGTGGCGAGAGCCCCGGTGTTGCAGTGGGTCAGCACGCGGGCATCCTGCGAAAACAGAGCGGCCCCGTTGTCGCCGATCCGGCGGTTGATCTCCACGTCCTCTGCGTGGAGCCGGTGGGCCCAGTCGAGAAGCGCCGCCGCCACCGCCTCCGGCCCCCGCTCCACAGCGCTCGCGAAGACCTCCCGCCCCCGCTCGAGGGCCCAGCGGAGGTTGACCGCCGTCGGGCGCGTCCTCCCCAGCAGGTCCGCCACCTCGTCGAAGCGGTCCCGGAGCCGTCCGGGATCGGGCGCCGTCCGAACTCCAAGGACCAGGCCGTACGCCGCGGCCACGCCGATGGCCGGGGCGCCGCGCACGGCGAGCCGCCGGATGGCGTCCGCCACAGCCTCGGGCGTCTCGCAGTCGAGCCAGACCTCCGCCACCGGCAGCCGGGTCTGGTCGAGGAGCTCGAAACGCCCGTGCTTCCAGCGCATCGGCGAAAAGGGCTCGGTGGAGGACGGGACCGCGGGATCGGAGGGGGCCTTGATCATGACCGGTATCTTATAGAATGGCGCGGCTTGCGGCGTTGGTGCCGCGCTTCTTCGATCCAATCCCGGGAGGTCCCCCCTTGAAAGGCGATCCGACAAGACTCGGCTTCTCCACCCGCGCCATCCACGCCGGGCAGCCCCCCGACCCGCGCACGGGGGCGGTGGCCGTTCCCATCTACCAGACTTCGACCTATGTCCAGCACGCCGTCGGCGAAGGCGCGGCGTACGAATACGCCCGCTCGCAAAACCCCACCCGCCAGGCCCTGGAGGAAAACGTCGCCTCGCTCGAAGGAGGCGTGAGGGGACACGCCTTCGCCTCCGGGATGGCGGCGATCTCCTGCCTCATGACCCTGCTCAAGGCGGGCGACCATGCGGTCGTCTCGCGCAACGTCTACGGGGGGACCTACCGCTACTTCTCCCGCGTGCTCGAACGCTACGCCGTCTCCTTCTCCTGGGTGGACACCACGGACCTGCCCGCGGTGGAAGCGGCGATCCAGCCGAACACCCGGATGGTCTACGTCGAGACGCCTACGAACCCGACCATGGACGTGACCGACCTCGCCGCGGTGGCGGAGATCGCCCACGCTCACGGCGCGCGCATGGCCGTGGACAACACCTTCCTCTCCCCCTACCTCCAGCGTCCCCTGGAGCTGGGAGCGGACTACGTGGTTCACTCGACCACCAAGTTCCTCAACGGCCACAGCGATTCGATCGGGGGCGTCCTGATCTCCAGGCATCCCGAGGACTCCGATTGGTTCGCCTTCGTCCAGAAATCGGAGGGTGCCATCCTCTCTCCCTTCGACTCGTTCCTCGTCCTGCGCGGCATCAAGACGCTGCCCGTGCGCATGGAGCGGCATGAGGCCAACACGCGGCACGTCGTGGACCTCCTCGTCCGCCACCCCAAGGTGGTGAAGGTCTTCTATCCGGGTCTCCCCGACTTTCCCGGACACGAGATCCAGAAACGGCAGGCCTCCGGTTTCGGCTCCATGATCACGATCGAGATGGGGAGCTACGAGAGGGCCAAGGCGCTGCTGGACCGGGTGCGGCTGTGGAGCCTGGCCGAGAGCCTCGGCGGCGTCGAGAGCCTGATCTCCCACCCCGCCTCGATGACCCATGCCTCCGTGCCGGTCGAGCGCCGCATCGCCCTGGGTTTGACCGAAGGCATGGTGCGTCTCTCCGTGGGGATCGAAGAGGTGACAGACCTGCTGGCCGATCTGGAGCAGGGCTTGGAAGGCGTGTAGGGGCAGCCGCTTAGAAATCCGGATCGTCCGGATTTGCCGCGTAGGTGAGCTCGTCCTCCTCATCCTCCTCGGCAAACTCCGCATCCTTGTCCACGCTGCTCGCGATCCAGTCGAGGAACCGCTGCTCGCCGCGGCCCACGTTGAACGTCAGGATCTCGGGGAGCTCGTAGCTGTGGAGCTCCCGGATGGTCGCGGTGACCCCTTCGAACTCGTCCTCCAGGGTCTTGATGATCAGCAGCAGCTCACCGTCCTTGCAGATCTTCCCCTTCCAGCGGTAGATCGAGCGGATGCCAGGGACGATGTTCACGCAGGCCGCCTGGCGACGGGCGACGATCTCTCGCGCGATCGTGTAGGCCTGCTCCTCGGTTCCAACGGTGGTGACGACGACGATCGCACGCATGTCGTCAAGGTACTGCACTCGTTCGGAGCGAGTCAATTCAGCGGACTCACCTCCACTCCTCCTCCGCGAAGTCGTACGTGAGGATCCTGACCTTGCCGGTGCGCCCGAAGACCCGCACCGCCGCGAGGCGCCTGCGCCCGTCCGTGATGTACAGAGACCCGGGCGTCGAGGTCCCCAGCGGCCCGAAGGAGGCGAGGTCCGAGTTGTTGAACCGGATCGGGTCCTCCTTGCGCAGACGCCGGGTCGGCGAGCCGGGGTCGCGGGCCGCCGGTCCGGGCGGGAAACCGAAGGCGACTCCCCGGCCGAAGTGGGCGAGCGGGCGCGGCCGGACGAGCTGCGGGTCCACCCCCGCCTCGATGTCCCGGTTGAGAACGCCGTCCCCGTCGCCGTCCCGATACAACGCGAAGGTGACGCGGCCGGCCTCGTCCTCGTCGAAGCGGACGGCCACGTTGGCGCTGTAGCGGATCGCATGGGACCGGGCGAGCCGGAGCGTCCCCAGGAGATCCTGCGCGGCCAGGCGCACCCGCAGGTCTCCCGACAGCTCGAAAAAGGGCGGCGCCGCGATCGCCAGCAGAATGGCCGTGATCGTCAGGAGCACCAGCAGCTCGACCAGATTGAAGCCCTGTTCGGAGGCTCTCATGGCGGGCGGTCCCGGAAAAAAGGGCCGTGGGGGCGGGGCAGGCCGCCCCGCCCCCCACGGCGCACACCTACCGGGAGTCCTCCTTCTTCCTGCTCGTCCGGACCTTGTCCTTCAGGGTCGTCTCGCCCGAGGTCGCCACATAGGGTTTGATGAGCTGGAACGTCTTCTCGCCGATCCCGCTCACCAGCATCAGATCCTCGGCCGACTTGAAGGGGCCGTTCTGCTTGCGGAACTCGAGGATGCGCTGGGCGGTGCTCGGGCCCACCCGCGGCAGCAGGGTGAGCTGCGTGGCATCGGCCGTATTGATGTTGACCTTGCGGCCTCCACCACCCTCCGCGGCAAGGGCCGGCAGGGAGGCGAGGATCAGGGCGGTGGCCGTCAAACTGGCAATGAAGCGTCGTGCATGCGTCATGATTGATCCTTTCTCTTTTGTCGTTTCGGTCTGGTTCTACGGCGAGACGTCGAGTCCTTTCCGTGCCTTGTGTCGTCGTCTGTTCCCTTCCGTCGCCCACCTCCTCTCCCGGTCGGTTGATGCCGGCCCAGGGGATCAAGCCCCCTGCCAAGCTGGGGCTTGATCCTTAAACCCTTTGACATCAGAGACTTGGAAGCAATTCTCCGATTCCGGCTGGCCGCCGGATCATCAAGGGATTTGGAGGGCGCGAAAGGGGGGAGGGACGGCAAAAGCCCGATTTGGCGGGGCCGGACGGCGCTTCAGGTCCGCATCAAGGGATTTGGACGCCGGCAAAATGCCTGGACGCGGGTCCCGTAGCCAGACCGGGGGCTTTCGAGTAGAGTTGGCCGGCCATGGCCGCGGAACGATCCATCTGGCGCGAGTATGCCGAGGCGCTGATCATCGCCGCCATTTTCCTGCGCTTCACCAACACGTTCGTCATCCAGACCTTCTACATCCCCAGCGGCTCGATGGAGAACACGCTGCTCGTGGGGGACCACCTCTTCGTCAACCGGTTCATCTACGGGCCGGCCCTGGGAGCCGAGGAATCCGTGCTGCCCTTCCGGGACGTGCGGCGCGGGGACATCGTGGTCTTCCGCTCGCCCGAGAACCCGACGCTCGACGTCGTCAAGCGCTGCGTGGGCCTGGCCGGCGACACGATCGACCTGGTGAACAAGCAGCTCTACATCAACGGCAAGGCGGTCCAGGACTCGAGCTACGCCATCCACCGCGATCCCCTGGTGTTCGAGGACCGGCCTTTCTACACCAATCCCCAGCAGCGCCAGCGGGACAACTTCGGCCCCATGGTGGTGCCGGAGGGTCACTACTTCTGCATGGGGGACAACCGCGACAACTCCTACGACTCGCGGTTCTGGGGTCCGTTGCCGGCCCACCTCGTGAAGGGACGAGCGCTCTTCATCTACTGGTCCTACGGGGGAGGGACCTCCGACGGGCAGTGGCGGGGCTACGGCAGCAAGGCGAGAGACCTCGTGGGGACGGCGCTGGGATTCTTCACCAAGAGCCGCTGGGAGCGGACCTTCCAACTGATCCGCTGAGAAGCCGATGCACGCTGAGAAGTCGCTCCTCCGGGAATACCTGGAGGCCCTGCTGATCGCGGTCATTTTCGCGACCTTCGCCCGCACCTACGTGGTGCAGGCGTTCAAGATTCCCTCGGGATCGATGGAGAAGAACCTGCTGATCGGCGATCACATCCTGGTCAACAAGTTCATCTACGGCCCCACCCTCTCTTCCCTGGAAGAAAAGCTCCTGCCGATCCGCCCCGTCCAGCGCGGAGACATCGTCGTTTTCAAGTATCCCACCGAGCCCGAGCGCGACTTCATCAAGCGCTGCATGGGGGTGCCGGGCGACACCATCCGGCTCGTGGACAAGGAGCTCTACATCGACGGCCAATTCGTCGACGACGACGCCTATACCTGGTACTCGGACGAGCTCTATCCCCGCGACGAGATCTTCGGGGGCCGGCGGGTGCGGGACAGCTTCGGCCCGCGGATCGTCCCGCCCGGCAGCTATTTCTGTCTGGGGGACAACCGGGACAACTCCAACGACTCCCGCGTCTGGGGCGAAGTCCCGCGGAGCTACGTCAAGGGCCGGGCCTTCATGGTCTACTGGTCCTTCGCGAGCGAGGCCGAGTCGATCGAGTGGCCCGGCGTCCAGGGGAAGCTCCGCCAGCTCGGCCATGTGGCCCTCAACTTCTTCACCCAGACCCGATGGGATAGAACCTTTCGCATCGTGCGATAAACTACTTCCCTCTAGACTTGGTAACAAGGAGGGAATCGCATGCTGCCGCGACGGAGGTCTGCCGAACGGGGCGAAGGAAATCTGGGGTGTATCCTCTGGCTGGTCGTGTTGGGGCTCCTCATCCTGGTCGCTTTCAAGGCGGTCCCGGTGAAGATGAGAAGCGTCGAGCTGTACGAGCACATGGACGAGCTGGCGAAGTTCGCCGCTGCCCGGGCCAAGACCGACGACCTGAGGAAGAGCATTCTGCAGCGGGCCAAGCAGCTCGAGCTCCCGGTCGAACGGGAGGACATCGAGGTCGAGCTCGAGCGGGAGAAGGTCCGGATGAAGGTCGAGTACACCGTCCCGGTGGAGATCCTCGGCTTCACCTGGGACTGGCACTTCGAGCAGGAGGTTAAACGTCAGATCTTCATTGTCTGACGCAGCAGGACGAGGGGACGGCGAGGCGGATCCCAAGCCCGCCCGCCGCCTTCGTCCCCCGCGCCCCGCCTGGCTCGACGTCCTGGCTGCGGGTCTCGCGCCCGGGGCTCTCCTCGGAACCCATCTGGCCGGCCTGATCTTCTTCCTGAACCCGGGGCTCCCCTTCTCTCCCGGCCCCGTGCTGCGCGGGGTCCTCGTCTACGGCTCCCTGCTCGGGCTCGTGGGCCTCCTGCTCCACCTGCCGTTCACCTGGAGGTCGCCCCGGCGCGCCCGCCGAGGGCTTCCGTGGGGATTGACGGCGGCCCTCGCGGCCGCGGCGCTCCTCGACTGGACCCACGCGGCCTTCTATGCCTACTACCTGCCTCCCGGGATCAACGAGCGGCTGATCAAGACCGCTCTCTGGCTCTCCCTCGGCGCGCTGATCGCCTTCTACACCGCCCTGCTGCACACGCTGCACCGGCGCCGCTACGGGGTGCGGAGCCGGTCCCTCCTCACCCTCGTCACCTTCCTCTCCGTCTATGCCATGGTCGAGCGGCGGGAGGCCTTCCAGCCCCGGCTCCGCCCCGCACCCCGCCCCACGGCTGTCGAGGCAGGCCAGCGGCCCCGCCTCCTCCTGGTCGGGATCGACACCGCGACCCTGGACGCCCTCCTGCCCCTGGCGAGCCAGGGCCGGCTGCCCTTCCTCGCCGCCGTTCTCCGGGGGGGCGCCTACGGCCGTCTCGAGTCGATCTCACCGCCGCGCCGGGAGGCGCTGTGGACGACCCTCGCCACCGGCAAGCTCCCCTACAAGCACGGGGTGATCGGTGGGCGCATCTATCCGGCTTCCTGGATCGCCCGCGGCGCCGAGCTGCGCCTCCTGCCGGTGGGGATCGCCTTCCGGAGCTGGGGCACCCTGGGAGGGGAGGGATACCGCGTCTCCACCTATCCCCGCGAGGTGCTCACCCTCTGGGAGATCCTCCCCCGGCTGGGGATTCCCTCCGGGATGGTGGGCTGGCCCGCCTCGGCACCGGTTCCGGAAGAGACCGCCTTCGCTCTCTCGGAACGCTTTTTCACCGGTGCTCCCGAGCCGCGGAGCGCGCGGCCGGAGGACGCGGCTGCGCGGACGCGGCTGTACCGGCCCGGCCCCCGGGAGATGCGCGAGCCGCTCGGCGCCGGCGCTCCCCCCGTGCTCCTCGAAGCCGCCGTGGCGGACCTGTGGCGGCGGTCGAGCTTCTCCGTCCTCCACGAACAGAACCCGGAGGTCGAAGCGGCTTTTCTGGTCCTCCCCGGCCTGCGGGAGGTCTCCCGGCGGTTCTTCGGGGGATTCGATGCCGTCCAGTTCGCGGGGGACCAGAGCCCGGAGGCCCGGCAGGCGGCGGAACGGATCGCCACCTACTATGCGCTGCTCGACGGCTGGATCGCGGAGGTCTGGAACCGGGAGAGCGGCCCCCGTCTGCTGGCGGTGGTCTCGCCCTCGGGAGTCGAGCCGCAGGGGCGATGGGAGCGGCTCCAGGAAGGGATGACCCTCCGGGCGTCGCTGGAGGGCAGCCTCGCCGCGGCATCGGACGGCATCCTCCTCCTGTACGGGGACGGGATCCGGCCCGGCGCCCTTCTCACCGAGGCGCGCCTGGTGGACGTGGCGCCCACCCTCCTCTACGGCCTGGGCTTTCCCGTCGCGCAGGACTTCGACGGCAAAGCGATCACCGAAGCCTTCGAGAAGAGCTTCCTCGCCCGGCACCCGCTGACCTTCCTGCCCTCCTACGAAGGGTTGGAGGGGGCGGGGCGGTGAAAGGAGGACACCGACACGGACAAAACACGGACCTGCAAGGACTCGAGCCTCCCGGTCCGTGATCGTCCGTGTCTGTCCGTGTTCGTCCCTGTTGCCTTTCTTCTACCTCGCCGCGACGAGCTTCGGTCCCGCCGACCGGGCGGCCTCCCGGGACATCGCGCAGCGCCCCTCGAAAAAGGCGCCGTCCTCGACGACGAGCGACGGCGTGTCGATCTCGGCCAGCAGCTTGCCGGTCGGGGAGATCTGGATCCTCCGCGCGGCGCGCACGCTCCCCCGCACCGTGCCGGAGACGAAGATCTGGCCCACCTGGAGATCCCCCTCGACCTCGCCCCCCTCGCCCACGATCAGGTCGCCGTCGGAGATCACGGTCCCGGTGAACCTGCCGTCCACCCGGAAAGAGGTGTCGAAGCGCAGCTCCCCGTGCACGTGGCTGCCGTTGTCCAGGAATCCGTTGAGGTCGCTTGGCCTGGCGTCCGACTTGAAGATCATCGGTTCTCTCCCCGCTCCATCAGAACGTCGTACAGCCTCATCAGCTCCTCTTCGGAGTGGAAGTGGATCTGCAGGAGACCTCCCTTGCCCCTGCGCCGGATCTCCACGCGCGTCTGGAGCCGACGGGTGAGCTTCTCCTGGGCCGCGGCCGCATGGACTTCCACCGGCTGAGGCGGTTTCTTCTTCGGCGCCTCCTTCGGCATTGCCACGAGGCGCTCGATCTGCCGGGCCGAGAGGCCTTCCCGCACCGCGCGGAGGGCCAGCTCGATCTGCTCCTCGGGCGTTTCGAGCGACAGGAGGGGACGCGCCTGGCCCGCCGTGAGCTGCCCTCCCCGCAGGAGGTCCCGGACCTCCTCGGGCAGCCGGAGGAGGCGGAGGGCGTTGGTGACGGTGGGCCGTCCCTTGCCCACCCGGGTGGCGATCTCATCCTGCGAGAGCCCGAACTTCTCCTGAAGGGCGAGGTACGCTTCGGCCTCCTCGATGGCGCTCAGGTCGCTGCGCTGGAGGTTCTCGACCAAGGCCAGCTCCAGCAGCTCCCGGTCGTCCGCCACAGCCCGGACCACCACGGGCACGGCCTCGAGCCCGGCACGCCGGGCGGCCCGCCAGCGGCGTTCGCCGGCGATGATGGCGTAGGTGCCGTCCCCTGCGGGCGTGACCACCAGCGGCTGGACCAGCCCCTGGGACCGGATCGACTCCGCCAGCTCCTCGATGGCGCTGTCGTCGAACGTCGTCCGGGGCTGGAAGCGGTTCGGCCTGAGGCTCGCCACCGGCAAGGTGTGGACCGGCTCCTCGGTCTTCTCGAGCAGCGCGTCGAGACCCCGCCCCAGCCCCCGCTTCTTCGGATTCAAGCCGCCCTCCGCAGGAACTCGCGGGCGAGAGCCAGGTACGCCTCGGCGCCGCGTGACTTGATGTCGTACTGGAAGATGGGCAGGCCGTGGCTCGGCGCCTCGGCGAGGCGGATGTTCCGCGGCACGATCGTCTCGTAGACCTTGCCGGCGAAGTGGGCGCGGATCTCCTCGGCGACGTCCTTCGACAGGTTCGTCCGGTCGTCGTACATCGTCAGCAGGATGCCGGCGATGCCGAGGCGCGGATTCAGGCTCCCCTGGATGCGGCGCACCGTGGACATGAGCTCGCTGATCCCCTCCAGGGCGAAGTACTCGCACTGAAGGGGGACGAGGACGGCGTCGGCCGCGGTCAGGGCGCCTACGGTCAGGTGTCCCAGCGACGGCGGGCAGTCGAGGAGGATCGTGTCGTAGCGGCCCGCCACCGCGGAAAGGATGCCGCGCAGCCTCCCCTCCCAGCCCTCCTGTCCGACGAACTCCACCTCCACTCCCACCAGGTCGCGCTGGGAGGGGAGGAGGTCGAGATTCGGGAAGCCCGTGGGGCGGACGGCCTCCTCGATGGGAGCGTCGCCGACGAGCACGTGATAGAGGTGCGGCGGCACCGTCTTGGTGCCCAGGCCGCGGGTGGCGTTGCCCTGCGGGTCGCAGTCGACCAGCAGGACGCGGCGCTCCAGAGCGCCGAGGCCGGCGCCAAGGTTGATGGCGGTGGTGGTCTTGCCCACCCCGCCCTTCTGGTTCGCGATGGCGATGATCATGCTCACTCTGCTTCCGGGCCGGAAGGGGAACGCCGCAGCTCCACGATGCGCCGCCTCTCGCTCCCTTCGAGCCTCACGCTGCCGGCCGGCACCAGGCCCGGCGGCAGATCGGGGTCTTGTTCGCCCACCCAGAGGAGGATGCGCCCCTCGCTCCCCAATCGGCTCGCGAACGCTCCCAGGACCTGGGGATCCAGCTTCAAGGCCCGCGCGGTGACAAGATCGATCGACTCCGGCAGACCGGTGGGCAACGGGAGGCTGACTCTAGCATTGAGACACCGGCAGGGCAAAAGGGCCTTGCGGGCGGCAGCGAGGAGGAACGACCACTTGCGCTCGCGAGCCTCGACCAGGGTCATCGTGAGGTCCGGCCGGGCCGCCGCCAGCACCAGTCCGGGGAACCCGGCCCCGGAGCCCACGTCCACGCCCTGGCCGGCCTCCGGGGGGACGAGAGGGAGCGCCGCCAGCGCCTCCCCGTAGTGACGCGAGAGAATCTCGTCCGCCGTCCCCGGCCCGATGAGGCTCAGCCGCTGGTTCCACCTCCCCAGCTCGTCGTAATGGGCATGGAGCGCGTCGATCGCCCGTTCATCCAGAGGCTCGGGAGAGAGCCGGCGGAGAGTGGAGGCGAAGGCTTTGCGGGAGATCGCGGGAAGCGCGAACGGCATGGAGGGGATCTTAGACCGGGATGTTTCACGTGAAACATCTGCCCGGCCCGGGCAGGGGGCCGGGTGGGAATGTTTCACGTGAAACGTTGGCGTGGGGCCGGTGAAAGGACGAAGGAGAGCAAGGGCAGCAGGGACCGCAAAGACAGGGTTCTTCGTCCTTGGAGTCCTCGATGTCTTTGCTGTCCTTGTCTTTGCGTCCCTACGCGGGCCGGATCGTGACCCGCTTGAAGTAGCCGTCTCCGTCGCTCTCGGTGACGACGCCGGGGTCGTCCGCCAGGGTGACGTGGATGACGCGGCGGTCGGCCGGGTTCATCGGCTCCAGCGTTCGCGACCGGCCCACGCGGCGGACGTCGTCCGCCACCCGTTGCGCGAGGCTGCGGAGGCGCTCCTCCCGGATCTCGTGGAAGTTCTCGCAGTCCACCCTGACCGAAACCGCCTCGCCCGAGAGGCTGCGGATCATCCGCGGCAGCAGGTGCTCCACCGCCAGCACGAACTCCCCGTCGTCCGCGAAGCACCAGTCGACGTCCGCCCCCGCGAGGTCCACCTCCAGGCGCTCCTCTCCCTGGTAGACCGCCGGCTGGAGGTCGAGCCCCGCGATGCGGATCAGCAGCTCCGCTGCCCGGGCCGCTGCCTCCGCGATCGGCCCGGTCGCGGCCGGGAAGCGCTCCGCCTTGCTCTTCGGCGTCTCGGGCAGGGAGACCAACCCCTCGGCCCGGGCCGCCCGCGCCTGCGCCATTCGCGCCTCCGGGACGTACACCCCCGCCTCGCGCCTTTCCCGGCGGTCGTACCGGGGCTCGTCGCGCCGGCCGCCCTCCCGGCGTCCGCCTTCGCCGCGCCCTGCCTCCCGTCGGCGCCGCGGTCGCTCG
>DASQEB010000297.1:0-18836 GCA_035633875.1 Thermoanaerobaculia bacterium
GTCACAACTGTCCGGCGAGCAGATAGCACGCCCGGTCGAACGCCCGGTGCCAGAGGGTGTATTCGCGATCCCAGGTCTCGGCCTTGAGCTCGGTGCAGTGCTTGCGGTCCTCCTCGAAGGCCGCCTTGAGCTCGGCGGCGATCCCCTCATCGATGATCCCCACACCCGCCTCCTCGTTGATGTCGAAGGAGCGGTCGTCGAGGTTGGTCGAGCCCACGTGGGACCAGAGGCCGTCGATGATCATGATCTTCTGGTGGATCAGGGTCTTCTGGTGGCAGAAGATACGGACCCCGGCGTGCAGCATCTTGCTGAAGTGGCGGTGCCCGGCGTGGCTGACGACGGGGCTGTCGGTGACCGGGCCCGGCACCATGATCTTGATCTCCACACCGCGCTTGATCGCCCGCTTGAGCAGGGCGGCCGTCTTGGAGTCTGGGATGAAGTAGGGGTTCTGGATGATCAGCTCCTTCTGGGCCGTGGCGATCGCCATCTTGAACATCAGTTCCAGGTCCGAGACGCCGCCGAGGGGCGCCCCGGCGAGGACGTGCATGCGCATGTCCCCCACCGGCCCCAGGTGAGGAAAGTATCTCTCCCCCACCAGCACTTCGCCCGTCTCCTCGATCCAGTGCTGCGAAAAGACCGACTGCACCGCGTTGACCACCGGCCCGTGAAGCCGCACTCCCGTGTCCCGCCAGTGCTCCTTGTCCTGACCGTTGCCCGTCCATAGGCGCGAGATGCCGTGGCCCATGATGAAGGCTTCCCGGCCGTCGAAGATGGCGAGCTTCCTGTGGGTCCGCTTGTTGAGCTGGCCGATGTCGATGAGACGGATCGGATGGTAGCGAGCAACTTTGCAGCCCGCCTTCTCCATGAACTTGCGCAGGGGGCGCTTCATCTTCATGGCGCCCAGGGCGTCCACCATGATCCGCACCTCCAGGCCCTCGCGCGCCCGCGCCGCGAAGGCTTCGGCGACCGTGTCGCAGATGCCGCCGGTCCACCAGACGTAGGTCTCGAAGTGGATCGTCTCTTTCGCCCGTGCGATCGAGTCGAGCAGCGCGGGGAAGAACTGATCCCCGTTCTGGAGGATCTCGGCCTTGTTGCCCTCGAGGATCACCGCCTTGGTCATGCCCGCGATGGACGGCAGGGCCTCCTCGAAGGAGTCCAGCTCCGGCACGCTGACGTGGAACTCCCGCTCTCGCAGGAGCGTCCACAGCATGATCCCCAGGATGACCAGGACCAGGAGCATGCCGATGAGGAGCCAGATGGGGATCTCGATCATGCGCGCATCCTCTCTCCCGTCACAACTGTTCGTTCAGCAGGTAGGACGCCCGGTCCACGAACCGGTGCCAGAGCGAACGCTCGCGCCAGCTCGCGAGGTCCAGCGGCGTGCAGGCCCGCAGATCCCTCCCGAAGGCCGCCCGGAGCCGGGACGCCACACCCCGGTCGATCAGGCCCACGCTCGCTTCGTCGTTGATATCCAGGGAGCGGTCGTCGAAGTTGGTGGAGCCCACGTGGGACCAGATCCCGTCCACGATCATGACCTTCTGGTGGTTGAGCGTCCGCTGGTACTCGCAGATTTGGACGCCGTGCTCCAGCAGTTCGTCGAACCGGCGGTGGCCGGCGTGGCGCACGACCGAGCTGTCGGTCACCACCCCCGGGACCATGATGTGCACCCGAACGCCCCGGCGCACCGCCTTCTCCAGCAACCCGACGACCTCACCGTCCGGAATGAAGTAGGGGTTCTGGATGATCAGCTCTTTCTGGGCCGTGGCAATGGCCAGCTTGTAGAGAAGCTCGAGCCGGGAGACGCCGCCCTGGGGCGAGCTCGCGGTCATGTGGGCCCGCACACCCCCTTGACGGTCGAGGTGGGGGAAGTACTTCTCCCCCACCAGCGCCTCGGTGGTCTGCTCCACCCAGTTCTCGGAGAAGACCGACTGGACCGCGTTGACGATCGGCCCCTCCAGCCGGACTCCGGTGTCCCGCCAGTGCTCGGCGTCCTGCCCGCGGCCCGTCCACTCCTGGGCCATGCCGTGGCCGAAGACGTGGGCCACCCGGCCGTCGAAGATGGCGAGTTTCCTGTGGGTGCGGTTGTTGACCAGGCCGAGGTCCGCCAGGCGGAAGGGGTGGTAGAAGGAGACCTTGACGCCGGCCTCCTCCATCATTGCGAACAGTTCGTCGTCCCCCTTCTTCGAGCCGGCGGCGTCGAGCGTGAGGCGGACCTCCACCCCCTGCCGGGCCTTGGCGGCCAGGGCGCGGGCAAGCCGGTCGACGATCTCTCCCTTCCACCAGACATAGGTTTCGAGGTGGATGCTCTCCCGCGCCCCCTCGATGTCCGCGAAGAGGACCGGGAAGAACCCGTCCCCGTCCTGGAGGACCTGGACGCGGTTCCCGTCGAGAATCGGCGAGCCGGTCAGCCCGGCGATCGAGGGGAGGGCCTCGTCGAAGCCCGCGAGGTCCGGCACCCGCACGTGCGACTCCCGCTCCCGCCGCGCCGACCAGAGGAGCAGGAGGAGCACGGCCACGATGCCCACGTAGACGATCGCACCGGTCGCGGAGATCTCATAGGTGCGCTCCCGCTTGGAGGAGGCGGGCGAACGGTCTTCACGGACGCGCAGGGGAAGGGCCATGGAAGCCTCCGTCTGAAAGCGGAGCGGCCCTGTCGTGGCGGCCTCACCTCAGGAGAGGGCTTCGACGGTCTCTCTTTCCTTCCTCTCCTTGACGCGAGGGGCCGGGGTTGAGGTCTCGCGGTGCAGCTCCACCAGCACCGGCCAGTGGTCGGAGGGACCACCCCGGATCACCTGATACCCGGCCGTCGTCCAGCCCGGGTCGGCGAACACGTAGTCGATCCGCTGCCGCATGAACCGGTGGGTGCAGGCCATCTCGTCCCCGCACATCCGGAACATCTCATGGGCCAGAAGCGCCCCCATCTCCGGGGCGCCCGGCGACGCGTTGAGATCGCCCACCAGCACGAAGGGCCCGCTGCACTGCTTGAGCCGCTCCAACAGCCCGGTGATTTGCACACTCCGTGCCGCGCGGCCCCACCGTCCCCAGGCTGCGAGGTGGGTCACGTAGAAATCGATCTCGGTCCCGGAATGGACCACCCGGGAGTGGAGCACCGTGCGCGGCTCGCCCGCTCCAGGCAGGGGGACCACCTCCCCCGAGACCACCTCCCCGGTGGTGAGCACCGCGTTGCCGAACTCCCCTCCCCCCTCGTAGTCGAAGCTCTTGCCGAAATGGACGGACATGCCGGTCAAGCGTCCGAGGGCTTCCGCCTGGTCCTCCAACCGGGAAAGCTTCGTCTCCTTGTGGATCTCCTGAAGTCCCACCACGTCCGGCGCCGCATCCGCGATGACCCGCGCGATGCGGTCCAGGTAGCTCCTGGACCACCGGGCGCCATGGCCGCCGACGTTGTAGGACATGACCTTGAGGCGGAGACTGCTCATACGGCGAGGGTTTTGCGAAGGCCGTGCCCGGACTCCCATCCCTCTCAGTGATGAGGGTGCTGATGCTGGTGATCCTGTTCCTGCTGCTTCTCGCCATCCCCCTTCCAGTACACCTTGTCGGTCTCGCCCTCCGCCACCACCCGGCCATCGATCCAGCCGTCCCGGCACTCGCCACAGCAGTCCGCGCAGGGACCTTCCTTTCGCAAGGACGCCCGGCAGTGGCACTCTCCGCGCTGCAGGAGGCATTGGGTGCAGGGAGGCTCGATGCAGCAGGCGTAGCGGCCCTGTCGGGCGAGCTCGGCCTTCAAGGTGCCGGCTTCGTCGTGGAGATGGGTGATCCGGGGGTCGTCGGGAAGCTCGGCGCTCTCCCGGGAGGGAAGCGGGGCGTGCTGGGCCTGGTACGCGGCGCAGGCCGCGAGCGTCAGGGCCAGGAAGAGGGCGGAGAAACGGGCGACGGGATGTCCGGACATGGGTGAGCCTCCTCAGAAGCCGAAGTCGCGCACGATGTTGAAGCCGAGGCGGACGTCCCCCGACTCGAAGCCGGCGGCGGAGTCGCCCCCCAGGATCTGGTCGACCGTGGTTGCCCGGGAGTTGCCCAGGATGATCTCGAAGATGTGCCCCCCCAGGGCCTTGGAGAAAGCCACGTGCCACGCCGCCTCGCTCTCCTCGAGATCCCGGTTCTCGGGGATGAATTCGAGCTCGATCAGGTAGGACGCGGGGAGGGAGAAGGTCAGGCCCACGGGGACGTTGAACGCGTCCTTCAAGCGCGGCGTATCCCCCACCCAGGAGGGAGAGAGGAGGAGATTGATCCCCCGCGCCACCTGCCGCGAGAGGAGAAGCTGGGCAAAGGGGCGGTCCGCGTCCTCCACCCCCTCGCGGCGGAGGAGGTCCGCCCCCCCCCGAAGGGCGATCGTCACCGGCACGCGCGGGGCCTGCTCCAGGACGAGGAACTTCCCCGCGATTTCATAGTTCTCCTGGAAGGAGGACCGGTAGAAGGAGAGGTCCAGGCTCCGCGTCAGTCCCACGGCGAGGCCGATCCCGGTGTCCGCGCCGCTGTCCAGACCCCACAGGTCGTGGACCGTGCCGTCGTTGACCGGCTGGTTGAAGCGGTGGGTGAAGATCACCTCCAGCGTGCGCGCTCCCACCGGGTACGGCGTCGCGACGTTGATCAGCCGCGTCCCCAGGGGATCGCGCCGCACCGGCTCGTAGGGACCGGTCTCCTGCGCACCGGCAGCGCCCACCAGGAGCAGAGCGGCCAGGACGGCCGCGGGAACGGGTCGTGGCATCGAAAGTCTCCTGACCTTCTCAGTCATTCGGAGCCCCCGCCCGGATCCAGCCGGCGATGCCCTGGATCTGCTCGGGGGTCAGATACGGGGGGCCGTCGAACGGCATCCGGACGCCGGAGATGGTCGGGTCCCCCCGGAGCTTGTGGATCAGATAGCTCCGCTCCGGGTCTCCGGGCTCGACCCGGTCGAGGCTGCTGCCGAGCGACGGGCGGTTCACCAGTCCGTCGTAGCTGCGGCCCGCCTCCAACACCAGATCGTTGCGCGCGGTGGCGGCGGCGTGACACCCCGCCTTGGCGCACGTCGGGGTGAAGATCTCCACCTGAATTCGCGAGAAGGTGAAGGCCGTGCCCCCGGGCTCCTCCGGCGGCGGCTCGGTCGGGGACTTCACCGTGCCACAGCCGGAGAGGAGGAGGAGTAGGAGGAGGAGCGCGCTACGGGCAGGTCGCGAACGCATCGGTATCCTGCACCGGCGGAGCCGGACGGTTGAGAGGATTGAAGTACGACCGGGTCTGGCCCGTCTGCGTATCGGTAACCACGACGGCGAATTCGACGTTCGTGGTGGCCGCGAAGAAGACCCAGTAGCGCTGGTTGAGACCGCAGGCGTTGAGCACCTTGAGGAGCATCTCGAGGTTGCTGGCGTTGAAAAAGTAGAACAGGCCGGAGTCGGGAGCCGTGGGGATGGGCACGGCCTTGCCGGTCCCCGTGATGCCGTCCGACGTCCGCCAGCTCATCTCCACCTGGAACCGCCCGCCGTTGATGCACAGGGTCTCCGGCCCGGCGATGCAGGGCCCGGCGAGCCCCAAGGTCGCGATCCCCACCTCGTTCGACGGACCGGAGGAGGTCGTGCCGCCGCCCAGGGCGCGGACCCTGAAGAGGTAGAAGGTCGAGGGATCGAGCCCCGGCACGATCGTGGTCTCGGTGTTGGCGCCGAGCGTGGCGACCTGCTGGAAGGTGCCGGCGATCGTCCGCCGCTCCACGGCGAAGCCGGTCTCGTTGTTGGAGCTGTCCGTCCAGCTCAGCATGATCTCGGTCGCCGAGTGGGCCATGCCCTGGAGGCCCGCAGGCGCGGCCGGGGTGCCACCCGGGGTGCCATCATTGTCCTGGAGGGTCAGCAGGGCGGTGTTCGGGCTGCCCAGGGTCGCCCCGCCCGTGGGATTGGTGAGCCGGAGCTGCACCGTCTCGTTGCCCTCGGACGCCGCGTCGTTCGCCGTGGCCACGGTGAAGGTCTTCGGGCTGTCGTCGTTGTCGGCCCAGGCGAGGGTGCCGCTCACCGCGGTGAAGTCCGCCGCCGACGCCGAGCCGGCGATGGCGCCGAAGGTGACCGAGACGGCTCCGTCATCCCCGCCGACCCGCTGGACCGTGATCGTCGCCGCGCCCCCCTCGGAGACCGAGTAGCTTGCCTGGCTGAAGCGGAGCGCTCCGCGCTCCTCGCCTCCGTTCGCTGCCTGCACGATCACCGTGCCGGTCATGCCCAGGGCCCCGTGGGGCTGGCAATGGTAGTTGAACGTGCCGGGCGTGTTGAAGGTGTGGGGGAAGGCCCAGTCGCCTGCGTCCGCCGAGCCGCTGGCAAAGCTGTTGTCGTCGGCCACGACGTTGTGGGACCCGCCGCGGTTCGTCCACACCACGGTATCGCCCACGTTGATCGTGACCGTGTTCGGACGGAAGCTGAGGCTCGGGCCTCCGACGTCGACGTGCACGGTGACCGCCCGTGCGGCGGCTGGCAGGGCGAGCAGGCTGGCGAGGATCAGACAGACGGGGACGGGGGTACTGCTGCTCTGTCGCATCGAGAAGACTCCTCCGTGGAAGCGCTGTTCATTCCCATTGCAGCAATCTTGATGAGCATTGTACGAGTCATCCCGGCCGGTATGTCCCCACGGTCGGTGGAAAGGTTCTAGAGCCCGATTGAACCGCCGCCCCTCTTTCCGGGACATACTTGACGGCGATGGCTCCCGAGGACGAGCTCTCTCTGCTGCGCCGGGTCGCGACCAAGGACCGGAAGGCCTTCGAGGCCCTCTACAACCTGTACTACCGGCGTTTGTTCTCCTACCTGTTCAAGATTCTGCGGAGGGCCGATCTCGTGGAGGAGGTGCTCAACGACGTGATGCTCGCCATTTGGCGCTCCGCCTCCGACTTCGACGGCAGGTCGCGCCCCTCCACCTGGATCTTCGGCATCGCCTACCACAAGGGGCTCAAGGCGCTGGCCCGGCAACCGGCCGCGGAGAACGGGGACGAAGCAATGTCCCCCGAGCCGGTGGACGGCGAAGAGCCGGAGAGCCTCTTCGCCCGCCGGGAGCTGGCCGGCACCCTGGGGCGCGCGCTCCACGCCCTGCCGGCCGAACAGCGGGCGGTCGTCGAGATGACCTACTTCTTCGGCCTCTCCTACCACGAGATCGCCGAGATCGTCGGCTGCCCGGTCAACACCGTGAAGACCCGGATGTTCCACGCCCGGCGGCGGCTGCGGAAGCTGCTGCCCACCTTTGGAATTTCGAGCTTCGCCGGATAATCCATGCGGAGGGGAACCATGAAAAGGTCGGAGGACCGTCAGGAACGGCTCCATGGCAGGATCTGGGACCTGATTCCCTGGTATGTGAACGGCTCGCTGCCGGCCGAAGAGCGCAGGGCGGTGGAGGACCACCTCGCCGGCTGCCTCCGCTGCCGCGAGGAGGAGCGGTTCTGCCGAAGGACTGCCGAGGCCCTCCAGCAGGCCGGAGAGGTGGCGCCGTCCCCCCACCCGGTGCAGCTCGCCCGGGTGATGGCCCGCATTGACGAGGCCGAAGCGGAGCACGGGCGCGGCCGGCTGCGGCGCCTCGTCGACGGCGTCCGCTCCTGGCGGCCCTTCCCGGCGAGCCCGGTTCGCGCCATGCTCGCGGCCCAGTTCGCCATCGCCGCCCTTCTCGTGGGCTTGGTGGTGTGGCAGCACCGGCAGCCCACCGTCCCCGCCGCTCCCGCCGAATACCACACCCTCTCCGACCCGGAGGCTCCCCCGGCCGGTCCGGTGCGGCTCCGGCTCCTCTTCTCCGAAGACGCCACCGAGCGGGAGATCCGCGAGCTCCTCCTCGGCGTCAAGGGCGAGATCGTCGGCGGCCCTTCCCCTCTCGGCGCCTACACCGTCGAGATCCCTCTGGGGGGAGATCCCCAAGGGGTCCTCCTCACCCACCTGCGGTCCCATCCCAAGGTGCGGTTCGCAGAACCGGTGACGGGGGGAACGCCGTGATTCGAAGCGCCGCCCCGGGGGCGATCCTCGGCCTCGCCCTCCTCCTCGCCGCCTGCGCCGGCACCCCCCGTGCCGCCTCCGGCCCCGAGGGCGTGGCCCCGAACGCCAATCCCGACGCCGAGCAGGTCATGGTGATGCTCCCGCCCGCTCCCCCCTTCCTCTGGTCGCGGATGACCGGGGAGTTGGAGCAGACCTACGGGATGCGCACGATCTACTCCTGGACCCTCGCCTCCCTGGGCGAACAGTGCGTGGTCTTCGAGGTCCCCCGAGGGCGCACCGCCCGGGACCTCGTCCGCCGGCTCTCCTCCGACCACCGGGTAGGCTCCGTTCAGACCATCGAGACCTTCCGGACCGAGGCGGGCGGCCCCTGGAACGACCCCTATGCCCACCTCCAGCACAGCGCCCAGACCCTCCGTCTGGAAGGCGCCCATCGCTGGTCCACGGGCAAGGGAGTGCGCGTGGCCGTGGTGGACACCGGCGTGGACCTGGACCACCCCGACCTCCGGGGCCGCATCGCCATCGCCCAGAACTTCGTCGATCGAGGCGAGCAGACCTTCACCACCGATGTCCACGGCACCGCAGTCGCCGGCCTCATCGCCGCCACGGCCAACAACGAGGTCGGCATCGTGGGCGTGGCCCCCGGGGCCGAGATCTGGGCCCTCAAGGCGTGCTGGCAGCACCCGCCGGGCTCCCGCGAGGCGGTCTGCAACAGCTACACCCTGGCCAAGGCCGTGGATTTCGCCATCGTCAAGGCTGTCCACGTCCTCAACTTCAGCCTCGCCGGTCCGCCGGACCCCCTCCTCTCCCGCCTCCTCCAGACCGCTCTCTCCCGCGGCATGATCGTCGTGGCCGCCGAGGGGGCGGATGCGGGCCGCAGCTTCCCCGCCAGTCTGCAGGGGGTGATCGGCATCCTCGGCAGCGACGATCTCAAGGGAGGTCTCCGCACCCCGGCGGGGAGCAAGCCCCGCTCCACCCTCGCGGCACCGGCCGTCGACATCCTCACCACCGTCCCGCGCGGCTCCTACGATTTCTTCTCCGGCAGCTCTCTCGCGACCGCCCAGGTCTCCGGCCTCGCCGCGCTCCTCCTCGAGAAAAACCCCCAGCTCACCCCCGCCCAACTCGCCGGGCTCATCCAGAAGACCGCCCGCCCCATCACCTCCACCGGCAATCCCCACGTCGTCAGCCAGGTGGACGCCTGCGCCGCCGTGGCGAGCCTGGTGGGTGAGGGGTGCGGGTAGCTCTACTTTGGCAGATAGCGGCCTCTGCCCTTCTGCCCGAGTAGATGTTTGCCTCGAAGGGCCGCGGTGGGAACTGACAGAGCGGGCCTAGGCAAAGCGGCCTTGTCAGGGAGGGGCTTGTCCCCAGCCAAGTCGGGGGTGAGGGCTCTCCCGGGATACACTAGCGTTGAACGGGAGACCGCGAGATGGCCCAAGGCGAGCACCAGGTGAAGTTTGAAACGTCGGTGGCCGAGCCCGAGGAAGACAAGCCGCCACGGCTCTTCGTCTGGGTACGCCAATTTCAGGGCGACGAGGAGCTGACCGGCCGCTACGAGGTGTTCGGCGACCTGGCGAGCTTCGACGAGTTCATCGCCCGCTACGAGGCCGCCGGCGAGGACATCTCCACCCTGCGCACCGCCCGCGAGAGCTTCGCCGACACGCTCGAACGGGAAGCCTGAGGCCCCCCCGGTGGGGAGCGGCCGTGCAGTACAATCGCCCCTTCCCATGATCACCGAGGCCACGCGCGACTGCTTCGCCACCCTCACCCAACTGGTCCAGCGCGTCGGCCAGGGAGGCCGCTGGCTCGTCCTCACCCACGACAACCCCGATCCGGATGCCCTCGCCTCCGCCCAGATCCTCGCCCGCATCCTCCGCACCGCCTTCCAGCAGAAGGTCACCGCTGCCTACGGCGGCATCGTGGGCCGCGCCGAGAACCGCGAGATGGTCAAGAGCCTGAAGCTCCCGTTCAGCCACGTCCGGCATCTCAATCTCAAGAAATACCAGCACTTCGCCCTGGTCGACACCCAGCCCCGGAGCGGCAACAACCAGCTCCCGTCCCGCCTGGTGCCCGACATCGTCATCGACCACCATCCGGTGCGCTCCAACACCCCAAACGGACCGTTCTACGACATCCGTCCCAAATACGGTGCCACCGCCACCATCCTGGCCGAGTACCTGCTGCTCTCCGGAGTCAAACCCACTCACGCCCTGACCACCGCCCTGATCTACGCCATCCGCTCCGAGACCCAGGACTTCTCCCGCGAGTACACCGGCCCGGACAAGGCCATCTACGACCTCTTCTTCCCCCAGGCCAACCACCGCCTCCTGGCTCGCATCCAGAACCCGCGCCTCCCCCTGACCTACTTCAGCAACCTCCACGACGCCCTGGAGAATCTGGAGACCGTCGACACCCTCGTCCTCAGCCACCTCGGCAACGTCGAGCAGCCGGACATCGTCCCCGAGATCGCCGACCTCCTCTTGCGGCTGGAGGGCCGCACCTGGGCACTCGTCACCGGCTACTACAACGAGCGACTCTATCTCTCCATCCGCACCACCAACACCCGGGCCGACGCCGGTGGTCTTATGCGCCGCCTCATCGGCCGCCGCGGCAAGGGCGGAGGCCACGGCATGATCGCGGGAGGCTGGATCGACGCGAGCAAGCTCGCCTCGCCCGTGGACCGCAAGGAACTGCAGAGAAAGCTGAGCAAGCGGCTGGCCCGGGAGCTTCGGAAGAACCCGGAGAAGATCGGCAGGGTGGAGCTGCGGCGGATCGCGGAACAGACTCCGCCGGCTGCGAAGGCCGCCCAGGCCCTCAAGACTCCTGCGGCTTCCGCCAAGACTCCGGCCCCAAAGACACCGCCTCCTCCCCCGCCAGCCGGGGATGAACAGAGGGACGACCACCAAGCCGGCGACGCGGAACGGAGGTAGCAGGGGCGGATGCCCCCTCCTCTACTCCGTGCAGGAGAGCGTCGACGTGCACCCCGTGTCGGGCGGGCACATGTCCGTGTCCGCGCAAGGCGGCTCCACGGTGAGGGTCCCGTCCCGCAGAAGACCTCCCCGGGCCTGCCCGAGATTCGGCGCGTCGAGCTTGTACAGGGTTTCGCGGCTCAGGGACAGCCGCTTCGCGGTCTGCTTCTTCATGACGGCTCCTTTCGAGACGAAACTCCCTCCCGGCCCCCCGACGCAGTGGGCGCGCCACCAACGCCGAAGTGACCCGAACCGGCTCAGCGGTCCCGAAGGGCCGCCGGCTGGGCCCTTTCGACCAGCACCCGGGCCTCCTCCGCCCGGCTCTCGGCCACGTAGACCATGGCCGCCGCCCTGCCCCGCGAGGATTCGCTCTGCACGAACCAGGGAATGCCGCTCCTCTCCAGCCGGGAGGTCACGCGAGCGAAGAGATCCACGTCCTCGGCTTCCAGCAAGGAGACGAACCGCGCATCCCCCGGTGCTCCCAGGTCCGGCATTCCCCGCCGGAGAGGCACTTCGCACACCTCACATCGAGAAATCTTTTCTTCATACTCCAGACCACACTCAGGGCACAGCATTTTCTCCCCTCCTATTTAAGAGGACCCCCAATCAGAGCTACAGGAATTTCAGAGCAGGAGTGCAGTGAAACCGAAGGGCGAGGCACCCTCCGGTCTGCTCGGGCACCCCGAACTCCCACACAACTCTCGGATCTGACCGGTCGGCGCCTGACGCCAATGGCTTTCGGCAATGTCATCTTTCGGAGGAGGATTCTAACCACTGGAGAGGAGGGGGGGAAGCCTGAGGTTCCCGCTCGCTGAGATCGAGGATCGCGATGCCCCAATGCGGAGGGGGGTGGGACATGAGGGGCCGGGGACAGGGACTTCTCTACTGCATTTCGTTCCACTCCCGGACGGCCTGGGCGAAGCTCTGGCCGTCGGCGGTCTTTCTTCTGCAGGTCCTGCACTCGATCCAGAAGAGCTTGAGGCCGTTCCCGAGCTGTAGGGCCCCGCCGGGCGGCTGGCCGCAGTTGGAGCACGGAGCGATGGCATCCGTCACGGCCGAAGCGGACCGGAAAGCCTCCTTGAGCATGGCGGTCTCCTCTCTCTCACGCACCCCTGTCCTGGCATTCCACAATCGGCTAAAGCAGTATACCACCGGCGGGACTCCGGCGGCGGAGATCCGAGGCGCTACTCGGAATCGGTCTCCCCCGCACGCCCGGCCAGGCTGGCAACGGCGGCGGTGAGCTCTCCCGGGTCGATGGGCTTGGCGAGGTGAATCTGGAAGCCGGCGAGGAGGGCGCGGCGACGGTCTT
Source organism: Thermoanaerobaculia bacterium (assembly GCA_035633875.1). GTDB lineage: Bacteria > Acidobacteriota > Thermoanaerobaculia > Multivoradales > UBA5704 > DATARR01. Next base: position 12,210 of record DASQEB010000297.1, read on the forward strand.
CGGCACGGGCGAAGGCGGTGAGGGCTGCGGCCGGGAGGTGGTGGCCGCGTTTGCGGAGGGTGCGGATGAAGTCATAACCGTCCTGCCCCGGCATAGAGATGTCGCTGACGATGACGTGAGGCTGGAAGCGCTCGAGAACCTCCAGCCCCTCGGCGGCGGAGGCGGCCACGGCGACTTCCGCATTGGAACGGGAGAGGATCTGGCCGAGCAGGTCGCGTGCGTCCGCCTCGTCGTCGACGACGAGGACGCGCACGCCCTCAAGGGAAACGGACCGGCTGCCGCCGTCGGCGGCCTGCGTTCGCCGCCTCTCTTCGGGCTCGCTGGAGACCGCCAGGGGGAGGGAGACGACGAAGGTGGCGCCGCGGCCCTCGCCGGGGCTCTCGGCACGGACGGTGCCTCCGTGCAGCTCGACGAGCTGACGGACGATGGCGAGCCCGAGCCCCAGGCCGCCGTGGCGACGCGTCGAGGACGGATCGGCCTGGCGGAAACGTTCGAAGACGTGGGGCAGGAACTCCAAGGCGATACCCTGCCCGGTGTCGGCCACGGTGATCTCGGTGTGTCCGTCGAGGGCCTCGACGCTCACCCGCACCTCCCCCCCCTTGGGGGTGAACTTGACGGCGTTGGAGAGGAGGTTCCAGACGACCTGCTGGAGGCGCTGGGGATCGCCGACCACGAGGCCGGTGCGGGAGACCCGGCGCCGCAGGGAGACCCCCTTGGCCTGGGCGGCGGGAGCGATGGTCTCCAGGGCGGCCTCGACGACGCCGGCGGGCTCGACCGGCTGCATTTCGAGCCGCAGCTTGCCGGAGATGATGCGGGAGACGTCGAGGAGATCGTCGATGAGCTGCTTTTGGGCGCGGGCGTTGCGCTCGATGGTCTCCACCCCCCGCTCGACGGTGGCCGGGTCCAGCTTGCCGGCGCGCAGGAGCTGCGCCCAGCCGAAGATGGCGTTGAGCGGCGTGCGCAGCTCATGGGAAAGGGTGGCGAGGAACTGGTCCTTCATGCGGTTGGCCGTCTCGGCCTCAGCCCGTGCCGCCTGGGCGGCGCGGTAGAGCTGCTGGTTCTCGATGGCCACGGCGGCCATCTGGGCGAGTTGGACGAGGATGGCCTCATCGCTCGGTGTGAGCTCGCCGTCGGTTCTGCCGGAGAGCTGGAGGACGCCGATGTTCTTTCCGTCGCGTCCGACGAGAGGGACGGCGATCTCCCCGGGATGCCGGTCCGCGGAGGGATCGTCCAGATCGCCGTCCACGGTCATCCTGATGACGCTCTGGTGAGCACCGACGATCTCCCGGGCCTGGTCGGTGATGACCTCCAGGGCCTCTTCAACGGATAGGGCGGCGTTGACCGCCACGGCGGCCCGGGCGAGCCCCTGGAGCTGAGAGGACTGCCGCTCGGCCGCCTCCTTCGCCGACCGCACGGCCTCTTCGGCCTGCTTGCGTTCGGTCAGATCGGTGGCGAAGACGGAGAGGCCCTCGGCAGAGGGATAGACGCGGATCTCGTACCAGCGGCCGGAGAGCACGCCGCTCGCTTCGAAGCGGACGGGCTCGCCCGTGTCCATGGCGTGGCGATACCGCTCCTCGACGGGAGTGCCGACAAGCTCGGGGAAGAGATCCCAGAGGACCTCCCCCACCCGGACGCGCTCGGCCCCGGGCAGGGGATTCTCCCGGTAGTGCTGGTTGACCAGGGTGAGCCGCCAGTCCCGGTCCACGGAGAAGAAGATCTCGCTGATGCTCTCCAGGATGATCGCCGCCCGGCGGTTGGCCTCGGCCAGCTCGCGCTCGACCCTCTTGCGCTCGGAGACATCGGCCACCAGGACGATGAAGCCCTCGACCCGGCCGCCCTCGCCGACGTGGGGGACATAGGTGGCGTTGACCTCGCGGGTGCCGGCCCGGAGGTAGTGCACCTCCCTCTCATACGTGACGAGCTGGCCGGTGAGGGCCTCGTCGAAGAAGGGCCGGAGGGAGTCGTAGGCGGAGTCCCCGAGGATCTCGCGGGCGTGCCGGCCGAGGATCTCCTTCCGAGGCAGCCCGAACCAGTCTTCATAGGCCTGGTTGACGAAGCGGTACCGGTGACTGCTGTCGATGTAAGAAATGAGGACGGGAAGGGAATTGGTGATGAGGAGGATCTGGTCGTCCCGCCGCCTCAGCTCTTCGGCCGTGGCCTGGGCTCGCCGGGCATCTTGCTCGGCCTTCTCCTTCGCCCGCTGGAGGGCGAGGGCGATGAGGCTGATCCCGATCCCCTGGAGGACGAAAACGACCCCGCGGGCCACCACGGCCGGGCTCACCTGGGCATCGGGGACCAGGAAGGAGGCGGCCATGACCGTGGCCAGGGCGGTGGCGAAGAGACCCGGTCCGAGGCCGCCGAACCATGCGGCGACGAGGATCGCGAGGGGGAACAGCAGGAACGGAGCCCCGGTCTCGACCGTGTGGTCCAGCAGGAGCTTGACGACGAGCGCCACGACCACGGCGGCGGTCGCGGCGCCGTAGCGCCTCAGAATCGCTCTTCCCTGTCGAGACTCCTTCGACAGACCATCCACGATCGCGGCTCCCTAGCAGATTCCGCGCCAGAAGGCCGGACTGCCAGGCTCGCCCGCAGGCTCACAGAGGCGAACCGACGATGGGGAGCCCGCCCGGGGTCGGCGGCAAACCGGAGAGTCCTGCCCGCCCCGGGGCTCTCACCTCCCCGGGTGGGCCCGCTTGTTCCCCGCCACCTCCTGGAGCGCCGCCTTGAGCGACTGCGGATTGACCGGTTTGGTCAGATGTCTGCTGAACCCCGCCTCGAGGCTCTGCCGGATGTCTTCCTCCATGCCGTACCCGGACAGGGCGATCCCGGGAACCCCGTAGCGGCCGGACAGCTCCCGCATGAGGTCCACGCCCGAGCCGTCCGGCAGGCCCAGGTCGCTCACCACCAGGTCGAGGCCGCCGTTCGTCCAGGCCCGTTCGGCGGCAGCCAGTCCCGCGGCGACGGAGCCCGCCGTGATCACCTGGTGGCCCAGCAGGCCAAGGAGGTCGGCCATGGCCTCGGCCGTGTCGGCATGGTCCTCGACGAGGAGGATGGTGAGGGACCGCGCCGCCAACGCCTCCGGCCGCTGCGACTCGGCCCGTGGTTCCGGTGCGTCCAGCACGGGCAGCGCACCGACCGGGAGCCGGAGGGAGAAGGTGGCTCCCCGGCCCGGGCCCTCGCTGCGGGCGGTGAGGCTCCCACCGTGCATCTCGGCGATGGTGTGGCTGATGGCGAGCCCGAGGCCAAGGCCGCCGATGCGGCGGCTCCGGGCATGGGCCTGCTCGAAGGCTCCGAAGATCTGGGGGAGCCGCTCGGGCTCGATGCCGATCCCGGTGTCCCCCACCTCCAGGACCAGCGTGGGCCCCTCCTCCCGCCACGAGCGGATGGTGATCGTGCCGCCGGCAGGAGTGAACTTGATGGCGTTGTTGAGGAGATTCCACAGGATTTGGGTGACTCGCGAGGGGTCGCCCCAGATCCGGTGGTCTCCGGCCTGGAAGTCGGTCACCACCCGGAGCCGGCCGGAGGCCGTAGCCTCCTCACAGCAGATCTGGAGGGTGTGCTCGACCATCTTGCGGGCATCGGCGATCTCGGGGTGGAGCTCGAGCTTGCCACGGGCGACGCGGGTGAGGTCGAGGAGGTCGTCGATGAGACGGGCCTCCAGCTCCACGTTGCGGCGGATCCTCACCAGATCGTCCTTGAAGCCCCGCGCCCGTTCATCCTCCTCGAGGCGGGAGACGATCGCCAGCACGGGGGTGAGGGGGGTGCGGAGCTCGTGGGAAAGGGTGGCGAGGAAGCGGTCCTTGGCCTCGTTGGCCTCCTCGGCCGCGGCCATGGCCTGCCGCAGTTCCTCTTCGGCCTGCCGGCGCTCGGTGACGTCCAGGGTCGCGCCGAGCATGCGGACCGGGCGCCCCGACTCGTCGCGATAGACCCGGCCGTTGGTGGAGATCCAGCGCACCGCCCCATTCGGCTGCACGACCCGCATCTCGGCCTGGTAGTCCTGCCCGGTCTCTACCGATCGGCGGATGGCCTCCGAAACCCGCTCGCGGTCCTCCGGGTGGACCAGAACGGCGAAGTCCTCCACCCGTCCGCCGAACGTCCCCGGAGCGAGGCCGTGGAACTCGTAGATCAGGTCGGACCAGGTGATGCGGTCCTTCTGCAGATCCCAGTCCCAGACCCCGCACCGGCCGGCGTCCAGGGCCAGGCGCAGCCGCTCCTCGCTCTCCCGCAGGGCCTCCTCCGCCCGGAAACGCTCCGCCAGGATGGCGGCGAGGAGCATGGAGGTCACCGCCGCCACCGTCATGTAGGTGTGGAGATAGACCAGCCGCTCCTCGAGCGTCCCCCGGGCGAACGGAGCGAAGCCCCGGAGGGTTGCCCAGATGGCGATGCTCACCGCCAGCAGATTGATGCTCACGGCGCCCCGCTGGCCGAAGCGCAGAGCCGCCCAGACCAGGAAAGGAAAGACCGTGAAGGAGAGAGGAGGATTGGTAACGGATTCGTCGATCCAGGTACCGAGGCTGAGGAGGCTCGCCAGCGCCAGCAGGACCGGGAGCGCCAAGGCTTCCAGGACCCGCGGGGGCGACCCGTCGCGCCGGGGTCGGGTGCTTGCCCAGGTCAGCAGCACCGGAGCCACCAGGAGGATTCCCATGGCGTCTCCCAGCCACCAGTACGTCCAGACGGCGGCCACCTGATCGGCCGGCAGCACGCCCCCGAGGAACAGGCTCGTCGCCCCGAAGGTGGCGCCCACGATCGGAGCGCCGCCTGCTGCCAGGACGGTCAGGGCGAGGACGTCCCGGACCCGCTCAAGCGAGGTCTGGAACCCTGCCACCTCCCGGAGGAGCCACAGCCCGGCCAGAGCTTCCAGGGTATTGCCGGTGGCGGTGGCGAGGGCCACGCCCGCGGGTGCCGCGGTCGAAAGGTTCACCAGGAAGGCACCGAGGAAGATCCCAGGCCAGAGCCGCGGGCCGAAGAGGAGGACCGAGGCCAGGGCGATGCCCGACGGCGCCCAGAGGAGCGTGACGTTGTCCTGGACGATGGGCAGCAGGAGGCCGATACGACCCGTGGCGAAGTAGACCGCGGCCAGGGCGGCGCTCCGCACCAGGGTCGTCCGGCGGCTCACGGGAGAGCCACCTCCTGGATGGCGGTCTGGAGGGCCTGGGGATTGACCGGTTTGGTCAGGTGGCGGCGGAAGCCCGGTTCACGGCTCTTGCGGACGTCCTCCTCCCCTTCCTCGACACCGGCCGAGGCGGCGAGACGGGCCCGGCGACCGCCTTCCTCGAACAGGTACACCAGGGCGAAGGGGAGGTCCGCGGCGTTGTCCTCCAGCACCCGGGCGGCCAGGCGGCAGGCTTCAGGCACCGTCCGCGCCTCGGCGGTGTCCGCGGCGATCGTGTCCCAGATCTCGGGCCAGACCTCCGGCCCCTGGCGGCCGAGGGCCCAGGGGTGCTTGGCCCCGAGGATGGGCCGGTAGCCGTCATTGTAAAGCTGGGCAAGGGCCGGTCCCCAGAAGAGAAACATCGGGTACCGCGAGTTGATCAGGATGCTGACCGCCGTGCGCAGGCTCTGGGGCCAGCCCCCGACCGGGCCGAAGGGCGAGGACGACCAGCCGAACGAGCGCATCAGCGCTCCCATCTCCCCGCCACCCGAAAGGCAGTCCAGTGTGGCGAGCGGCTCTTCTTGCCGGATCAAGTACGACTTCCTCCAGGATTGACCGCGAGTTTGTGGGCAGGAGCCATGTGCAACCAGAACAGGTGTAGCAAAACCCGAGCCAGTCCGCGCTCGAACGGCCATCGTACTCAGCGAATTTTCGGCGTCTCGAGACGGTGCTCCGTCGTACGCGGCGCATTTCCGTCGTCTGCGGACAACGGTCTGTCGTACGCGGCGCATTTCCGTCGTTTTGAGGCCGAAGGCCTCACTGGCTCTTCGCTGCGGCTTCGTGGAGGGCTGTCATCAGCGCTGCAGGGGACACCGGTTTGGTGAGGTGCAGGACGAATCCGGCCTCCAGGCTCCGGCGGACGTCCTCGTCCATGCCGTAGCCCGAGAGGGCGATCCCCCGCAGGCCGTAGCGGGACACCATCTCGCGCATCAGGTCGAGCCCGCTGCCGTCCGGCAGGCCGAGGTCGCTGACGATCAGGTCCAACGGATCGTCCCCCTCCTGAACCGCCCGGGCGGCCTCTCGTCCCTCTGCGAGCGTGGGGGCCACGGTGACCCGGTGGCCTCGATCCCGCAGCAGGTCGGCCAGCGCCTCGGCCGTATCGGCGTGGTCTTCCACCAGGAGCACGTGGAGGGAGCACCGGGGCTCGTTCCAGACGCCTTCCTCCGGTGCTCTGTGGGAGGGCGGGGCGGGCACGGCGGCGAGTTCCACGGTGAACGTGGCTCCCTGGCCCAGGCCCTCGCTGTGCGCCGAAATCGAGCCGCCGTGGAGCTCCACCAGCGATCTGCTGATGGCGAGCCCCAATCCGAGACCGCCAAAGCGGCGGGTGACCTGCCGCCCGCCCTGCTCGAAGGCGTTGAAGATCCGCGGCAGCGCCCCGGCGTCGATGCCCCGCCCATTGTCGATGACTTCGACCCGCAACCACCCGGGCGGCTCGTTCCTGGTCCTGACCCGGATCTCACCCTCTCTCCCGGTGA
>DASQEB010000298.1:0-2248 GCA_035633875.1 Thermoanaerobaculia bacterium
AAGGCCGGGGCGGCGTTTCCCTCGCCCAGGGCTTCCGCCCTGGGCTAACCGGACGGCGCCCCTGGGGCGCTGGGAGATGGGAACGGGAACGTCCCCAACATCAGACGGGCGGAGCGAGGCGGGCTGGGGACCTCGGACGGAGACGATGGAAGCTTCCGGCGGGCTTTCCGGTTGAGAAGGGCGGAGGCGGTCCGTCCGCGGATGCGCCGATCCGGCCGGGATTCCTCCCACCGCTATACAATCCCCCCGCGCGGAGGGCGCACCTTTTCATGGCGATCAGCACCTTCGACCTCTTCACCATCGGGATCGGCCCGTCCAGCTCCCACACCGTCGGCCCCATGCGGGCGGCCCGCCGCTTTGCCCAGAGGCTGGAGGCCGAGGGCCTCCTGGACCGGACCGCCGCGATCAAGGCCGAGCTGTTCGGGTCCCTCGCCATGACCGGCAAGGGGCACGGCACCGACCGTGCCGTGCTCATGGGGCTCGAAGGGGAGACCCCCGAAGGGATCGACCCGGACATGGTGACGCCCCGGGTGGCGGCCATCCGCTCCGAGGGGCGGATCTCGCTCCTCGGCCGGCAGCCGGTCCCGTTCCAGGAGAAGGAGGACCTGGTCTTCAACCGCAAGGACCTCCTCCCCCTCCATTCGAACGGCATGCGCTTCACGGCCCTGGACGCCTCCGGCCAGGAGATCGAGCAGCGCATCTACTACTCGGTGGGGGGCGGCTTCGTGATCAACGAGGGGGCTTCGGGCGAGGACCACCTCGTCGAGGACACGACCCCGGTGCCGTTCCGTTTCGGGAGCGGCCAGGAGCTGCTGGAGCTCGGCGACGAGCACGGTCTCGCCATCTGGGAGCTGATGCTGGAGAACGAGAAGGTCTGGCGGAGCGAAAGCGAGATCCGCGCGGGGCTCCTGCGGATCTGGGACGCCATGCAGCGCTGCGTCGAGCGCGGCTGCCGGCAGGAGGGCGTGCTCCCGGGCGGCCTCAAGGTCCCCCGGCGGGCCCCGGCCCTCTACCAGGAGCTGACCTCCCGTCCGGAGGACGCCCTCAAGGACCCGCTCACCGTGCTCGACTGGGTCAATCTCTTCGCCTTGGCCGTCAACGAGGAGAACGCGGCCGGCGGCCGGGTGGTCACCGCCCCCACCAACGGCGCGGCGGGCATCGTGCCGGCTGTCCTCCAGTACTACCGGAAGTTCACCCCGGGGGCGGACGAGGACGGCGTCATCCGCTTCCTCCTGACTGCCGGGGCGATCGGCATCCTGTACAAAGAGAACGCCTCCATCTCCGGCGCCGAGGTCGGCTGCCAGGGGGAGGTGGGGGTGGCCTGCTCCATGGCCGCGGCCGGGCTGGTGGCCGCCTTGGGTGGGACCAACGCGCAGATTGAGAACGCCGCCGAGATCGGCATGGAGCACAACCTGGGGCTGACCTGCGACCCGGTGGGCGGGCTCGTGCAGATCCCTTGCATCGAGCGCAACGCCATGGGCTCGGTCAAGGCCATCAACGCGTCCCGCATCGCGCTCCGGGGCGACGGCTCGCACAAGGTGTCGCTGGACCGGGTCATCAAGACCATGCGCGAGACCGGCGCCGACATGAAGACCAAGTACAAGGAGACCTCCCGGGGAGGGCTGGCCATCAACGTCATCGAGTGTTGAGGCGCCGCCCGGGTATTCCACATCCATTAACGTGACGCGAGGGAGATCCACATGCTTGCCAGCGAACGACTGATCCAGGCCTTCAATCAGCAGATCGGAAACGAGATGGGGGCCTCGATGCAGTACATTGCGATCGCCTCCTACTTCGACTCCGAGACCCTGCCCCAGCTCGCCGCCTTCTTCTACCGCCAGTCCGAGGAGGAGCGGGTGCACGCCATGAAGTTCGTCAAGTTCATCAACGACGTGGGCGGCCGGGTCCGCATTCCCGACCTGCCGGCGCCGAAGGACGACTTCGCCTCCGCTGAGGAGGCCGTCGCCTCCGCCCTGGAGTGGGAGCAGGAGGTCACCCGCCAGATCTACGACCTGGTGGAGGTCGCCAAGGAGGACCGGAGCTACGTGGCCGTCCGCTTCCTCGACTGGTTCGTCGAGGAGCAGCTCGAGGAGGTCACGACCATGAACGACCTTCTCGCCGTGATCCGCCGCGCCGGCTCGGACCGCCTCCTCTTTGTCGAGGAGTACCTGGTCCGCCAGGGGGGGGTGAAGCTCGAGAGCCCGGCGGGGGAGGGGGCGGGGACGTAGGAGACCGCCCCCGCCCGGAA
>DASQEB010000299.1:0-18622 GCA_035633875.1 Thermoanaerobaculia bacterium
ACGAGCACCGAGCGGGCCTCGGGTGACGTCTTCCCCCCGATGACGTAGAGCGTCCCCTCCACCCCCGCGGCCGCGGCCACCGCGGTCGCCTGGGGCAGGGGCGTGCTGCTCGTCCAGAGGTTGGCGGCCGGGTCGAAGCTCTCCACCGACGCAGTCTCCCCGAAGGGCTCCCTTCCTCCGATCACGAAGAGCCGGCCCGCGGCCACGGCCACGGCGTGGCCGGAGCGGGGGGAGGTGAGGGGCATGCGGTGGTGCTCCCAGCGGTCGGTGGCGGCGTGGTAGCAGAAGTTGTGGACGGCGAGCATGCGGCCGATGCCGAAGAGGCCCCGGCCCTCGCCCCCCACAGCGTAGAGCCGGTCGCCCAGCACCCCGGCGCCGAAGCTATGGCGGGGGCCCGGCATGGACCGTTGGGCGGTCCAGGTGTCCGCAGACGGATCGTAGGCCTCGTTGACGTCCACCACCCGCTCGCGGTGGCGCAGGCCCCCGAGGGCGAAGAGGGTGCCTCCCCAAACCGCGGCGGAGAGGCGCCAGCGGGGGGTGGGCAGGGGGGCCTTGCCGGTCCAGCGGTCGGTGGCGGGGTCGTACTCGAAGACGCTCGCCGACGGCCGGTCCTGGGCATCAAGGCCGCCCAGGACGTAGATCTTCTCCCCCACGGAGGCGACCGCGCAGCCCTGGCGGGCCTCGGGGCATGGGCGCCGGGTCTGCCAGCCGCCGGTCCCGGGATCGAATTCCCAGAGCTCGCCGGAGGCCAGGACGACGTAGACCCTGCCCCAGGCCACCGCCGCCTCCAGCCGCCCGTCCGGCGTCCGGGGGATCTCGCGGCGGATGGTCCAGACGGGCGCGGCGTTGGTCAGGGTCATGGAGAAGCCTGTGGAAAGGAACCCCGGGGGAGCCGCGGACGAGCCGGTGAGGATCGAGGCCCCTGGAGGGAGGGTCGCGATCCCTCCGGCCAGCTTGTCCGGCGTCACGGCGCCGTCCGCCAGCGCGTCGGTCCCCACGCTCCCCGGCGTGCCCAGAGCGCCGTGGAGGACGGTGGCGCTCACCGCGCCCTCGGCGGAGACGTCTCCCCGCACCAGGAGCGAGCCGTCCATGGTGTCTCCGGCCTTGCTCACGGCCCCGGTGGTCACGGGCTGAAAGGTCTTGCGGCAGTCGACGACGCGGAGCCCCTCCTCGTCGGAGACGAGGAAGGCGAGCGGGGCGTAGCGGTGGAACGTGCCGTCCGGCGGCCGGGCCACCGGGCCGGCGGCGTCCGAGGGCCACTCCACGTCACCTGTGGCCGAGCGGACGGGCAGCCACCAGTGGTCTCCGCCGCGATAGAAGCCGGACGGATCGAACTGCGCCTCGATCCCGGCTTCGAGCGGGAGCCAGTCGAGCGCCAGGGGGACTGCGCCGGAGGCGCGGTTTCCGAAGGCCCGGTCGGAGTCCCACCGCCGCAGCAGGGGGTGGAGCGCGGTGTTGCGGCCGACCCGGCCCGAGAGGGCGGTGGCCAGGGTCACCTCCCGACTCGCGGGGTTGACGGACTCCACCTGCAGCAGGGTCTCGGCCCACCCCTGGAGCACGGAGGCGTCGTCGACGAGCTCCACCCAGTCCCTCTCCCGCAGGTCGAGGTCGTCCCGGCCGAGGTCCTTCAGGCGCACGGACCGGCTGCCGGCCTCGATCGCCAGCGTGGGCCAGGCTGCCGCGCCGTTGCCGCGGGACCACTTGAAGGTGGCCACGGGCCGGAACCGGACGTCCCGCCCGGTCGCGAGCGACGAGAGATCCTCGGCCACGGTCAGGGTCCGCTTGTCCTCCTCCACCTTCCGGACGCGGGCGAGGACGGCGGCCCCGTTCCGCCCGGCGTCGAAGACCTCGATCCACTGCCCCGGCCGCAGTCCGGACGGCTCGACAGGGGTGACGCTCGTCACGTCCCCGGACTGGCTGATCCGCTCGATCGTCGTTCCGGCACCGGGGCCGTCCTCGGGCCGGGGCCCGCCGTGGACCCAGCCGCCGTCGTGGATCTCCACCCGGTAGAGGAGGTTGCCGAGGGTCTCGACGGCGCCGGGCCGCCGACGGGCCTTGAGCGTGCCGCGGGACCCTTCCCGGGCGAGGAGGTCCCGCCATTCGGGCAGGGTGTGCACGGCCTCGCGGAGGTTTTCCGGGTCGCTCTCCCCGGGGTCCTCGACGAGCACGGCCTTGACCTGGGCCACGGTCTTTGCCCGGGTCGTGGTGTCCGCCCCGCCCAGGGCGACCTCCAGGAGGTCCGGGTCCTCCAGGGCGGTGATCGAACGCTCCCAGACGTCGAGGTAGAAAAGGCAGAGGGACGACGAGCCGAGGGGAGGGAGGGCTGCTCCGGGGAGGTCCGGCTGGCGGACGAAGTGGACCCGCTCCTCGTTGGCGCAGGCGACGCCGTCCACGTAGTACCGGCCCGGCCCGACGTGGAGGCTGCGGAGCACCCATTTCGGCCGGTTCTCCCTGCGGCCGTCCCCGAGGAGGGCGCGGTTGCCCAGGGGCGTGCGGTCGTCCACCACCTGCCCGTAGCCCTGGTCGAACCGCCACCAGCCGAGGAGGTCGTCCTCGCGGCCGGTCAGCTCCTCGCCGCCGGCGGCCCGCTGGACGTCGTCCGGCGAGCGGCCGGTCCCCCAGAAGCGCAGCTCGTGGATCAGGCCGTTGTAGGGGAAGAGGGGCTTGCCCGAGGCAAAGGCGGACCCGAGCCGCAGGACGGCCTCGGCGCCCGGCTGGAGGGGGAAACCCCGGGCGTCCCGGGCGGCGAGGCGGCCGTTCACGTACATGCGCGAGCCCTCCTCGCCGCAGGTGAGGGCCACGTGGGCTCGCTTGCCGAGCTCCAGGGGGTCGCGGGTGGCCGGGTCCTCGGCGGAGAACCCCTCGCGATGGAAGCGCACCCGGCGGTCCGCCTCGATGGTGAGGAAGAACTCGTCGAAGTAGTCCTTCTCCCCCCGGCGCACTGCCCTGCTGACGATCGCCCCCTCCCCCCGCTGCGGGGTGAACCAGACCTCGATCGTCCAGGCGCCCGCCGGGCTGAAGGTGTGCCCCCCCCGGCCGCCGAGGACCACGAAGTCGTCCTTGCCGTCGAAGAGGAGGCCGTAGCCCGGCAGGATTTCGAAGCCGACGTGGCCCGCGGGACCGCCGGCCGGCCCGACCAGGTCCGCCGCGCCGCTCCGCAGCCGGTGGTCGAGGATGTCCACCTGGGTGTTCCAGTCGGAGTCGAGCTGGACGCGCCCCTGCTGCAGGAGCACGGCGCTCCAGTGCTTCCGGGGATCGAAGGGGAAGCGGGAGAAGTCGCCCCGGCGCTGTCCGCTCATCGCCTCCCTCCCCCAAGCGGTGTCATCGGCTCACGTGACATAGACGATCCGGGGCTCGAACCCCCAGGGGACGTACTCCTCCAGAGTGGTGGGCAGCCGAGCTTCCCGGTAGGGCTGAAAGAGATGATGGAAGACCCCCATTTCCGATCCCTCCGTGCCTCCGTCGGCAATCTCCCGCGGGCACTGCCGGCTGAGTTGGGCGTACCCCGGGTGGCCGAAGCGCGTCGAAACGAACGCGGGCCGCAGGGGGCCGCCCTCCCCTTCGGGCTGGCAGCGGAGGCGGGACGGCGTGCGGGAGCCCTCGGGCACATGGCAGTACCGCACCTCGCCGAGCCAGTGCTGGCGGACGGTGACCGGAGCGGTGAACAGGACGTCTTCCGCCAGGGTCAGCCGTTCCACGGAGACGGACCCGAGGATCGTACAACGCTCCAGGGTGGCGGGCGGACCGTACGCCTCCTCGCCGTCCTCTCCGGGAGCGGCCACGGCCGCACCGGAGCCGCCGTCCACGAGACTGTCCCGCGCCTCCAGGCCCTCCATGATCCGGGACAGTTGCAGGGCGCCCACGATGCTGGAGTCCAGGGTGAGCCGCGCCCGGCTCCCGGCCCCGGCCGCCGAGAGGCCGCGCCCCGGACCCGGCCGCAGGGTGCAGTGGACGATCTCCAGGTCCAGATCCCCTTCCACGGTGACCGGCCCGTCGATCCACAGGCCGTTGAGCGTCACTACGAGGCGCTCGCCCCGGCTGGAGTCCAGCCGGGGCCCTCGCAGGGTGAGCCCCTTGCGGAGAACGAGGCAGGGGCAGCGGCCGTCCGCCGCCTCGACAGAGAGCTGCGCCGGGCCGTCGGGCTGCAGATCCAGGACCTCACCCGTGTCGAAGGTGTAGAGGGCGTTGTCCAGGATCCGCAGGAGGGCCTTGCGCGGCGCCGCCCTTCGCCAGGCGGCCAAGGCGCTCCGCAGATCCGGGTACAGCCGGATCTCCTCGCCCGCCGCATTGCGCACGGGCCCGGCGGCGCTGCTGCCGACCACCCGCTCGTCGGTGGTCTGGGACGAGACCACGGCCTCCCAGGTCTCCGCATCCGGCTCGGTCAGGGTATCCCGCCGGCCGTAGGGTCCGCCGCCGACATCCGCGCTGAAGGCGTAGTTGTAGCTGACCTCGACGTCCTCGATCCCGGCCGCGGCGGGCACCACCATCCGCCCCAACTCCGGGTCCACGGCCACGAGCACGGGGCGGTCCACCGTCCTTCCGCCCGGCTGGACCTGCCGGAAAGACCAGTGGCTGCGAGAGGGAATCTCCCGCGACAGGTCGCAGACGAGGACCGCCTCGGGCGGCACGGGCCGGGCCTCGGGCTCCCCGCGCTTGCGGAGAAAGACCTGGAAGACCGGGGGGTCGCCGAAGAAATCCGTGGCGGTCCGCTCCTGACGTCGGCGACCCTCGATCTCGGCGGCCAGCGGACCGCGGCGGAGGCTCCCGGGCACGCTCTCCTCGGTGGCGACGAAGTAGAGGTCCGAGGGGGTGCGCGGCTGGTTGAACAGGGGCCGGTCGTTCCCGAAGGGGCTGACGGTGTAGCGCTGGTACCCGTCCGCGGTCCCCAGCCGCCGGGCGGTGGCGTTCTCCACGGGGTAGCTCTGGAGGCGCCAGAGGTAGAGGGCCAGGGACGAGAGGCCGGCGAGGCCCGGCCCGCCAGGGACCGTCGGCGCCAGACCGCCGCCGGCTGCGTCGCCGGGCTTGCGCAGGTCCACCGTGCGGGCGAGGCGGGAGAACGGGCTGCGAACGTCTTCGAGCTCGCTGGCGTCGCGGAGGTCCACGGTGCCGCGCCGGGCCGGGCCGGCAAAGCGCAGGGAATGGGTCAGGACGAGGGAGTCCGAGCCCGGGACCACATGGGCGTACCAGCCGGTGGCGTCGTGGGCCACGCGGGCGAGAGTGGTGGCCGTCCCCTTGCGGCGCCGGTAGGCGATGGTATTGGCCACCTGGGTGCGCTGGCTGAAGACGAAGTGCTTGGGATCCGCGAGGCCCCTTACCCCCAGGAGGTCGCCGAGGTAGGGCACCACCCAGGGCTCGCAGGTCTCGATGAACCAGTTGTCGTACGTGATCTCCAGGTCCTTTTGGAGGACCCGGTACTGCTCCTCCAGGACCGCCATCAAGGCGCGCAGGGGCTCGCCCTCGTAGGCGTCGCGGAAGCGGATGAACCGCGGAAGGAGCCTGTAGAGGAAGTCCGAGCTGCTCACGGCGCCGTCTCCATGCGGAGGGAAACCCCCCCGGGATTGAGGAGGAGGAGCTGGGCCGGCTCGATGCGGCCGTCCACATCGTGGGCCGGCTCGGCCCGGAGGTGCGTCCGGATCTCGGCCGGCGTGCCCGTGGGATGAAAGGACTGGAGGTCCACGGCCACCACGCCCTCGACCCCTTCGACGAGGGTCACGATGCCGGCGGACGTGAGGGTCTGGCCGAAGCGGGCGCGGTCGAAGGAGAAGACCTCGGCCAGCGTCTGGCGGACCGCGGCCTCCACCGCGGGGAGGCGGTAACGCCGGTCCACCACCACCCGGGCCGAGAGGTCGAACGTCACCCGCCGCCAGCCGTCGATGCGCACCGGCCGCGGTGCCTCCCGCACCTTGTCGATCGCCCGGGCGAGGTCCACGGGGAGGGAGTCCCCCTCCTCCAGGACGCGGCCTCCGGCCGGGGCCACGGTGAGGTGCACCAGGTGGCAGCCGCCGGACCAGAACGCCCGGCCCTGGGCGCGGGCCACCCCGGGGAAGGTATGGGCGAAATCCTCGTAGTCGCTGAGCGAGACGATGCGGCCCAGGGTGCGCACCGAGCGCGGCGCCCGCTCCTTGACCTCCCCGGGGGCCTCGGGAGGCGTGCCCGGAGGCGCCGCGAGCGGGTTCGTCACCGCCTGCACGCCGAAGGGCCGGACCTGGAGGAGGATGATGTGGCCCGCATCCGGCGCGTCCGTCCACATGCCCGTGCGGTAGACAGCCGCCACGTTCTCCTGTCCGGTGGGCAGGCGGGCGCCGTGGACGCCGTCGCCGAAGACCACCATGGGCAGCCCGTTGGGACCGGGGCGGATCATGTAGACCTGGTCGCGCGGGCCGGCCTCGTAGAGCGACGGGACCTCCTTCCAGAGCACGTCGTTGACGCGGATCTCCAACTCGGGCTCGAGCCCTCTCTCGCTCGCCGCCCGCAGCCAGGTCAGGGGCTGGCGCAGGGTGAAGCGCTGGTGAGCCTGGGAGGCGTCGCCGTTCCCCAGGACCTCCCGGGAGGCCGTGCCCCCCTGGCTCGCCTCGGCCACGTTGGCCCAGATCACCACGGTCCGGGGGTCGTGGCAGCGGGAGAGGGGCGGATCGAGGAGGAGGACCGTAGGCCGCCGCGGATCGGCCGTCTCCTCGGCCGCGGTCTCGGCATCCCGGGCCTCGCCGAACGTCTCGTCCCCGGACAGGGCGGGCTGCCAGAGGATGCGGCTGCGGGCGACCTCGACCAGGCCGCCGAGGCCGTCGCCCGGCCGGCGGACGTGCAGGGTGACGGTGTCGCCCTCTCCCTGCGGCGGCCCGAGGGCCTGGAGCTCCTCGTCCGGCTCCAGGGGAACCGCCTCCCGGCCCTCCTCGACCGGCGCGAGCACCAGCGGGTCGCCGGCGGCGAAGCGGACGCGGAGGGGTTTGCCCTGGACGATCACCCGCCGCTTGAAGGGGAAGGGCGCGAGGAGGCGGCGGTCGAGGCGGACCCGCACCGGGTCCAGGGGCTCCAGGCGGGGGACGGCCTCCCGCCAGGGCTCCAGGTCCTCGCTCGCCGCGTAGACCACGGCCGTGCGCAGGTCGAAGACCCCCAGGTTCTCTGTCGTTTCCACCTCCAGCCGGGTGACCAGCCGGTCGAGGGTGAAGTCCTGCCGGCGCACGGTGTGCACGGCGGCGATCCGGTACATCCCCACGAGGGGGCCCTCGCCCTCCCGGGTCTGGTAGAGCACGGCCCAGCCGCCCGCAAGGATCGAGGGCTCGACCGTGGCGAGGTCCACCTGCCGGCCCGCGATCCGGAAGCCCGGCCAGTCGCCGTCGGCGAGCCCCCCGAACGGGGTGGCCGCGAAGACCGCGCCGTCCGGGCCCACGGCCAGCGCCGTCACCGCGGCCTCGGCGTCCCGTCCCCCGGCGCGGTCCCAGGTCTCACCCCAGTCTCCCGACACGAAGAGCCCCACGGGCGTGCCGGCGAACAGGGAGAGGGCGAGGGTGCGCGGGTCCTCGCTGCTCGCCAGGCAGTCCACGGCCGTGGCGCTCTCGCCGGTGCGGCCGTCGGTCCCGGGCAGGCCGCGGGAGACCGGCTGCCAGCTCCGCCCCAGGTCGGTCGAGCGGTAGATTCCCTTGGTGGTGCCGGCGAAGATCCGCACCGTGCCCGTCCGGCCCTGCTCGTGGACGAGGAGGCAGCGGACGGCCGTCTTCGAGAGGCCGGTCTCCTCGGAGGTCCCGGGCAGGCCGCGGCTCGCCGCCGTCCAGGTGCCGCCGCCGTCGGCCGAGCGGAAGATCCCCTGGGCCGTTCCCGCGAACACGAGCCCCTCCTTCGGACCCGCGGCCACGGCGTAGACGGGGAGGTCGGCGAAGCCCGTGTCCTCGCTCAGGCCCGGCAGGCCGGAATTGACCGGCTCCCAGCCGTTCGCCGGATCGTCCGAGCGGAAGACACCCTGGGTGGTCCCCGCCCAGACGCGAAGGACGCTGCCGTCCAGCACGGCCGTGAGGCAGTGCACGGGCGCCTGGGGCAGGAGGCTCGAGACCGCCTTCCAGCGCCCTCCCTTGCGCTTCATCGTGCCGCCGCTCACCGACTCCCAGGTGCCGCCCCGGTCGAAGGAGCGGTAGGCCTTGCCGTCCGTGGTGCCGAGCCAGAGCACCCCCCGCACGTCCACGGTCAGCGTCTGAGGGTCGAGGAGGGCGATCCCCTCGCTGACCGAGGTCCAGCTCGCGGCCCCGTCGAGCGAGCGGAAGACCCCGGCCGCGCCGCCGGTGTAGAGGGCGCCGTCCGCCCCGGCGGCCAGGAAGCGCAGGGGGCGGGACGGGAGCCCCTCGTTCGCGGCGGTCCAGGTCCCGCTCCCCGCCGGGGACCGCAGCACGCCGCCGGTGACGGAGGAGTATCGCCGCGCCACCTCGGGAGGGAGATCGCTCCAGACCGGTGCATCGCAGCCGAAGAGCTGGCAGCGCCGGCGCAGGACCGAGGCGCCGAGGCCGTCCGCGATCACGGTGCGCTCCGGCCGGGACGGATCGAGCTCCCCCTGCCAGAGGAGGCGGGTCAGGGGCTCGCCGCCGGAGCCGAGGAGAAACTCGAAGCGCTCGACTGCGCGGAGGAACGCGATCGGGCCGCCGCCGTCCTCCTCCGGGGTACGGCCGCCGAGAAGAAGAGGCGTGCCGGCGTCCAGCCCGGCCACGGCGCCGCGCAGGGTGAGCGACGTGGCCGCGCCGGTGAGGGCGGGGACGGGGACGTCCGCGTCGAGCGCCGGGCGCAGCTCGTTCCACTCCACCCGGGCCTCCAGATCCTCCAGGGTCTCCCAGGTCTGGGGCGCGTTCTGGCGGATCGGCAGGCTCTGAATGCGGGTGGTGCGCCGGGGGATGGTGACCTGGGTGGGCAGGCCCGCCACGTCGGCCACGGTGAAGGCCAGGGGCGCGCGCGAGGCCGTGCCGGGCTGGGGACGATAGTCCAGGGCGCGGACCAGCTCGCGCACCGAAAGGTCCTCCAGGGCGGTCCGCAGGTAGGCCTCGTTGACGATCCGCTCCGTGTAGAAGGTGAGGACGTCCCCGGCCACGGCCCAGGCCTGGAGGAGGGCCTGGAGCCAGTTCTCCGAGTCGGTGGCGTTCCAGTGGCTCAACGGGAGCCGGCGCACCCCTCCGTCCTCGGTGGACGGCGGCTGGACGCTCAGGCGGTCCAGCATCATCTTGAGGAAGGACGGGTAGGTCCCCACCCGGCAGAAGACCGCGGGCCGGCCCGGGGAGTTGTGGATCTCCGATTCGCCCAGGACCCGCTGCCGGGGGGCGATCCCCGGGCCGCGGCGCTTCGCGGAGAGCCCGTTCACTGCCCACCCCGCAGCCGCAGCTCGAGGACACCCTGGCGGGGAGCTCCGGGGGTGTTCCTGCACTGCGCGATCTCCAGGCGGTCCATCTCGATCCGCCCGGCCTCGATCTCGCCGCCCTGGGGCCGGCCCAGGCGGCGGAGCTCCACGACCTGGACGTTCGCGACCCCGTGGACCGACATGGCCGCGGCGATCAGGTCGCTCGCGTAGACCGGCTCGCCGAAGGTGAAGCGGTCGGGGTGGAAGAAGCCCACCCGGCCGTCGGGCAGGTTGCGGTCGCCCAGGACCCGCAGGAGGTCGTCCCGGATCGGGTTGCGGAGGTGGCCGGGCGCGACCTCCACGTCGAGGACGATGTGGAGGGGCACCAGGTCCGGGGGGCGGACCTCCAACTCGTGCCCCACGACGAGAAACGGCTGGAGGTACGCGTTCAACCGGCCGAGGAACTCCTCGTCGGCCGGCAGGCCCGCGGACCGCTGGACCGCCACCAGGGCCGTGACGCCGCTGCCGTTCCAGCTCTTCACGCACTGCGCCCTCAAGACTCCCGGCACGCGCTCGGTCAAGGCCACGTAGTCCCCTTCGGTCACGCAGCGCCGCTGGGAGTGGAAGGCCTGCGGGGCGTTCCTGCGGGCCGTCTCCACGTCCTCGGGCAGGGTGCCGCCCCGGGCCGGCACGCAGTTGTGGGCACCGGCGACGCCGAAGCCGTCCCCCACGAGCTGGGTGATCATGCCGGGGCCGACGTTGCCGCGGACCGGGTTGCCCACGCGGTAGACCGCCCAGAGGCGGGAGCCGGGCGCCGGCGACAGACCCTGGAAGCCGTCGCCGAAGCGGAGCCGGGCGTGACCATCGGCCTCGGGCTCGACCACGAAATCGCGGGCGAACCGGCCGCTCCAGAGGAGGTCCTTGCGGGCGGTCCAGACGTCGGACTGGGGCATCTCGTGCGGCGGCAGGCCCAGGGCCTTGTGGAAGGCGCGGTCGAAGCGGCTCCGGCGCAGGAACGGAGGCGGCGCGGGTTCCTCCTTCTCCTCGGGTATGGACTCCAGCACCGCCTCCAGCCCCAGAGCCCGCGCCGACGCCAGAGCGGGGGACTCCGGCGCGGCCTCCGGCGCCGGCGCCTCCGCATGGCGGTAGAAGTAGCCCTCGCTCACCTCGTAGAGCACCAGGGCCGGCAGTGCCCGGACGGGGTTCTGGAACACGGCGGCGACCGCCGGCAGGGACTCCGCCTCGGTTGCATCGGAGGGCGCCGAGAAAACCAGGTGCCGCTGCGAGAGGACCGGCGCGTAGCGCTCCCGGGCGGGGACGGCCGGAAGCTCCTCCACCACGGTCCGGCCGTGGTCGGCCAGCACCACGTTGCCGTAGACCTCCGCGAGGTCGGAGCGGGACCACCCCTCGGCCTCGCGGGAAACCCAGAGGGGGAACGGCAGGGCGTCCTCCTCGTGCCAGGCGATCTCGGTGATCTCCACCGAGCCATCCCAGTCGAGGCGGGAAGGCACCGCGAGGCGGACTGCGTGGGCCTGGCGGGGATCGGCGTCGTCCTTCGCCCCCGTCTGCGGGCTGCGCACCTGGCGGAGCACCAGAACGTCCCCCCGCTGGAGCCGCCGGTGGTGGCCCACGAGGGCCGCCCGGGTGGCCCCGGGGGGAAGGCGGTAGTCGGCGAGCCTCCAGGCGTGGAGCTGGAAAACGTTGTGCTCGCTCCGCAGGGTGGCGTCGTGGAGCGTCTCGAACACCTGGGCCCCCGCAGCCAGGGCCTCCCGGTACGCCTCGGACTCCTCCGGGATGGCGCCGGGCCGGCGGTCGCCGGTCAGGACCTCGGTGCCGGCCGGGAGCAGGACCTCGTCGCTCCGGCCCGGGTCCACGTGCATCTCCAGCCAGACCCGGGCGTTGCACCCCTCGTGGAGCGAGTAATCCAGCAGCCGGACGTGGCGGCGCACGGACGTCCGCTGGCGGGCGGTCTCCAGGTAGGCCTCGGTGGCCACCGCGTCCTGGTAGTAGCTCAGGTGGTCCGCGGCGTAGGCCAGCACCTCCACCACCGCGACACCCAGGTCCACGGGGTTGCGCTCCTGCCACTGGGGCAGGGCGAGGGCCATCCGGTCCAGCATCAGCTTGCGGAAGCTGTGGAAATCCTTGGCCAGGTAGTCGATGTCGGCCAGGGCAGGCAGGTTCGGCCGCTCCGCGGGCAGGACGGGCACGACGGCCGTATCCCGGCCGGTCCAATAGAAGAGACTCCGGGAGAGGTAGCGGTCCATGCGGGCGACATCTACGATCTCAAGGGCGTATGGGCCGGGATCGCCGGCCAGGCGCGCGGCCAGGGCCCGGTCCGTCACCGCCACCGTGGCGAGGAGGGTCTCGTCGCCGTCCTGCCGCACCTCGACCGCCTTCACCCAGACGCCCGGCAACGCGCCGCCGTCCTGCCGTGTGATCCGGAGGTTTCCGGGGCCGATCCCGGCGGGCACGGCCGCGCCTCTCCCGGACGGCGGCACGAAGTACAGGGTCAGCTCCCAGTGCTCCTCATCCGTCTGCCGGGCCTCCACGTGGTCCAGCCCCGCGAGATCCGGGCTGCCCGCGGCGACTTCGCGCCGGCCCATGCGCAGGAGCCGCTCCTGGAGCGCCGAGACGCTCACGCCGCCCCCTCCCCTTCGTGCTCGAACACCGCCACCTCCCGCTGCTGGTTGCGCCGCAGGACGTACTGGACGGTGACCCGGAGCGAGCTCTGGAAGGCCTCCACGCGCACCGCCTCGACCAGGATCAGCTCGCCCAGCCAGCGGGAGAGGGACGCCGCCACCTGGTGCTCGGTGACCGCCACCAGCTCGCTGCTCGCCGCGGCGAAGAGGAGCTCCAGCAGCCCCGCCCCCAGGTCGGGACGGTTGACCCGCTCGCCCCGGGAGGTGAACAGGAGCTGCTCGACGAGCTGGCGCACGTGGACCTCGTACGACGGGTCCGCCACGCGCCCGCGGTCGTCGATCTGGAACGGGAAGCCGACCTGGATCTGCATCGTCAATTCCATCTCCGCTAGACCGGCGGCGGTATCACGGTGCCGTTCAGGACGCCCACCATGGCGGGCGCGGTCACGGTGCCGCCCACGGTCACGGCCCCCCCCACGGTCACGCCGCCTGCCGCGGTTGTGGCTCCGCTGAGGGTCGTCGCACCGGTGAGCGAGGTGTTGCCGGTCACCGAGGCGTTGCCGGTGAAGCTCGAGTTGCCGGTGACGGAAACATCGCCTGTCATCGATGTGGCCCCGGTGACGCTCACGTTGCCGGTGAGGCTGGAGGCCCCCTGGACCGCGAACGGGCCCTGGTTCGTCGTGTTGCCCTTGATCGTCACGTTGCCCGTGATGTCGGTGACGCTCTGCACGCTCGTGTTGGCCGCCTTGATGCTGGCCGAGGTGGTCGTCACGCTCTGGCTCGCGGGCGTGAGCTGGACCTTGGTGGCCCCCACGGCCAGCTCGATCGAGACCGACGGCGTGATCGTGATCGTGCAGGTGGCGCAGGTGAGCTTCACTCCCAGGCTGTTGATCTCCAGGCTCACCGGCACGGTCACCGCCGGAGGGCTGACGTCGAGGGAGAGCCCTCCCACCCCCGGCGTGTCGTTGATCACCAGCGTGGTCGTGTCGGTCTTGAAGATCTTGGCCATGGCCGGCGCGATGGGGTTCTTGGTGCGCGGCAGAAGGAAGTCGGTCACCTGCCAGAAACAGCCGCTCCACACCGGCCGGGCGGGGTCGCCCCCCTCGAACTCCACCCACACGCTGGCCCCGGTCGGCGGGATCGCCCAGAACCCCACGTTGAGGCCGGCATAGGGCACGCACGGCATGGCCCAGTTGGGGAACGCGCCCGGGATGTGGTCCACCCAAACGAGGACCCGCCCCGGGGGCGCCGTGATGTCCGGGTCGATGTTGGTGACCACCGTGCCCCGGTACTTGCCGTAGAACCGTCGGTCCATCGGCGCCTGCACGGTGCCGATGGGATCGAACATCTTGTCCCGGTCCCTGCCGGGGGCCCCGGGGGCCGTGGCCGCTCCCGGTTGAGGCTGCGGCGCTCCGTTTCCGTTGCTCATGAGGGCGTCACTCCCGCGATCGTCGACCCCATCCCTTCCCGGGAGAGGACGAAATCCTGTTTGTACTCCCACTCGGTCGTGCGGCTGCTGATCCGGTGGGTCACCTGTTTCACGTAGTAGAGGCCATCGTAGCTGGTGCCCGCGCCCCGCACGGCCACCAGCCCCGGGGCCGCGAGGACGTCGCCGTAGCGCACCGTGTCGAGCGAGCCCTGCACGGTCACCACGTTGTCCACCGACATGTCGGTCTGGATCTGGGCCAGGATGAGCGTGTCCGCCCAGTTCCTCCCCGGGTGCTGGAAGTAGCTCCCCCGCACCTTGAGCGTCGCGAGGTCGGAGAGGAATCCGAGCGGGTTCGAGGCCAGGCTCCCATAGTTGCCCAGGGCCGGGGCGCTCGCCAGGGCGGGGATCCGCGTCGTCCCGGCGATGGCGACGGGCACCGGCGGCAGCTTGCAGATGTCCAGCATCCCATAGCTGATCGTCGGCCCCGTCGCGTCGTAGTTGAAGGTCATCGACTCGACGTTGGTGAACGGCCCCATGTCGACCGACAACGCCTTCTGGTCGCCATTGAAGATCGGCGGCACCGAGGCGCGGATCGGCGGCCCCCAGTAGGCCATGTTCATCCCCACCATGGGACCCGGCACGATGAAGAAGACGTAGCCGTTCTCCTTGGCGAGCTGTTGGAGATAGGCCCGGTCCGTGGAGTTCTGCTGCGGCGTGTGGTCCAGGGGGATCGAGAGGTCCCGCACCGACGGCACGATGATGGGCATGATCCCCAGAAGCATGTACTTGGCGAGGACCGCCGCCACCACCAGGGTGTCGACCATGAAGGGCCAGGGGATGGACACCTCGAAGAGGTCCATCTTGATGCTCACGTCCTCGCCCGAGACGGTCAGCTTCGCCCCCGGCGCGTACTCGTGGCCGGTGATGAAGCCGTCGACCAGGACGCGCGGGATGCCGTTGATCGTAGCCACCAGGATCACCCGGTTGTGGGGTTTCAGCAGGCCTCCCGAAAGCAGCGGATCGTCGGTGCCCATGCCGTAGCGCTCGGCATGGAAGGTGAGCTCGAACCCCGAGGGAGCCTTGTCCCCGATCGTCACCTTCACGCTCTGCAGCGCCTGGACGAGGGACGGGGGGGCCGGCGCGGGGATCAGATTCCCCACATACAGGCTCAACTGGACGGCGGACAGCGTCGCGGCCACGGCTCCTCCCAGGTCAGGGCTGCGGGATCGCCACCCGGAGCTTGCGCCCCGACTCGGCGGTCAGCGAGAACGGGTCCATGGCGTCGTTGGCGTCGCACACCCGCCAGAACAGCTCGGACTGGCCCAGCGTGCGGGCCGCGATCAGGTCCAGCCGGTCGCTCGGCTGCACCGTGACCTCCACCAGCAGCGGCAGCGTCCGGCCCTGGGGCAGGAAGCGCCGCTCGCGGTAGACGACCACGCGGCCATCCGGCGCGACCCAGGTGCGGTTCTGGAGATGGAAGTAGCGGCTCGTGGGATCGAACACGGTCGTCGTCTCCTACAGCTTGCTGATGTCATAGCCGATGGCGGTTGCCGAGGTGCCGGCGCGCACCGAGGCCGCCAGGCTCTCCAGGTTCTGCTGGTACGTGAGAAAGAGCTGATAGTCCGGGTTGGACGAGAACACGTCCGAGTAGCTGAGCACCCGCATCTCGAGCTGGACCGCGGCCTGGACCGGGTTGAGCGACGCGTCGAAGAGCTGCTCCGTCACCGACACGCTCGTCACCCGCACCGGCACCACCCGGCCCGGCCCCCAGACGAACACCGTGCGCGGCGCCGTCATGGGCACGATCTCCAGAGCCCCCGCCGCGGTCAGGGCCTGCGAGGAGATCACTTTGCTGCTCGCCGGATAGAGCAGCAGCTCCAGGGTGGCGAGCTGCGGGTAAATCCCCTGTTGGATCGCCGTCTGGTCCCCGGCGTTGAGCTGCTCCATGCAGTCGATCTGCACCTCTAGGCTGATCGTCTGCGTGGGCGCCCCGGTGAAGCGGACCGTCTGCGAGCGGTTGCCGTCCTCCGTGCCCAGGGTGACCGGATTCAGCTTCCGGCTGAGCGATTCCGGGTTGTACTGGAACGACACGATGCTCTTCTGGTTCGTCGTGTCGTCGATGAGCACCAGGGCGCCCTTGAACAGCTTGATGTTCTTCGGATATGGGGGAGGGGTCATCGCCATCTCTCTGCTCTCCTATGCCTTCTTCGGTCCCGACCAGCCGCGGTGGAGCCCCTGGGCCACCTGGGCCCCGATCGCCGCCGGCTTCGACATCGGGTCGACATCGAACCGGCCGCCCGGCAGCCGCAGCGATCCGCCCGCGTTCTCCCATCCCGGCGGCATCCCGCCCTCCTGGATCAACCGGCGGACCTCCGCCTCGATCGCCTCGGCAAGCCCCCGCTTCGACCCCGGGGGCATGCCGCGCAGAATCAGCTCCTCGATGTGGATCTCGAGATTCGGGCGCTTCATCGTGTCACCTCCGCCGGTGCGGTCGACAAACAAAACCCCGCCGCGTGCAGCCAGCACGTCTCGTCCACCTCATGGACATCCCTCCGCAGCGACTGAACCGTGCCCTGATCCAGGGCCGGAAACCACGCCGCGAGCGCCGCCTCGATCCCGGCGTCCCGCCCGCCCACGCACGGGTACGCCGCGCCGCCCAGGACGAACCGGGCCGCGTACCTCCCCCTCCGCCGTTCCACCCGCAGGAACCCGCCCAGCCAGTCGCCGTTCGTCAGCGGCGCCACCAGCGTCCCCCCGTCCGCCAGCCGGTCCAGCCACAGGGGCAGGGGGTGGGTCACCCCTGCGTTGACGAAGATCCGCTCCACCGGCCCCGGGTCCCAGGTCGTGCCATCGGCCTCCAGAACACGCACCTGCGGCAGGTGGCCGAGATTCTCCCGGGCCTGCGCCGCGAGCTCCGGCTCCACCTCCAGGGCCTCCACCCGGCCGGAGGGTCCCACCAGCTCGGCGAAGATCGCGGTGTAGTACCCCGTGCCGCAGCCCACGTGGACCAGCCGGTCCCCCTCGCGGGCGCCGAGCCGGTCGATCAGATGCGCGAGGATGCTCGGCTGGCCGTTGTTCAGGCGCCGCTCCGGGTCCAGCCCCACCGTCACGTCCCGATAGAGGTGGACCGGGTCGGCGTCCGGCGTCGTCTCGTAGACCCCATCCTTGCGCAGCACCGGCCACGGCCCGCGCGGGAGGTAGCGCTCGCGGGGCACCGTGGCGAAGGCGTGGAGCACGGCCGGCGTCGCGATCCCCGTCACCGCGCACACCGTGCGGGCGTACCCGGCCCGCAGCTCTTCCCTCTCCAGCACCGGGGTCACCATCCCCGCACCTCCGCCTCGGGCAGGGGCTTGTGGTCCTTCGCGTATTCGGCCCGCATGGCCTCCAGGAGATGTTTCATCCGCACCGGCTCCCCGGCCTCGGCGGCGAGAAAGGCGGCGTTCAGGGCCACGTTGCGGATGCTCCCGCCAGCCAGGTTGATCCGCGCGAGCTTCTCCACGTCCAGCCCGTCCGTGGGCGTGGCCGCGGGGAAGACCCGACGCCAGATTTCAGCCCGCTCGGCCGCGTCCGGGAACGGGAACTCGACGATGAACCGCAGCCGGCGCAGGAACGCGCCGTCGAGCGAGTCCTTGAGGTTCGTGGTGAGGATCGCGAGACCTCGGTACGCCTCCATGCGCTGGAGCAGATAGCTCACCTCGATGTTGGCGTGGCGGTCGTGGCTGTCCTTGACCTCGCTGCGCTTGCCGAACAGGGCGTCGGCTTCGTCAAAGAGGAGGATGGCGCCCCCCTCCTCCGCCGCGTCGAACACCCGCCGCAGGTTCTTCTCCGTCTCACCGATGTACTTGCTCACCACCGCGGAGAGATCGATGCGGTAGAGGTCCAGGCGCAGCTCCAGGGCAAGCACCTCCGCGGCCATGGTCTTGCCCGTGCCGCTCGTGCCGGCGAACAGCGCCGTGATCCCCAGCCCTCGCCCACTCTTCGCCGCGAAGCCCCAGGCGTCGTAGACCCGGGACCGCTGCCGCACCTGGCCGGCGACCTCGCGCAGGATGCGGACCTGATGGCCGGGCAGGATCAGGTCGTCCCACCCCGCCGCCGGATGGATGCGCTGGGCCAGGTCCTCCAGCCGCGGACGTGCCTGCATCCGGCAGGTGTCCCACAGCGCCTCGCCGAACACCTCGGGAGCGGGCGCCTCGCCGCCGTCCGGGATCGCGCGGCCCAGGGCGCCGGCGTAGGCCGCGTGGATCGTGGGCGCGCTCAAATTGAACTGGGAGACGAGGTGCTCCACCTGTCCGTTGAGGCTCGATGCCGCCTCCCCCAGGGCCGCGCGCCAGACCGCCCTCTGCTCGGCTGGCGTGGGCTTCTCCACGTCGAAGGTGAGGAGCGGGCTCTGCCGCGGGCGGCGGCGCTGCCGCGTGCTCAGAAGGAGCGCTCCGCGCGCAGCGTCGATCCAGCGCAGCACCGCTCCCTCCCGCGCCGCGTCTCCCGGGTCCACCTCGTCGCCGTCCAGCAGCAGGGCGCTCCGGCCCAGGGCCGCCTCCCGCTCCCACAGCCGGAGCAGGTCGTTCAACTCGCCCGCGCCGGTGGGCAGGGCGTCCGCGCGCAGCACGTGCAGGTCGAGCTCCAGCATCTCGCAGACCGCGGCGGCGATGGCCCGCTTGCCCGTGGCCTCCTCCCCGCAGAGCTGCACCACCGGGAACTCCGGCGTCCCCGCCGTGCGCGCCCAGGTGGCCGCCACGCGCTGGGCGATCTCGCGGTGGGACCCCACCAGGTCCTCCGTCTCCGTCACCGTCGACACCAGCCCGGCCAGCCGCTCGTCCCGGGTCTCCACCCCCACGAGGAAGTGGAGGATGCGCTCGTCGATGCGCAGCGGGCTCGCCGTCAACGCGGGGCCGGCCCCCACCTCGATCAGGCGCCAGTGGCGCAGCGCCCCGGATGGCGAGAGCGCCTCCCACTCCGCCCCCGGCAGCGCCGCCAGGGCCAGGCCGAACGTGGGGTGGGCCCGCTGCGGGTCTCCCTGGGCCCGGGCGCACAGCGGCGCGAAGGTCGCATCCAGCTCCAGGCCGGCGGCTAGCACCACCACGTCCCGCTCGAACGGCGAGAGGCCGAACGTCGACACCAGGACCTCCAGCGCCGAGCCCTCCGGCGGCTCCCCGCCCGGGGCGGCCTCCGCCGCCGTCCGGGTCTCCCCGCCCTCCGCCCGGGCGATGTGCGCCTCGAGAGCCGCCCGCACCCGCGCCACCGCCGCCC
>DASQEB010000300.1:0-1804 GCA_035633875.1 Thermoanaerobaculia bacterium
GGCGGCGCGGAACAGGGCCTTGCCTGGCTCGACGGTCTTGCCGAGACGGAGCCACAGCTCCCCGGCCAGGGCGTGGGCGCCGCCGATCTTCCGGTTGCCCGCCCGGTGCACGGGAGGGCGGGGGAGGGGGCGCGGCAGGAAGGGCGCGAGGCCGTGGCGGTGGGCCACCCGGGCGAAGGTGCGCTCCGAGGGGGGCTCGCGGTGGAACAGGGCATCGAAGGTCTCCTCCTCCTTGTCGACGCCCCAGCGCTCCGCGAGCCGGCGGCGGTCGGCGGGAGAGAGTGTGGGGCTCAGAGCCTGGACGACGCGGACGCCGGCCGCGGCCAGGTCGCGGCAGCCCAGCTCCCAGAGGGCGGGGTCGTCCGTGAGGCCGGGCAGAAGCGGCCACACCGCGGCCGAGCCGGCCGGCAGGCGGCGGAGCACGCCGAGGTCGCGGTCCAGCAGGGCGGCCAGGAGGTCGATGACGAAGGCCGCTCCGGCGACGGCGGGGACCGTCGTCTCCTCTCCCGGCATGAGCTGGACCAGCACGGGCGTGCCGCCCACGAGGCGGGCTCGGGCCAGCTCGTCCCGGGCCGCGGCCCGGCGGGGGGGAACGGGGGGGATGTACAGGACGTCGTCCAGGGGGATCTCGGCGAGCGCAGCGAGGTCGACGTTCTTGCCCTTCCCGGCCCGGCCCCACTCGCCGAGGGTGCCGGCGGCGAGGTGGACCCAGGGGCGGTCCGGCGCTTCCCAGCCTTTGGGGGCGTAGCGGATCCAGAAACGCCCGGGCTCGGGGAGTTGGGACGCCGGCTTCTCCACCCCTGTCACCCCGGACGCCGCACGGGTCACGCCGGGCTCTCTTCCAGCGGAGGCACGAGCCCGCGGGCGGCGAGCATGCGCTGTACGTACTTGCCGATCACGTCGGCTTCCAGGTTCACCCGGTCGCCGGGCCGGAGATTGGACAGGGTCGTGACCTCCAGGGTATGCGGGATGAGGGCCACCTCGAAGCGGTCGGGCCGGAGGGCCGAGACGGTCAGGGAGACGCCGTCGACGGTGACCGATCCCTTCTCTACCAGGAACGGAGCGAGCTGCGGAGGGATGGAAAAGGCCAGCACCCGGTGGCCGGCGAGGTCGCGACGGTCCACCACCTCGGCGGTGCCGTCCACGTGCCCCTGCACCAGATGGCCGCCGAGAGGGTCGCCCATGCGGAGGGACGGCTCGAGGTTCACCTCGCCATCCTTGCGGAGCCCGCCCAGGGTGGTGCGGGCGAGGGTTTCGGGGGAGAGCTCGACGGTAACGCGGTGCTCCCCCATCTCCGTCACGGTCAGGCAGACGCCGGAGACGGCGAGGCTCGCACCGATGGACAGGCGCTCCGCCATCTCCGGGCTGTGCCCGATCACCATCCGCACGCCCCCGTGTCCCGAAGGAGCCGGCTCCATGATCAGGCGCCCACGCTCGACAATAAGGCCTGTGAACATCCCTTGCGATATCCCGTCAAGATCAGATCGCCCCCGCGGCGGCGTGCCTGGAGGTCCTCCAGCCGCGCCGCCGCGGCAAGGGTCGGAAAACCCTCACCGCCGAGAGGGCCGGGCGCACCCTTGCCTCCCAGAAGGAGAGGCGCGCAGTCCACCATCACCCGGTCCCATTCTCCGCTCGACGCGAAGCTCGCCAGGACCTCTCCCCCGCCTTCCACCAGCACGCTCCGCACCCCGCGCGCGTAGAGATCGGCAAGCACCGGGGCGGGCTCCACGGCCGGCATCTCGATCACCGTGGCGCCCCGCTCCTCCAGCGCCTTGCGCCGCTCTCCGCCGGGGCCTTGAGCATA
>DASQEB010000301.1:0-6807 GCA_035633875.1 Thermoanaerobaculia bacterium
GGGGGTTCGTTGAAGCAACGAGGAACCCGACAAACTGGTTTTGCACCCTCTCCCTCTGGGAGAGGGCGGGGTGAGGGCCCGGGCGGGGGAACGCCGCGGCGAAGTCAGCGCTTGTAGGGCTCCACCCTCACCAGGCACGTCCGGTCTTCCCCGTCCTCCACTTCGATCCGCACGTCCAGACACCGCGGGATGAGATCGACCTGCGTCTTGGCGTGGAGGCTCAGGAGGAGGGTGCGGTAGCTTCCACCTCCCGCCAGCGCCAGCGGCAGGAGGAGCTGATCGGCCAGGTGCTCCCTCACGGGCACGCCGGCCGCGAGGTAGCGCCGCATCTCCCGGACGACCTTGTCCGCTACGGTCTCGGCGGGCACGCCCACCTCCCCGAAAGCGGTGAAGACCTCGGTCAGGGCCTCGCTCTCGAGCTCCAGGACGATGGCGTTGCCCGGACCGGCGGAGTCGACCCGGCGGATCTCGATCCGCGAGGGCTCCCAGTTCGTCAGCTTCGCCACCTCGCGGGCCTCCCGCTCGCCGATGTGGGGCGGCAGGTTGGCCAGCACCACCGTGGCCCGGCGCTCCCGGATCTCCCCCCGCTCCAGGAGGTTGAAACCGGTCAGCGTCCCGACCGGCTCGACGGAGACCCGGAGGCATCCGCCGCCGGCCGGGTAGAAGCCGGCCCGCTCCAGCGTGGTCTCGACCCGCGGTCCCATCCGTCGGACGAGCGGGAGGAAGGCCCGGTCGAGGAACTCGAACGGCGGCGCCGCCGGGTTGTGGGTCCCGCCCTCCAGGCTAATCCGGGAGGGTCCCGCGGCGCACAGGAGGGCCGGGAGCACGGTCTGGACGATCAGCGTCGTGCTGCCGGCCGTGCCGATCGCGAAGCTGTACTCCCCGGGCTGGACGGCCGACGGCGTGAAGGTGATCTCCATCGAGCCCACGGCCGCTCCCTCGACCTGGGCGCCGCTCACCTGGGCCGCGGCCTGGACGGAGGTCAGATGCTGGCGCATGAGCCCCGGCCGGGACCGCTTCGCACGGATGTTCCGAATCCGGATCGGCGTGCCGGTGATCATGGAAAGGGCGAGCGAGGTGCGGAGGATCTGCCCTCCGCCCTCGCCCTCCGAGCCGTCGATGTGGAGCATGCTACGGGCAGGTGGCGAAGGCGTCGGTGTCGGTCACCGCCGGGGCCGGCGGGCCGGGATAGTTGAAGTAGATCTTCTGCTCGGCGCCGCGGACATCCAGGACCTCCATGCGGTAGAAGACGTTGGTCGTGGCGGCCGAGAAGATCCAGTGGCGGTCGTTCAGGCCACAGCCGTTGATCGCCTTGACCATGATCTCCCAGTTGTTCGCGGAGAAGAACCAGAAGAGGCCCGAGCCGGGATTGGTCACGGGCACCGTCATGGCGCTGCCGTCGGGCGGGTTGCCGGCCGGGGAGGTCCGCCAGAAGGCGCGGATGGCGAAGCGGTCCTGCAGGCAGAGGGTCGTCGCGTTGCTGAAACCGCAACTGAAAATGGCGGCGAAGGTCTGAGGAAAGACGCCGGCCCCCTGGATCGAGCCGTTACGGCCGCCGATGATCTCGTTGCCATTGCCGTTCAGGGGCCAGACCGCGACCAGCCCGGGCTGAGCGGTGGTGATGCGCTGGTTGATCGTGCTGCGGATCTGGGCCGTGGAGCGGCCCACGTTCCAGAAACGCACCTCGTCGATGTCGCCCTGAGGGGTGAACTGCCACTGGACATCACTGGCGATCCGGAATTCGTCCGTGCTGGTGGTCAGGGGACCGGTCTCCGGGAAATCCCCCGCCACCTCGCCGTTGATGTAGTGGAGCCGCCGGGTGCCGTTGAACACGACCGCGATGTGGGTCCAGGCGCCGGTGGGAACGACGCCGCCGTTCCGCCGCGAGGCGCCCCCCTTGAGATAAGACCGCAGGGTCGGCTCACCGCTGATGACGCAGACGCCGAACCAGTACGATTGGAGATAGTTCTTGCCGGCGATACTCCGGCAGTCTCCCTCGCCCCCGATGGCCGAGAGGAAAACCCAGGCTTCGAACGTGAGGGCGCCGGTCGGATTGAGAGCGGCGCTGTGGGGGACTCGTACATATCCGTGGTTCGAATTCCCCGTGAAATCCAGCCACGAATCGAACGGCTGGGCCCCGGCCGCTCCCGGCAGCGCGGCGGCCAGCACGATCCCGAGAACCAACAGGCCGAGCAAACGACCCGCTCTCCCCCCACGAACTCTCTCTACACGCCTCCCACTGAAGACTGCGCTCATGCCGATCCTCCTTTCGACGTCTCTCTCGAACGTCGGGTTATAGCTGTTCGTCAATGATACACCCCGGACGCCGGCCTACACGACCGGAGCTTCGTTCATGCTCTCAGGCGCCGGAGCCGTGGAAACGTTACGGAAGAGAGGGTGGATCGGACGACGAGCGCCGCTTCTGCGCCTCCCCCGTCATGGGCACGAAGAGGACCGGGAGGACCTCCTTCTTGTCGAAGCCGCCGTCGGCCCGCTTGGTGAAGACATAGAGGTTCTGGATGACGCGCCCCACGGGGAGGACCAGCTTGCCCCCCACCTTGAGCTGCTTCAAGAGCGGCTCGGGAACGGTCGGGGGAGCGGCGGTGACCAGAATGGCGTCGAAGGGGGCCTTCTCGGGCCATCCCTTGTAGCCGTCTCCGATGCGGACGCGGACGTTGTCGTACCCGAGACGGCCAAGGGTGCGGCGGGCCCGCTCCCCCAGCGGCTTGACGATCTCGATGGTGTAGACCTCCCTCGCGATGCGGGAGAGGACCGCCGCCTGGTAGCCCGAGCCGGTGCCGATCTCCAGCACCCGGTCGCCGGGCCCGAGATCCAGGAGCTCGGTCATCAAGGCCACGATATAGGGCTGGGAGATCGTCTGACCGAAGCCGATGGGGAGGGGGCGATCGGCGTAGGCGTTCTTTCTCTCGCCTTCGGGCACGAAGAGATGACGTGGTACCTGCTCCATGGCGGCGAGCACGGCCGGATCGCTGATGTCACGGCCGCGGCCGCGGATCTGCTCCTCTACCATCCGCCGTCGCTCCACCGCCCGGTCCTGGGGACCGGAATGGAGCAGGGTGGCCTCGGAGCAGGCGATCACCGCCAAGGTCAGCAGAATCGTCACGACACGGAGGCTATCTCTTCTTTTCCCCATTTTGAGCCTTGCCCTTCATGGGGAGGAGGCGGACCGGGATGACGGTCCTCCTCTCCAGGCCGTCCGCCGTCTTGGTGATCACGAGGAGATCCTGAAAAAAGCCACCAACCGGCACGACCATCTTGCCGCCGACGCGGAGCTGATTGAGCAGCGGCTTGGGGATCTCCTTCGGTGCCGCGGAGAGCAGGATGGCGTCGAAGGGCATCTTGTCGGGCCAGCCCTGATAGCCATCGCCGATCCGGACCTCGACGTTGTGGTATCCGAGGACCTCGAGCCGCTTGGCCGCCTGCCGGCCTACCGGTTCCACGATCTCGACCGAGTAGACCTCGCGGGCGATCCGCGAGAGCACGGCGGCATGGTAGCCCGAGCCGGTGCCGACCTCCAGCACCCGGTCTCCTCGCTTCAAGCCGAGGAGCTGTGTCATCAGCGCCACCACGTAGGGCTCGTAGATGGTCCGGCCAGCACCGAAGCTGAGCGGCTGCGCCTCGTAAGCGACGCTTTTCTGCGACTCGGGCACGAAGAGGTGCCGCGGCACCTGCATCATGGCCGCGAGCACCTCCGGCTGGGTGATGCCCCGCGGGCGGAGCTGCAGCTCCACCATGCTCCGGCGCTGGGCCTCGTAGTCGTCCCCGCCGCCCGGAGCGGCCAGGGCCAGAGAGACCGCGAGGGCGACCGCGAGGGTGCGGGCCCATCGGGTCCAGCGTCTCGTCACCGGCGGCTTCCCCTTTCGTAGACCACCTGGCCGTCCACCACCGTGAAGTCGATCTCGGCGTTCGGGATCTCCGCCTCGGGCACCGTCATGGGATCGCGGGCGAAGACCACGAGGTCCGCCCGCTTGCCGACCTCGAGAGACCCAACTTCCTGATCGAGGAAGAGGGACCAGGCTGCGTCGAGGGTGAAGCCGCGGAGGGCCTCTTCCCGCGTCAGCTTCTCGCCGGGGAGCCAGCCGCCGGGGGGGTTGCCCTGGAGGTCCTGCCGGGTGACGGCGGCGTAGAGACCGAGCCGGGGGTCGGCCGACTCGACGGGGAAGTCGCTCCCCAGGGCCAGCCGGCCGCCCGCGTTCAGGACCTTGCGCCAGGCGTAGGCCCCCGCGAGCCGAGCCTCCCCCACCCGGTCCCCGGCCCAGGGCATGTCGGAGGTGGCATGGGTGGGCTGCATGGAGGCGATGATCCCCAGCCGGGCCATGCGCTCGATGTCCTGCACGCGCAGCACCTGGGCGTGTTCCAGCCGGAACCGGGCCTTGGGACCGGGACCGCCGAGGGCCCTCTCCATGGCGTCGAGCGCCACCACGCCGCCGCGGTCGCCGATGGCGTGGATGCCGACCTGGAAGCCGGTCTGCGCGGCCCGCCGGGCAACGTCCGTCATGTGGTCGCCCGAGCTGGTGAGGAGGCCGATGTTGCCAGGATCGTCGCTGTAGGGCTCGACGAGGGCGGCCCCGCGGCTGCCCAGGGCGCCGTCGGCGTAGAGCTTCACGCCCCGGACCTGGAGCCGCGCCTCGGGATCGATCTCCGGACCGCGCCGGAACCAGCGATCGAGAAGGTCCTCGTCGTCGGTCAGGAAGAGGGCGGCCCGCAGCGGCAGCTCACCGGCCCGCCGCAACGCGGTGTAGGCCTGGTGGCCGGCCTCGCCGACTCCCATGTCGGTCACCGTGGTGAGCCCCCGCTCGACGCAGTGCCGGGCGGCGAGGCGCAACCGCCGCTGGAGCTCTTCGGGCGACGGTGCAGGCAGCCGGCCTCCCACCACGCCCATGGCGTTGTCGATGAGCACGCCCGTGGGGCGCCCGGCCTCGTCGCGCAGGAAGCGGCCGCCGGAGGGGTCCTGGATCGACGCGTCGATCCCGGGGGCCTCCATGGCCCGGGCGTTGTCAAGGGCGGCGTGGCCGGCGATCCGGTCGAGCCAGACGGGGTGAGCGGGGACCGCTGCGGAGAGGGCCTCATGGGTGGGAAACCGCTTGTCGGGCCAGTCGTTCTGGTCCCATCCCCGGCCGCCGACCCAGGTGCCGGCCGGCACCCTGGCCGCCGCCTCGCGCACCTTGCGGATCACCTCCTCGTAGCTCGCGGTCCCCACCAGGTCCACCTGGGCCAGGGCTTCGCCCAGCCCGAGAAGGTGGGAGTGAGCGTCGATGAGACCGGGAGTGACCGCCCGGCCTGCGAGGTCGATCACCCGGGTCTGTGGTCCGCGGAGCTTGTCGGCTCCGGCGTCCGGCCCGAGATAGACGATCCGGCCGTCGCGCACGGCGAGGCTCCCCTCCACGCGGCCGGGCGGCTGGACCGGATAGAAGACGCCGCGCCTCAGGAGGAGGTCGGCGGTGTCCTCTGCATAGGAGGGCGTGATCGGCGCAATCAGAGCCATGAGGAGCAGCGCAAACCTCAGAACAGGCGTAAGCCTCTGCATCATCTAGAGTTCTCCCCTCTCGATCCACCCATTGTGACAGCCATGGGCTGCAAAGAACAAGCCACGGGACACACCCTTTTCCTGCCGCGTTGCAACGCTCTGCGGATGCTACACTTCCGCGAATGCCCCCCGAAGCCTTGACGCCCCTGGAGGAGATCCTGGCGCGGTTGGAGCGGCTGCTGGCCACCTCGCCGGCCGATGCCACGGACCTCGCCTGGATCGAGGTGCGGCGCGGCCAGGAGAGCACGGAAAAACACCGGCGCGACGCCTCGGACCACACGGAGAGGACGGTCCTGATCCGCGTCCGGGAATCCGGCCGGATCGGGCTCCATCACACGACCGCCGCCAACCTCTCGGACCTGGAGAACGGTCTGCGGGAGGCTCTGGCCCAGGCGCGCCTCTCCCCTCCCGCGTTCCGGCCCCTGCCGCCGGACATCACGCCGCTGCCCCGGGTCGCCGGCCTGCACGACCCGGAGCTGGCGGAGATGAGCCCCGCCCGCGCCCGGGAGATCCTCCAGCGGATGGCCAGCCGGGGGGAGACGGGGCGGCTCGGCTGGGCCGAGGCGCGGGTGGCCGTCCTCAACAGCCAGGGCCGCCGGCGCACGGTGGAGGCGACCTCCGCGTGGGCGGAGGTGAGCACCAGCCGCCTTCCCGGCGCCGGATGGGCTGCCGCGGCGTCGCGCTCCCTGGCCGGCCTCGGCCTGCCCGAGCTCCTCGAGCGGGCACGGCAGCGCCAGGCCACGGGCGAGGTCGGCGAGCCGCCGGACGGACCGGTGCCTGTGGTCCTCTCCCAGGAGGCGACCGCTGTCCTGGCCGAGTTGCTCAACCGGCACGCCCTCACCTCCGAGTCGTTTCACGACGGAACCTCGTTCCTGCGCGACAGACTGAACGAACAGGTCTTCCATCGCGCGATCAACCTGCGGGATGACGCAACCGATCCCCGGGGCCTTCCGATTCCCTTCGACCTCACGGGCACGGCCAAGCGCCCCGTGGATCTGATCGCCGAGGGGGTGGCGCTCACCCCCGCCGTGGACGAACGGCTGGCCCAGGACACCGGCCTTCCCCCCACGCCCCACCTCGTGGCGCCGGACGAGGCCATCGCGACCAACCTCTTTCTTCTGCCCGGTCTCGGCCCCGACGGCGAGCTGCTCCGCCGGGCCGACGGAGGCCTCTGGATCGGTGCTCTGGAGCGGGTCGAGTGCTTCGATCCCTGCGCCCTCCGCTTCCAGGCGAGGACCCGGGGGGTCCGCCGGATCGAG
>DASQEB010000302.1:0-2391 GCA_035633875.1 Thermoanaerobaculia bacterium
GCCGAGACGTTCGACTGGTTCAAGAACCTGGACCCGGAGTCCTTGCGCTTCCTCCTGTTGGCGACGTGGTACATCATGTTGTGGAACCCCGCCGACGTCGAGCAGAAGCTGGTGAAGTTTTATGGCGGTGTGATCGATGGACCCAAAGTGCTGGGGTTGATCGAAGCCATGAAGCGACGTTTTGTCTACAGCGACCAGTACGCCTGGGCCGTCCCGACCGACGAGGCGATCGGCGTCCTCTGCGAGCACTCTCCGCTCGTCGAGGTCGGAGCGGGACGAGGGTACTGGGCACGCCTCGCCGCCGAGGCAGGAGCGGACATCAGCGCCTTCGATGCATACCCTCCGGGAGGGGCTGAAGAGAACAGGTGGCACCATTCCCCCGAGATGTTTTTCTCCGTCGCGCAGGCCGATGCGGAGATCGCCGGAAGATACCCGGACCGGACCTTATTGCTCTGCTGGCCGCCGTGGGGCTCGGACGTCGCCTCGCGAGCGCTGCGCAGCTACCGGGGCGAGACCATCATCTACGTCGGTGACGAGGGCCTGAGCACCGCCACCCCCGATTTCTATGCCGAGCTGGCGACCGAGTTCACCAAGGTGCGGGTGGTGGAGATCCCGCAATGGCCCGGGATCTACGACCGGCTGGAAGTCTGGCAGCGGTCCGCTGCAGGCGCTGCGGGTTGACCTGAAGGACAAGGCGCCTTCGGTCCGCCGGCCGCCAAGGCGCTGGTCTGCGAGGTTGCCTCCACGGCGAGCGGATCATCGTCAGCAACGGCGACGTCGCCATCTCCTGAGCTCTCGGATTTCTGTTTGACCTCGAAGCTCCCGGCCATCCGGCGCCATTCCGGGCGGCCGTTGTTTTTTTGCGGCTATCATGGCGGGAGAGAAATGTCCGGCACCGTCGCCCTCCCCGTCTGGCTCGTCGCGGCTCTCGTCCTGCTCTCCGCCTGGGCCGTGCTCGACCGTCTGCTCGTGCCCAGCGTGCGCTGGTACCTGCGGCGGCGGGTCAACCGGGTCATCGACGAGCTGAACACCCGCCTCAAGCTGGAGATCCCGCCGTTCCACCGCACCAAGCGTCAGGTGCTCGTCGACCGGCTGCTGTACGACCCCAAGGTCGTGCAGGCGGTGGATGCCTTCGCGCGCGAGCAGGGCATGCCGCGGGACGTGGTGATGGCCCGGGTCGAGCGCTACGCCCGGGAGATCGTCCCCGCCTTCAACGCCTACTTCTACTTCCGCATCGGCTACTGGATCTCCCGCCGGGTCGCCCGTCTCCTCTACCGGGTGCGGCTCGGCTTCTCCGACGAGGCGGGCCTCGCCGCGGTGGCCCCGGGTTCCACGGTGGTGTTCCTCATGAACCACCGGTCGAACATGGACTACATCCTCGTGGCCTATCTCGCGGCGAGCCAGACGGCCCTCTCCTACGCTGTGGGGGAGTGGGCGCGGATCTGGCCCCTCCAGACCCTGATCCGCTCCACCGGGGCCTACTTCGTGCGCCGCAGCTCGGGCGATCCCCTCTACCGGCGGGTGCTCGAGCGCTACATCCACATGGCGACGGCCGGGGGCGTGACGCAGGCCGTCTACCCCGAGGGCGGGCTGTCGCGGGACGGCCGGCTGCGCCGCCCCAAGCTCGGGCTGCTCGACTACATGCTGCGCGGCTTCGATCCCGAGGGGGAGCGCGACCTGGTCTTCATCCCGGTGGGGATCAACTACGACCGCGTGCTGGAGGATCGGACGCTCCTCCTGGACGTGCAGCCGGACGCCGCGAAGCCGGGTGCCGTCCAGGCCGGGACGACCACCCTCCGCTTCGTGCTCCGCAACCTGGGGCTGATGCTGCGCAGCCGCTGGCACCGCTTCTGCTACGCCTGCGTCAACTTCGGCACTCCTGTGTCCATGCGCCGCTGGCTGGGCCAGCAGGGCCTCGATTTCCGCCGCCTGGAGAGGGACGAGCGCTCGGCCCACCTGGAGCGGCTCGGCGCCGAGCTGATGCGGGAGGTGGGGCGGGTGATCCCGGTCCTGCCCGTGCCGCTGGTCGCCTCGATTTTCGCCGAGCGCCCGGGCGAGGCACTCTCCGAGCTCGACCTCAAGGCCCACGCCCACCACCGCATCGAGGAGCTCGCAGCCGCCGGGGCGCACGTCTACATCCCCCGCCGCGACCAGGACTACGCCCTGGTCGCCGGCCTGCGCATGCTCACCCTCCGCCACCTCGTCAACGAAAAGGACGGGCTCTACCAGGCCCGTCCCGGAGAGATGCTCCTGCTGCGCTACTACGCCCGCTCCATCGAGCACCTGCTGCCCGGCCGGGAGCGGGCGCTGGCGGCTTCCTAGCTCCACTTCATCAGATTACGGCCGAGCCCCCCCGGGCCCTCACCCCCCTGTCCCCCTCTCCCATCGCCC
>DASQEB010000303.1:0-31766 GCA_035633875.1 Thermoanaerobaculia bacterium
ATGAGCGATAACAACGACCAGCAGCTCCCCTTCGAGCAGCCGATTCCGGTCGGCATCGAAGAGGAGATGAAGCGAAGCTATCTCGATTACGCGATGAGCGTGATCATCGGCCGTGCGCTGCCCGACGTGCGCGACGGCCTGAAGCCGGTGCACCGCCGCGTGCTGTACGGCATGTGGGAGAGCGGCAACCGCTCGGACCGGCCGTACAAGAAGTCGGCGCGCATCGTCGGCGACGTCATGGGTAAGTACCACCCGCATGGCGACTCGGCGATCTATGACACGGTGGTGCGCATGGCACAGGACTTTTCCATGCGCTATCCCCTCGTGGACGGCCAGGGCAACTTCGGATCGCTCGACGGCGACAACCCGGCGGCGATGCGATACACCGAGGTGCGCCTGACCAAGCTCGCCGAGGAGATGATCCGCGAGGACATCGACAAGGAGACGGTGGACTGGGCGCCGAACTACGACGGCTCCGAAGTGGAGCCGCTGGTGCTTCCGGCGCGGGTTCCGAACCTCCTCGTCAACGGCGCCTCCGTCATCGCCGTCGGCATGGCGACGAACATCCCGCCGCACAACCTGGGAGAGGTGGTCGATGCCCTGCTGATGCTGATCGAAAATCCGGATGTCTCGATCCGGGATCTGATGACGGTCCTCCCGGGACCGGACTTCCCCACCGCGGGCTACATCCACGGTCTGGACGGCATCCGCGCGGCCTATACCACGGGCCGCGGCATCATGCAGGTCCGTGCGAAGGTGGAGATCGAAACGAACCAGCGGACGGAGCGTCAGTCGATCGTCATCACCGAGATCCCCTATCAGGTCAACAAGCTGAAGCTGATCGAACGGATCGCCGAGCTGATCCGCGAAAAGAAGATCGAAGGGATCTCGGACCTGCGGGACGAGTCGGACCGCGAGGGCATCCGCATCGTGATGGAAGTCAAGCGCGATGCGATGGCGGAGATCATCTTGAACTCGCTGTACAAGATGACCCAGATGCAGACCACGTTCGGCATCATTTTTCTCGCGATCGTGGACAACCAGCCGAAGGTGATGACCTTGAGGGAGATGCTCCAACACTTCCTCAACCATCGCAAGACGGTGGTCATCCGCCGCACGCGCTACGACCTGCGCAAGGCCGAAGAGCGGGCCCATATTTTGGAAGGCCTTCTCAAGGCCCTCGATCACCTGGACGAAGTGATCACGACGATCCGCGCGAGCCAGACGCCGGCGGAAGCGAAAGAAAACCTGATGGCGCGCTTCGCGTTTACCGAGGTCCAGGCGCAGGCGATCCTCGACATGCGGCTGCAGCGCCTGACCGGTCTCGAGCGCGAAAAGATCGTCGACGAGTACCGCGAGATCATGATCCTGATCGAGCGGCTGCGGGCGATTCTCGGCTCGGACCAGCTCGTGCTGGAGGAGATCAAGCGCGAGCTCAACGAGCTGAAGAACGCCTATAGCGACAAACGGCGCACGCAGATCATTCCGGAGACGCACGACATCTCGATCGAGGACATGATCGCGGATGAGCCGATGGTGATCACGGTCACCAAGGCCGGCTACGTCAAGCGCTCGCCGCTGTCGCTCTACCGCGCGCAGAACCGGGGCGGCAAGGGGCGGACCGGAATGATCACGAAGGAGGACGACTTCGTCGAGCACCTCTACGTGGCCACGGCGCACAGCTACATCCTGGTGTTCACGGAGAGCGGCCGGGTGCACTGGCTGAAGGTGCACGCGATCCCGGAGGCGGGGCCTGCGGCCCGGGGCAAGGCGATCGTGAACCTCCTGAACCTGGAGGCGAACGAGCGACTGGCGACGACGGTCGCGGTTCGCGAGTTCCAGGACGACCGGTATCTGGTCTTCGCCACGGCGAACGGCACGGTGAAGAAGACCTCCCTCTCGGCCTACTCGAACCCGCGGGTGGGCGGCATCATCGGCATCCTCATCGAGGACGGCGACCGGCTCCTCTCGGTGCGCGAGACGGACGGCACCAAAGACATTCTTCTGGCGACGGCGAAGGGTTATTCCATCCGCTTCCCGGAGAGCGACGTCCGCGCGATGGGGCGCGGCACGTACGGCGTGCGGGGCATCACCCTGCGCCCCGGCGACCGGGTGGTGGGGATGGAGGAGCTCGACCGGAGCGGCCACGTGCTCACGGTGACGGAGCGCGGCTACGGCAAGCGGACGGAGGTGGAGGAGTACCGCCTCCAGGGCCGCGGCGGGCTCGGCATCATCAACCTCAAGGTCACGGCGAAGACGGGCGAGGTGGTGGGGGCCAAGCACGTGACGCCGGACGATGGCCTGATGCTCATCACGCAGGACGGCATGATCATCCGCTTGAACGTCTCGGGCGTCCGCGAAGTCGGCCGCTCGGCCCAGGGTGTGAGGCTCATGAACCTGGACGCCGAGGACCGGATCGTGGCGGTGGCCAAGCTCGGCGAGAAGGACGAGGAGACGGAGATCGAGCTGGCGAAGAGCGACGGCGGCGACGGCCCCATGGCGGCCGAGCTGGAGCTCGAGGCCGCGGACGAGGAGTCCGAGGACCTGCTGCTGCTCGACGCCGCCGGCGAGGTTCTCGAGGAGGAGGACGAGGTCGGGGAAGAGGTCGAAGACGAGGATCCCGAGACGATCCACTGATCCCGCCGGGGCCGGAGCGTATAGACTGGGAGGCCCGGGGCCGAGCCCCGGGCCGTTTCATTCTCGAACAGGGAGAGGAGGCTGCGCCATGCAGTTCTTTCTGGACACAGCCGAGTTGAAGGAGATCGAGATCGGCCTCGAGTGGGGGCTGGTCGACGGCATCACGACGAACCCCTCGCTGATCGCAAAGGCCGGCCAGCCGTATCTCCAGACGGTCAAGGAGATCGCCGAGCTGGTGCCGGGCCCGGTGTCGGGGGAGGTGCTGGCGACGGAGTACGAAGAGATACTGGAGCAGGGCCGCCGGCTCGCCGGTCTGGCCGAGAACGTGGTGGTGAAGGTGCCGCTCATTCCGGCGGGCCTCCGGGCCGTGAAGACCTTCGCCCAGGAGGGGATCAAGACGAACGTCACCCTGTGCTTCTCGGCCGCCCAGGCGCTCATCGCGGCCAAGGCGGGGGCGGCGTACATCTCCCCCTTCATCGGCCGGCTCGACGACGTGGGCGAGGATGGCATGGAGCTCATCGACAAGGTCGTCACCATTTATCGGAACTACGGGTTCGACACCCAGGTCCTGGTGGCCTCGGTGCGGCATCCGATCCACGTGGTGCAGTCCGCGATTCTCGGGGCGGACGTGGCGACGCTTCCGTTCAAGGTGCTGGAGCAGCTCTACAAGCACCCGCTGACGGACGTGGGGCTGGACCGTTTCCTGGCCGACTGGAAGAAGACGGGCAAGAGCTTCGACGAGTAGCGACCTCCGCAGGACGCTCTTTTGGAACCGCAGTCCTCCATCCGCCTGGAGCCGGGGCGGCTCTATCGCTTCGCCTGGGGCTTCTACCTGGTGATCGCCCTGGCGGGTGCTCTCTGGATCGGCCTTCGCCAGGGAGTCATCCTTTCGTCTCTCTTCTTCGACCCCCGGGAGTGGTGGGTCGATCTCGGGCTGGGAGCGGGAGCGGGGGCCGGTCTCCTGGCCTTCTGGTGGGGGGCCGAACGGGCGTTCCCCTTGGCCCGGGAGTTGGGCGATCGCCTCGCGGCCCTGCTGGGGCCGGTCTCGACCGGGGAGGCGATCGC
The DNA here is from genome assembly GCA_035633875.1 of Thermoanaerobaculia bacterium. GTDB lineage: Bacteria > Acidobacteriota > Thermoanaerobaculia > Multivoradales > UBA5704 > DATARR01. The sequence continues at coordinate 3,703 of DASQEB010000303.1, forward strand.
GCTGGCGCTCCTGTCGGGGTTCGCGGAGGAGCTCTTCTTCCGCGGGGCGGTCCAGGGCGCCTGGGGGTGGGTCGCGGCCACCATCCTCTTCGCCCTGCTCCATAGCGGCCCGGGCCCGGCCTTCCGGTTCTGGACGCTTTTCGCCGTGATCGCCGGGGCGATGTTCGGGGGGCTGATGGTCTGGAGAGGGAACCTCCTGGGGCCCATGGCGGGGCATTTCCTGGTGAACGCCGTCAACTTGAGCCGTCTGGCCAGCCGGGGCAGGGACTCTGCTAGACTGCCGGACGACAGGGAACAGAGAGGAAGGGAGATCTGAATCATGGCAAGCGATTCGCGGGACGTGCTTGCACGCGTGGAAGCGGAGAAGGAGACCTACCTCGAGGAGCTGAAGGAATATATCCGCATTCCCTCGATCTCGACCGACCCCGACTACAAGCGCGAGGTGCTGCGGGCGAGCGAATTCCTGGAAGGGAAGCTCCGTGCCGCCGGACTGACCACCGAGCGAATCGAGACGGCCGGCCACCCGCTGGTCTACGCCGAGTGGATGGGGGCACCGGGCAAGCCGACGGTCCTCTTCTACGGCCATTACGATGTGCAGCCGGTCGATCCGATCGAGCTCTGGCGCAATCCCCCCTTCGAGCCCACCGTGGAGGGGGACAAGCTGGTGGCCCGGGGCGCGACGGACGACAAGGGGCAGTCCTACACCCACGCGAAAGGTGTGGCGGCCCTGCTCGCGGAGCGCGGCAGGCTCCCGGTCAACGTGAAGTTTCTCGTGGAAGGGGAGGAGGAGGCCGGGGGGGAATCGATCGAGAAATACGTGCGGCAGGACGGCGGCAAGCGCCTGAAGGCCGACTGCGTCGTCATCTCCGACACCTCGCTCTATGCTCCCGGGCAGCCCTCGCTGATCTACGGCCTCAAGGGGCTCGCGTACATGGAGATCAAGGTCACCGGGCCGAACCGGGACCTCCACTCGGGCACCTTTGGCGGCGCGGTGTGGAACCCGCTCAACGCCCTCTGCCACATCGTGGACCGGCTGCGCGATCCCCGGACGGGGAAGATCCTGATCCCCGGTTTCTATGACGACGTGCGGCCCCTCGCGGACTGGGAGCGGGAGGAGTTCGCGAAGCTCCCCTTCGACGAGGAGGCCTACCGCAAGGAGCTGGGCGTGCCGGAGCTGTTCGGGGAGGAGGGGTACACCACCCGCGAGCGGACCTGGGGGCGGCCGACCTGCGACGTCAACGGGATCTTCGGCGGCTACATGGGCAAGGGGGCGAAGACGGTGCTCCCCTCGTGGGGAGGCGCCAAGATCTCCATGCGTCTGGTCCCGGACCAGGACCCGAAGAAGATCGCGGCGCTCTTCACGGACTATGTCAAGTCGGTGGCCCCGAAGGGGGTCACGGTAGAAGTCGACTACCTGCACGGCGCCGACCCGGTGGTGGTCCAGGTCGAGGGGCCGATCGTCGACGCCGCCCTGGACGCCATGGAGGAGATCTGGGGGGCGCGGCCGGTGCGCATCCGCGAGGGCGGATCGATCCCCATCGTTTCCACGTTCGCCTCCGTCCTCCAATGCCCGGTGCTGCTCCTGGGCTTCGGGCTCAACGACGACGGCCTGCATTCACCGAACGAGAAATTCAACATCAGCCACTTCTACAACGGTATCCGCTCCGTGGCACGGTTGCTGGACCGTCTGGGCGACCTATGAGGGGTAAAGACCATCTCGAGCGCGAGATCAAGTTTCCCGGAGCCGAGCTTGAGAAGCTGCGGGAACGATTGCTGGATCTGGAGGCGGAGCGGGTCGGACCGCCGGCCTTCGAGGACAACTGGATTCTGGACCGCGATGGAGAGCTGCTGAAGTCCGGCTGCATCCTTCGTCTGCGGACGGACGGCGGCCGGGCCCGGCTGACCTTCAAGGGGCCGATGCGCCTTGAAGGGAATGTCAGGATTCGCGTGGAGCGGGAGATCGAGGTGAGCTCGTCCGACGAGGCCCGGGCCCTCTTCGAGAACCTGGGGTACCGGGTGATCCGCCGGTACCAGAAAGTACGGGAGGAGTGGCATCTCGGGGGCGTGACGATCGCGCTCGACCACACCCCGATCGGCGACTTCGCCGAGTTCGAAGGGGACGGCGCCGAGACCGTGGCCAAGCGTTGCGGCTTCGACCCGGACAAGTCGGAGCGCCGGTCGTACCTGCGCCTGTACGAGGATTACCTGAAAAGGCACCCGGACGCTCCCCCGGAGATGGTCTTCAACAACAAGTAGGCCGCGGCGTCCGATCTCCCCGACGAAGGCCATGCAGGGTAGGCGTCTCCGAGCGCTGGTGCTTGCCGCCGGGCTGGGCACGCGGCTGCGTCCTCTGACCGAGCATGTGCCCAAGCCGCTCCTGCCGGTGGCAGGGGTGCCCATCCTGGGGCACACTCTGGCGCAGCTCGCGGCGATCGGTTGCGAGGCGGCGGCCGTGAACCTCCACCACCTCGGCGACCAGATCCGCAACCGTTTCGGCGATTCCCATGCGGGGATGCCTCTCCTCTGGTCGGAGGAGCCGGACCTCCTGGGCACCCTCGGGGCGCTCCATCCACTGAAGGATTTCTTCGCTCCCGCGGATCTGGTCCTCCTCGTCAACGGAGACAGCCTGTGCCGGTGGCCGATCAAGCGGCTGGTCCGGCAGCATCTGGCGGGGAATGCCGCGGCGACGCTCCTCCTCACCACACGCCCCGACCCTGCCGGGTTCGGCGGCGGGGTCGGCATCGATCGGGCGGGCAACATCACCTCCTTCCGCCTGGGCGACCCGGAGCAGGGGGAGGCGGTCCGCCGGCACGTGTTCGCCGGCGCCCACGTGTTGTCGCCGGCCCTCCTTTCGCGGGTGGGGCCCGGACCCTCCGACATCGTGCGGGATCTCTACAAACCCATGCTGTCCGAGGGTGCGAGGATCCGGGCCGTGGTGGACGCGGGGTCGTGGCATGACATGGGCACGCCGCAGCGCTTCCTGGAGGGGGTCCTCGACTGGGCGCGGGCGAGCTGGCCGGAGCGGCTCTGGCGCCGGTCCTGGATCTCGCCGGAGGCGAGCCTCGGGTCCGGGTGCCGGGTGACGCGGTCGTCGATCGAGGCCGGCGCGCGGATCGGCGAGGGGGCGCGGGTCGAGCGCGCGGTCCTCCTGCCGGGGGCCAGGATCGGGAAAGGGAGCGTCGTGCGGGAGGCGATCGTGGGCTTCGGGGCCTCGATCCCCCCGGGCACGTGGGTCGAGCGCCGGATCGTCATGCCGCAGCACACCGGCTTCTCGCCAGGGCTGGACGACTCGGTCGTGGGCGCAGCGGTGTACACGCCTTTCGGCCGGAACGGCGGCGGTTGAAGCAGCGGCGCCCGTCTGTCATGATGCCTGTCTGCCCGGACCGGGCGCCCACCGAGATGTCTGCCGCAACGAACGATTTCCGGCTCCTCGTCTTCGACTGGGACGGGACCCTCATGGACTCCATCGGGCCCATCGTCGCCTGTACCCAGGCGACCATCCGGGAGCTCGGGCTGCGAGAGCTCCCGGAGGAGACCATCCGGGGCACGATCGGCCTGGGATTGCGGGAGACGATCGACATCCTGAGCCCGGGCTGCGATGACGAGCTGTTCGGACGGATCCTCGAGTGCTACCGGAAGCGTTGGGTCTCCGTCTACCGGGACATGCCTCTGATGTTCGACGGGGTCATCCCGATGCTCCAAGAGCTCGCGGAGGAGGGTTATCTCCTGGCGGTGGCGACCGGCAAGAGCCGCCGGGGGCTCGATTACGCTCTCCAGCAGACCGGCCTGGACGACCTCTTCCACGCCACGCGCACGGCGGACGAAGCCTTCTCCAAGCCCCATCCGCAGATGCTCCTCGACATCCTGGACGATCTGGGGATCCGGCCGGAGCAGGCGGTGATGATCGGGGACACGACCTACGACCTGGAGATGGCCCGGAGCGCCCGGACGGCGTCGATCGGCGTCTGCACCGGCTCGCACGGCCGGGAGGAGCTGGAGCGCTTCGGGCCGCTCGTCTGCCTCCAGCGCGTCATTGAGCTGACACCCTGGCTTACCGGGCGAGCGGCCGAAGTCGCGCTCAGAGGTTAAACCACCCTACTTCTTCTTCCACTCCGCCACCATCGCCTCCAGATCCTTGACCTGCTGGGGGTTGGGCGGCTGCTGGGCGGACTTCGCCGCGGCGAGGGCCCTCTCGCCATAGGTGACCGCCCCCTTGTGGTCGTTCCTGCTGGCCAGGAGCTGGGCCTTGGCCCGGAGGTTGGTGAAGGTCTCCTGGAGCGCGAGCGAGGCATCGAGCCAGCGCGAGGCCTCGTCCAGGCAGGTGTTGTTCTGGATGCAGTAGTTGGCGGCCTGGTAGGGCGTCTGCCAGCGCACGGACTGCCCGATCTTCTCCATCGCGAGCTTCGGAGTGTCGACCTCGACGGTGAAGGGGACCCTGAGCTTCTCCCAGTGGAGGACGATGTCCGAGGAGGTGTCGGTCGTACCTTCGAAGGTGAAGATCATCCGCTCCCGGAAGTCGGCCGGCTGGGGCTTCACCTGGACGCGCAGCGCGTCGTTCTCGGGCTTGTAGTTGAAGGCGCCCCAGAGCTCGGCGTCCTTGCTGAAGATGACCGTCCAGTCGCCCGGAGTGGGGATGGTCTGGAGGCCGTAAGTGCCGGCGGGCAACTCCTTGCCCTGGATCTTGACCGGGGTGCTGAAGGTGATGGTGGTGTTCTCGTTGGCGCCGGTGCGCCAGACCTCGTTGTAGGGCACCAGCTCGCCCCAGATGGTGCGGTCTTTCACGCCCGGGCTGCTGTAGTGAAGGGATACCTCGGTGACCCCGATCGTCTGGGAGACGGAGGCCTTGGGGCTCGGGCGGGGAAGGTCGAGCTGCTGCGCCGCCGCAACGCCCGCGGCGAGCTGGATCGCGATCAGGGCGGCGGCCGCGGCGACCGCCCGGGGGAAAGTTTTCATGACGGCTCCTCCTTTTGAAAAAGTTCGACAGGACCCAGGAATCTACCAGAAGCGGGGCGTCCTCAGCTCCCATAGCCGGCGTTTTCGAGCACCGGCTCGGCCTGCTTCGCCTCGGCGCGCTGCCGGGATGCGGAGGCCTCGCGGAGGACCTGTTCCTCGCTCCACGCCGTCGCCGGCTCCACCCAACCCTGGAGATTCCGCAGGACCAGTCCGGCAAGGGCCAGGATGTGGTCCGGCCGGTCGTTCAGGGCCGGGATGTAGCGGTATCGCTCGCCGCCGTTGTGGAGGAAGATCTCGCGGTTGAGCCCGTCGATCTCCTCCAGCGTTTCCAGGCAATCCGCGGAGAACCCGGGGCAGACCACGTCGAGGCTCCGGATTCCGGACTTCGCCATCCCCTCGATGGTCTTGTCCGTGTAGGGCTTGATCCACTCCTCCTTGCCGAACAGGGACTGGAAGGAGACCTCCCACCGCTCCTTTGGCAGGCCGAGCTCGCCGGCGGTGAGGCGGGCGAGCTTCTGGCACTGGCAGTAGTAGGGATCGCCCGCCAGGAAATAGCGCTTCGGGATGCCGTGAAAGGAGAAGAGGAGCTTTTCGGCCGGGGCCTCGTTGGTCCATGCATCCCGGATGCTCTGCGCGAGGGTCCGGATGTAGGCCGGGTCGTCATGGTAATGGTTGAGAAATCGGACCTCCGGCACCCACCGCCAGGTCTTGAGCTCGTCCGCCACGGCATCGAAGGTAGAGCCGGTGGTGGCGGCGGCGTACTGGGGGTAGAGGGGCAGGATCAGGAGGCGCCGGCACCCCTTGCCCGCCAACTCCCGCAGGGCCGAGCCGATCGAGGGATTGCCGTAGCGCATCCCCACCGCCACGTGGACAGGCGTGCCCACCTCGCGGTGGAGGGTCTCCTCCAGGGCTGCCGCCTGCCGGTTGGAGAGAACGAGGAGGGGCGAGCCCTCCTTCCACCAGATCTTCTTGTACAGCTCGGCCGACTGCCTTGGCCGGGTGGTGAGGATGAAGAGGTGGAGGATGAGCCACCAGGTGAACCGGGGGAGCTCGATGACCCGGGGGTCGAGCAAAAACTCCCGGAGGTAGCGGCGGAGAGACGGGGTCTCCGGCGCGTCGGGCGTCCCCAGGTTCGCCAGGAGGACGCCCACCGCCGGGATTTCTCCATGTGGAAAGTCGGGCTGGCCGAAGTACTTCATCGTGCGGCAGTCTACCCCAGCAGCCCGAAGACCTCTCCCACCTGCTCCCAGCCGGTCCGCATCAGGAACGAGTTGTTCCTCCCGTAGGACTTGCCTCCGAGGAGGAAAAAGCCCGGCTCGGGGTTGGTCAGGGTCTCGGCGCCCTGGGAGGTCTGGGCGAGGCAGTCGCTGCTGCCGGCCCCCAGGAGGGCGGCCGAGAGCTTGATCGGGCCGCAGGTTGCGTAGCACTCGTGAACCTGGAGCTGGCGGTAGAGCTCGTGGTCGCCGACATAGCCGGTCAGGGAGAGGATGCGGTCGACCAAGACCCGCTCCCGGCCGGCCCCGTTGCGCAGGGTGACCTCGAAGCGACCGTCGGGCCGGGCGATCTCCTCGACCACGGCGCCGCGGCGGACCTCCACGGCAGGGGAGGCGCCGGCGGCGAGGCCGGCGGCCGCGGCGGCAAGGGCCGCCCGCTCCGGGAGCGGATCCCCCTCGCCGGTGTCCCAGCAGGGCTCGGGGCTGCGCAGGAGCCAGATCACCCGGGTCCCTGGTGCCTCTTTTGCCAGCTCGGCGAGGTCGCGGACGGCCGTCTGCGCCGAATGGCCGGCGCCGGCCAGGAGCACGGTCCGCCCGGCCCAGTGGCCGGCTTCCCGGGAGAGGTCGGGGAGGTGGCGCCGGATCTCGCCGTCGAAGCTCCGCTCGCCCACGGCGGGGATGCCGCTGTCTCCCAGGCTGTTCGGCCATCCCCAGGTGCCGGTGGTGTCGATCACGACGTCGGCCTTGTCGATGCGCTCCCGGCCGTCCGGCCCGGCGACGAGGATCCGGAAGGGCCGGCGCCCGCGCTCGGCCGTGGCGATCTCCTCGTGCTTGAGAAGGCCCTCCCGCCCCACGGCGAGGACCCGGGTGCCGAGCCGGAGGTTGGGGGAGATCTCCCGCAGGCCGGCCACGGGCTCGAAGGTCCGCTCCACCAACTCGCGACCGGTGGGGCAGCCGGAGCTGTCCGGCACCTCGATGCCGGCCGCCTCCAGGTGGCGCCGCATCCGGGGGGAGACGTTCATCTCCCACGGGGTGAAGAGGCGGACGTGCCCCCAGGCGCGGACGTTTCCAGCGACGCCGGGCGCGGCCTCGTAGAGGGTGAAGGGAAAGCCGCCGTCGGCCGCCGCGAGGGCGGCTTCGAGGCCGGTGGGGCCGGCCCCCAGGATGGCGATGCAGGGCTTGTGGGTCATCGCGGTCGTCTCCTCGGTTTCAGAATCGGGAAGCCGCCCTCTCGCGGGCGGGCAGGATCTCGAGACAGGTGGTCCACCAGCCGGTGAGGATCGTCTCGACGAACTCCTCGGGCAGGCCCTCGGCGCGCATCTCGGCGGCGAGGCCCTGGTGGTCGTAGGCGAGGGGCAGGATCTCCACCGCGAGGCCGCCGTCCCGGGCCTCCAGCAGGGCGTACCAGACGTTGGTCCGTCCGTCGTTGGCAGGCCGGCCGATCACCCCCACGTTGACCACGTCCCGTCCCGAGGGGAGCTGCCGATGCCAGTGCAGGCCCGTGTGGGTCACGAGCAGGCCGTCGCACCGGTTCTGATCGAGCAGGACTTCCAGGAACGGGACCGGCGCGGTGGAGCGGAACAGGAATTCGTTGATGCGCCGTGGCGATCCGTGCACCAGGAGAAGCTCCCGCGCGCCGACCCGGACCCGGCGCCGGCGGGGGAGGGTGCCCATCCAGGTCTTGAACCCGGGCGAGCAGTTGCGCTCGGTGTAGCGATAGGAGATCTCGGCGAAGTGGTTGTCCCGCGGATCGGTGTAGCCGCAGTTGCAGTCCTCCCGGCCGGAGGCGAGGGACTCCTCGTAGTTCCCCTGGATGGACAGGACACGACCCTGGAGGAGCAGCGGCCGGATCTTCTCCGGGTTGGGGCCGAAGCCGCCCAGGTCTCCCAGGCAGTAGATCGCCTCGGCGCCGCGCCGGGTGGCGTCCTCCAGCAGCGCCGCGAGGCCGAAGTGGTTGTTGTAGACGCCGCCGAAGACGGCGATCCGGGACCAGGGGCCCTCGACCGGGGTCGGATCGGCCACGGCCTCCCGATAGGAGCGCAAGGCTTCGGCCCGCTCCTCCGGCGACAGCTTCAGCCCCGCCTCCGCGGTCGCCTTGGTGAACGTCCCGAGGGGGACCAGGGTCTCTCCCCAGGTGGCCATGCCCCGATGGGAGGTGAGCTTGGCCTTGGCCTGCCGGGCCTGCTCGTCGCGGTCTTTCGGCATCCGGTTCGACATGGGGTCACGTCCTGCAGCTCACGCCGTAGACGTGGCAGGTCCAGCAGGCTGGATGGTCCAGGGGGAACGTCCCCAGGGAGTCGGCGAGGGACTCGCCCATCTTGGCAGAGGGCTCGTTGACGAGAATGGGGCAGACCCAGATCCCCTGGTCGGTCGCCATCCGGCAGGCGCTGCACTGGAGGTGGTCCCAGCTCCCGAGGGGGACGTCCCCCTCGCGCAGGCGCTGCCAGCTCTCGTAGGTACCGCCCCGGTGGGCTTCGGCACCGATCTGGAAGACAGGGAGGATCTTGAGGCGGGGGCGGTCGATCCCCAGGGAGCGCAGCAGCTCGAAGAACCGCTCCTTGCCCGCGTCCGTGGCCGCCTCGCGGTGGACCTCGGTGACGGTGATCACCGGGTTCAACCCCGCCTCGACCAGGGTGCGCACCCCGGCGAGGATCCGCTCGAAGGTTCCCTCGCCGCGGATCGGATCGTTCGTCGCGGCGTCCCAGCCGTCGAGCGACACGCGCAGGTCGAGGGAGTACTCCGAGGCCTGCTCCAGAGACGCGAGCCGGTCGCAGCGGGCGGGGTCCAGGAGAAGACCGTTGGTCAGCACCGTGGCCGGGCCGACCCGGAGGGTCTCCTCGAGGATCGCCTCCATGTCGGGGTTGAGAAAGGGCTCGCCGCCCGTGAAGTAGTACTCCCGCACCCCCAGCTCCACCGCCTCGGCGAGGAGGCGCCGGACCTGCTCGAGGGTCATGAATTCGTGCGTGTGGTTCGTGGGCGAGCACGAGACGAAGCAGTGGGTGCAGGCGAGATTGCAGACGGTCCCTCCCACCTGGAACCAGAGGGTGTCGAGGCTCTTGAGCTCCACGCGGGGCGCGGGAGCGGTCTTCAGCTCGGGAACGCTCATCCGGACGTCCTCGTCGTCGAAAGTCGATTGGAGCCGCGCAGGCGCGGCGGCAACGTCGTCAGGAGGCGACGAGAGAGGGAGGGCTGCGGCCGGCAAGAGCGGTCGCGAACGCGGCCCGGAGATCCGCGTCCGGAGCGGCGAGCGGCCGGCGGAGGCCGGCAAGGACCCGCCGCAGGAGCCCCACCACCGAGCGCCAGCGCTCGTCCCCGTGGCGGCGGGCAAGCCAGCGCTCCAGATCCGCGGGACGGTCCAGGTCCGCCAGGGGCTCCAGGAGCACGACGGGACGGCCGGCGGCGCGAAGGGTGCGGAGAAGGCCGCGCAACGTGTCGCGCCGGCACCAACGGGCGGCGGTGCCCAGGCCCTCGAGGGGCCGGCAAGTCCCCAGAAGATACAGGCCGCCGTCGGGACTGGGGCCGAGGACGACCCGGTCGGGGTCCTCGGCCAGGAGGCTCAGCGCCCGGGCGAGGTGGCGGGCCGTGAGGCCCGGGACATCGCTCCCCACGACCAGCAGAGGGCCGACGCCGCGATCGAGAGCTCCACCGACCGCCTCCGCGAGCCGCGAACCGAAGTCGCCACCCGTCTGGGCGACGTTCTCCACTCCTTCGGGGACCGGGATGGGGGAGGGGGAGCACACCTCGATCCGGCAGCCGCACGCCTCTCCCGCTTTCAAAGCGACCTCGAAGCAGCCGTCCCGCAGCCCGGTCTCCATCCCCCGCAGCCGCTCGGGGAGCAGCCTGTGGCGGGCGCTCTCGCGCGCGGCGCCGAGGGTGAAGACGAGGAGGGTGGGCTTGGACATCCGGTTCCTGCACTCCCGAAGGTTGATACGGCGCTCGCCTTCGATCAGATGGCGTTCGTCCGGGGAGGGACCAGTGTACACCCGAGCGCCCGGTCCGCCCTCCACCCCTTGCGCTATCATCGGAGCACCTTGAAACGGTTCCTCTTCTTCGCCGTGCCCCTGCTCCTCCTGGCCATGGCGCTCTTCCACTTCGCCCAGGAGATGTTGGGGTCTGCGCCCGATCTGGCCGCGCTCTCCCCGTCCGGGGCTCCCCGGCTCCCCGCGTGGGTGACCCTGGGCACTTGGATCCTGGAGTCGGTCGGCCTCGCGGCCCTGTTCCTCCTCGTCCACCGGGGCGGCGGCCGGTGGGCTTCCGGGCTGCTCACGGGCTGGATCGCCTGGGTGTTCCGCGGCCCCCTCCTCGTCGTGGCGGTCGTGGGGCTGGGAGGGCTCCCGCCCGGCCCCTGGTGGTCCCTCGCGTTCTCCTGGTGGATCCTCTACACCCTCTGTGGCCTGCTGCTCGGAGGGGTGGCGGCGGCTTCGGAGCTGTCCCCCTAGGCCGCCCGGGGAATGCCGCCCGCGCGGCCCGGGTTTGATCCGGAGGGCCGGCACGGCCTGTGTTAGGCTCCTTTGCCGGTTGCACCGGAACCTCCGAACTTGAAGATCGCCGCCGTTGGGACAGCGCTCCCGCCCCACTACTACGACCAGGACAAGCTGCTCGCCGCGCTTCGGCAGCGCTGGGCAGGCCGGCACTTCAATCTGGATCGTCTCGAGCGGCTCCACCGCAACGTCCTGGTGGGAGGCCGGCATCTGGCGCTCCCCATCGAGGAGTATGGCCAGCTCACCACCTGGGGCAAGGCGAACGACGCCTGGATCCGGGTGGCGCAGGAGGTGGGAGGGGGGGCGGTGTTGGACGCCCTCGAGCGGGCCGGCTTCGGCCCGGGGGACGTCGACGCCCTGATCTTCGTCACGGTGACCGGGGTCGCCACCCCCTCCATCGATGCCCGTCTGATCAATCGCCTGGGTCTGCCCCCGCGGGTCAAGAGAATGCCGATCTTCGGCCTCGGCTGCGTGGCCGGAGCGGCGGGCATCGCCCGGGCGGCGGACTACGTCAAGGGCCATCCGGACGAGATCGCCGTCCTCCTCTCCGTGGAGCTCTGCTCTCTCACCCTGCAGGAGGAGGACCTCTCCATCCCCAACCTCATCGCCTCGGGCCTGTTCGGGGACGGCGCCGCGGCCGTGGTCGTCACCGGCGAGAATCGTGCGGCGGACGGCCCCCGGATCCTTGCGACCCGCTCCGTCTTCTACCCGGACTCCGAGCGGGTCATGGGCTGGGACATCTCCGAATCCGGCTTCCGGATCGTCCTCTCGGCGGACGTCCCCGTGGTGGCCCGGGAGAAGCTGCGGCCGGACGTGGACGCCTTCCTCGCCGACCACGGCCTCTCCCGGGCCGACATCTCCTCCTGGGTCTGCCACCCCGGGGGGCCCAGGGTCCTGGAGGCGATCGAGGAGTCTCTGGAGGTCCCTCCCGGAGCCCTGGACGTCACCTGGAGGAGCCTCCGGGAGGTGGGGAACCTCTCCTCCACGTCGGTCCTCCTCGTCCTCGCCGAAACCCTGGAGCACCACCGGCCGGCTCCGGGCAGCTACGGTATGCTGATCGCCATGGGGCCCGGCTTCTGCTCGGAGCTGGTGCTGCTCCAGTGGTGAGGAGGGGAATAGCGCGGCCAATAGCGCGGAATAGCGCGGCCAATAACGCGGAATAGCGCGGCCAATAACGCGGAATAGCGCGGCGCCGCTCCGCTCTGGTCGTTTGTCACACTTCTCCTGTGGCAGACCTAGGACAGCCTACGGAACAGCCAGTAGCGAGCCCCTTTCCCGTACCCACCGGCACCGACGAGTCCCAGCCGCTTGAGATGAGCGAGGTCGTCCTGGAGTGTCCTGTCCGCCGGAGGAGCCTCCAGTCGGTTCCGGATCTCACGGAGCGGCAGAGCCTCTTTCCCTGCCAAGATCTGCAGAATCTCTCGCTGGCGGTGGCTCAGGTCATGGGAAACCCGGTGTGGCGGCGTGTACCCGCTGGGTAGGAATCGCACTCCGACAGCCCTCTCCTGCTCGAGGAACTCGGGCTCCGGGTGTCCCGCCCGAGTACAGAGCTCGACGATCTTCTGGGTCCCCCGCCCCCAGCGCTCCACCAGCCCGCGGCGAAAAAAGACATCGGCGATCAGAGGGTTTCGGGGACGGGACATGTGCTCCTGTTTCAGATCCTCCAGCCGGATTCCGAGCGGGAGGGCACCGTCGCTCCAGATCTCCAGGCGGTTATCGAAGACAGCCAGGCTGACCGAGCCGCTCGCGTACGAGTAGTCCCGGTGGCAAAAGGCGTTGACCAGCGCTTCCCGGAGGGCTTCGAGAGGGAAGAGGGGCTCATCGGCTCTTTCGAAGAGACCGGGCTGGACCCGGCCCGCTACCGGCAGGTGGCGTCTCAGGAAGAGAAGAGATTCCTGGAGGAGGTGGAAGCCGTGCCCGTGGATCTGCCTCTGGTCCAGGAACTCCGTCTTGCTCGTTCCCTTGAAGCGCGCCAGCTTGAGCTGGCACTGTGGGAAGTGAGGCAAGAACCGACGGCCGAAGAGCACCATGGCTGCGTTGAGCAGGCAGCCGTCGACCCGAAGGGCAAGCCGGTCCAGGATCTCGGAGGGATCCGCTCCTGCGGACTCGGGCATCCTGCCGGCGGAGACTCCCAGCCGTGCCGTCCGCAGGATCTCTTCCTCATCCAGGTCGACGACCCGGACACCTTCGGCCTTCTGGTTCTCCCAGCGGAGCTGGTGGTGGACCCGGTTGAGGAGGAGATCCTGGTACCGCCGCTGCGGCATTACGGAGACGGTGGTTCCAAGGCGCTCGTAGGCCCGTCCTTCGAAGGCGAAGGGGACGAGGTCGGAACGTGTCTGGGCTTCCAGCGCGAGAACCTCGCGTCCGGTCCCGGGCAAAGGGATTCTGTGGATCGTGACATGAGGCTCCGGCTCCAGGCCCCGGATCATGGAGGCCACGTCCCGCAAAGTGGAGTCGGAGACGAGCTGCCCCGTGATCCGCCCGTCCGGACTGACGCCGAAAAGCAGAGTGCCTCCTTGGGCGTTGAGGAAACCGCAGAGCGTCTTTCCGGATCTCGAGAGCTGGCCTGTGGTGGCCTTGAATTCGACGCTCTGCGACTCTCCAGCCGCGACAAGATCCTGGAGATCGGCAAGGTCCATAGGGCACCTCTCCGCGAAAAGATTCGGCATCCGACGAATCGGAAGAGTCCGGGTAGTATAGCGTGGACATGGACAACGTCCCCTGGACCGATACCCGCCTCCTCTACACCGCCTTGGTCGTCGTGGTCGCCCTCGGTCGCCTCGTCGAGCTCCGGATTGCCAACCGCAATTTCCAGAGCCTCCTCGGCCGTGGTGGGGTCGAGGCCGGGGCGGAGCACTACCGGTGGATGGTCCTCCTCCATGTCCTCTTCCTCGCCGCCTGTCCTCTCGAGGTCTGGCGGCTCGACCGGCCGTTCATCCCGGCTCTCTCAGCGGTGATGCTGGTCCTCCTCGTTCTGGCGGCGTTGCTCCGGTGGTGGGTGATCTCCTCTCTCGCAGGACGGTGGACGACCCGGGTGGTGGTCCTGCCGGGGGTGCCGCCGGTCACCGGAGGGCCGTACCGGCTCCTCCGTCATCCCAATTACCTGGCGGTGATCGTCGAGATCTTCGCGCTGCCGCTGATCCACACGGCGTGGCTCACGGCGGTCGTCTTCAGCCTGGGCAACGCCGTGATGCTGCGGGTGCGCATCCGAGCCGAGGAGGCGGCGCTGGCACAGGCTTCGAATTACGAGGCAGCCTTCTCCGGCCGGCCGCGTCTGGTGCCGGGGGGACGATGAGCGACGAGGCGATCCTCGCCGGCATCGCCGAGGTGGCGCGGGTCCACCTCGGCTGGGACGCGCCCCTGACTCCCGAGATGCGGCTGGTCGAGGACCTGCGGCTCGACTCGGTCCGCGTGCTGACCCTCGCGGCGGAGGTGGAGAACCGGTTCCGCGTCTTCCTCGACGAGGTGGATGAAGGCGGAATCGAGACGGTGGGAGACCTCGTCGCGGTGGTGCGGAGGAAGCTCGGTGGCTGAGACGCTCAATGACTATCTAGAGCGGGCGGGGCACCACCCCGAGGGGGGGCTGCGCTTCGTCGATCGGGAGGAGAGAGCGGTCTGGTTCGGATGGGGCGAGGTGCGGGAGCGGGCCCTGGCCGTCTGCGGCGGGCTCCAAGCGCTCGGGATCGGCCGCGGGGACCGGGTGGCCCTGGTCTTCCCGACCGGCATCGAGTTCTTTGACGCCTTTTTCGGCACGCTTCTCGCCGGCGCCGTGCCGGTCCCCCTCTACCCGCCGGTCCGCCTGGGCCGCATGGCCGAGTACCTCCGCCGGACCGCCCGCATGCTGGAGGTCGCGGGGGCCCGGCTGATTCTCGCAGACCCTCGGGTGAAGCGCATTCTGGGCGAAGCCGTGGCCGCGGCCCGGCCGGACCTGGGCTGCCGCGCCCCGGGAGACCTGCTCAGGGAGAAGGCGGTCCCGGTCCGGCCCGATCCAGCGGACCTCGCGCTGGTCCAGTTCTCCTCCGGAACCACGGTGGATCCCAAGCCGGTGGCCCTGAGCCACCGGGCCGTCGTGGCCCAGACCGAGATCCTGAACGGCTTCTGGAGGGACACGGCGGAGCTGCGCCACAGTTGCGTCTCCTGGCTCCCGCTCTACCACGACATGGGCCTCATCGGCTGCGTCTTCCCGGCCCTCTCCCGGGACGCGACCCTGACGCTCCTCGGCCCCGAGCTCTTCGTGGCGCGACCGGCCCTGTGGCTCCGGGCCCTCTCGCGGTACCGGGCGACGATCTCCCCGGCTCCGAACTTCGCCTACAGCCTGGCCGTTTCCCGGATCTCCGACGCGGAGATGGAAGGGGTGGATCTGTCCAACTGGCGAACGGCCCTGAATGGCGCCGAGCCCGTGGCCCCCCCGGTGCTCCGCGCCTTCCGGGACCGCTTCGCCCGCTGGGGCTTCCGGGCCGAGGCCCTGACTCCCGTCTACGGCATGTCGGAAGCGGCTCTCGCCGTCACCTTCTCGGACCTCGACCGGCCGTTCCGCTCGGCCCGCTTCGACCGGGAGGACCTTTCCCGGGAGGCCGTTGCAAGGGAGACCGTCGAGGGGCGGGAGATCGTGTCCGTGGGACGGCCGCTGCCGGGGTTCCGGCTGCGGATCGTGGACGAGGCCGGCCGGGATCTGCCGGAGGACCGGGTGGGGCGGGTGTGGATCCAGGGGCCTTCGCTGATGGACGGCTACCTGGGCCACCCCGAGGCCACTGCCCGTGCCTTCCGGGACGGCTGGCTCGACACCGGGGACCTGGGGTTCCTCCACGGCGGCGAGCTGTATCTCACCGGCCGGGCCAAGGACGTCGTCATCCTCCGCGGCCGGAACCATGCCCCGGAGGAGATCGAGCGGGCGGTGGAGGGGGTGCCCGGGGTGCGGACCGGCTGCGTGGTGGCGGCGAGCTGGCTTCCGGAGGAGGCGCCCGGGGAGGTGCTCGTCCTGTTCGTCGAGGCATCCCGGCAGGCCGGGCCGGCGGAGCGCGCGGCGCTTCCCGGGGCCTGCCGCGAGGCCGTGCTGGGCGCGACCGGCCTCTCCGTCGACGAGGTGGTCGTCCTGGCGCCGGGCACGATCCCCCGCACCTCCTCCGGCAAGCTCCGCCGGGGGGAGACGCTGCGCCTCCACCTCAATGGGGAGCTGGCGCCGCCGGACCCGGTCACGCCGTTGCGCCTGGCGGGCACCATGGCCCGTTCCGGGCTGGCCTACGCGAAGCTGCACCTCGGAAAGCGAAGGCGGGGGGCCGGTGGCTGAGCGGGCCGACCTCCTGATCGTGGGCGGCGGTCCGGCGGGCCTCGCCACGGCCGTCCGGGCCCGCCTCGCCGGACTCGCCGTCACCGTCCTCGATCGTTCCCGGCCGCCGATCGACAAGACTTGCGGCGAGGGGCTCATGCCCGACGGCGTGGCCCGGCTGCGGGAGATCGGCGTTGAGCCCCGGGGGTTCCCTTTCCGCGGCATCCGCTACTTCGACGGCGACCTGAGGGCCGAGGGGATCTTTCCCCAGACTGGGGGGTTGGGCGCCCGCCGGATCGAGCTCCACAAGGCCCTGGTCCGCAGGGCGGACGAGGTGGGCGTCGAGCTCTGCTGGGGAGCAAAGGCCCTCGGGCTCGACGGGAACCGTGTGGAGACCGATCGCGGGACCTACAGGGCGCGCTGGATTGTCGGAGCGGACGGCCTCCGTTCCCGGGTCCGCCTCTGGGCGGGCCTCGAGGCCGGTCCGGGGCCGCACCCCCGATTCGGCGTGCGGCGCCATTACGCCCTGGCGCCCTGGAGCGACTTCGTCGAGGTCACTTGGGGGCGGGACTGCGAGGCGTACGTGACGCCGGTCGCGCCGGACCAGGTGGGGGTGGCCCTCCTCTGGAGCGGCGAGGCTCGGGGCTTCGACGACCTCCTCGCCCGTCTTCCGACTCTCCGCGCGCGGCTCGACGGGGTGCCCGTCTCCTCCCGGGATCGTGGAGTCGGGCCGCTCCACCAGCGGGTGCGGGCCCCACGATCCGGGAACGTGGCCCTGGTCGGCGATGCCGCCGGGTATCTGGACGCCATCACCGGAGAGGGCTTGGCCGTGGCACTCCACGAGTCGGCGGCCCTGGTGGAGGCGATCCTGGCGGGGGACCTCTCCCTCTATGCCGCGGCTTGGCGGCGGATCAACCGTCTCCCGAACGTCATGACCTCGCTCGTGCTGGCGTTGGAGCGGCGTCCCCGATTGCGGCGCCGGGCGATCCGGGCGCTCGCCGCCGAGCCCGCTCTTTTCTCCCGCCTCCTCGGGATTCACGCCCGCACTCTTCCTGCCCGCGACCTCGGCGTGGACGGCGCCCTGCGACTGGCTTGGCGGCTGGTGGCGGCCTAGCCTCTCCTCTCCGCGCTCCGGCGCTGCAGCGTCCTGCCGAGGAGGAAGGTCAGCAGCGCCGCGATCCCGGCCCATTGGAGCCCCCCACCGAAAATGCTCCAGAGGAGCATCGGCGTGCCCTCGAGGTGGAGGTAGGCGAGCGAGAGGGGGAAGTCCATCCAGGTGATGACGTTGCCCCGGCCGAAGAAGCCCCAGGTCTCCCAGGTCCAGAGGGCCATGACCGTGTGGAGGAGGAAACCGGCGATGGCGGCGCCGAGCATGGCCCGGCGGGAGGGTCGCAGGCTCAAACGACCTCCCCGTCCGCCGCCAGGCGGAAGCCATAGTCGCTGTAGCGGAACCCGGGGGGAATCGCCGAGCGGGCGGCGCAGCGGCTCACCTTGACCTGATGGCGCCAGGAGCCTCCCCGGGAGGAGCGGCGGGTGCCCGTGGCGGGTCCCCGCGGATCGTCGACGGGGGAGAGCTCGTAATAGCGCGGGTCGTACCAGTCCGCGCACCATTCATGGACGTTCTCCCCCAGCCCCAGGAAGCCCAGCGGGTGGAGGGAGGGATAGGCGTCCACGGGCTCGGGACTGTCGAGCCAGCGCCGGTGATAGTCCGGGAGGGACTCCGGGGGATCGTCTCCCCAGGGGTAGAGGACATCCCGGCCGGCCCGGGCGGCGTGCTCCCACTCCGCTTCGGTGGGGAGGCGGACGGCGTGGCCCAGCGTCCCGCTCGCCCAGGCGCAGAAGGCGGCGGCGTCCTCCCAGGAGGGCCCGACGGCCGGCATGCGCGGATGGGAGAAGGCAGCCTCGCCCCAGAAGGGGGGCGCCGGATGTCCCGTCTCGTCGAGGAAGGCCTGGTACTCCTCCCGGGTCACACTCGTGCGGGCGAGGCGGAAAGAGGAGACCCGCACCTCGTGGCGGGGGTTTTCGTTGTCGCGGGGGCCGCCGCCCATGAGGAAGAGGCCGCCGGGGATTTCGACCCACTCGGGACTCATGGGGTTAGCATACCGCGTTGGGGCTGGGCCAGCCGGGGGTATGATCCCTCCATGGCCTGGTACAAGGAGTGGTTCGGCGAGGAGTACCTGGACCTGTACTCCCACCGCGACGAGTCCGAGGCCGAGGCGCACGTGGACTTCGTCGAGAGGTGCCTGGGGGGTGGAAAGAGGCCGCGGGCGGTCCTGGACCTCGCCTGCGGAGCCGGGCGCCACACCGCGGTGCTGCGCAGTCGCGGGTACCGGACGCTCGGCGTCGACCTCTCGCTGACGCTACTGGCCCGCATGCGGGCACGGGAGTTGCCGCGGGTGGCGGGGGATATGCGCCGCCTGCCCTTCGCTCCGGCGAGCTTCGACTGGGTGCTGAACTTCTTCACCTCGTTCGGCTACTTCGAGGCGGAGAGGGAGAACTTCCGGGTGTTGGAGGAGATCGTGCGCGTGCTCGCTCCGGGCGGCCGGTTCCTCATCGATCTGATGAATCCCGGGCCGGTGCTCGCCAACCTGAAGCCCCGCGAGGTCCAGATCCTGGACGGCCGGGAGATGGACGTCGAGCGCTGGTACGACGGCACCAGCAAGAGGATCAACAAGCGCATCGTCGTCCGAACGGCCGGAGAGCCCACCCGCACGTTCCTGGAGAGCGTGCGGGTCTACCAGCCGGAGGAGGTGACGGTCGGCCTGCGGTGGGCCGGCCTCGAGGTCGCCTCGCTGATCGGCAACTTCCACGGAGACCCCTACGAGCGTGACAGCGAACGTCTCATCCTCATCGGTTGCAAGCCGGCCTGAGGCGAGGATCGACCTCTCCGCGGTCCGGCTTCTTCCTCCGCTGCCCGAGGCCTGGCTGGCGGGGCGGGATCTGGATCTCCTCGATCCTCTCCGCTTCCTGCCCCCGGGCGAGCTCCCGAGCACGCCCGCCCTCGCGGGAGCACGCCGGGAGCTCGCCGCGGAGCTGGCGGTCACCAACGGCTACTACGGCAATCAGAATGCCGAGCGCCTCGCCCGGCGCCTCGCGGACCCGGCCACCCGCATCGTCGTCACCGGGCAGCAGCCCGGCCTGTTCGGCGGCCCCCTGTACTCCGTCAGCAAGGCGATCGCCGCCTCCCGCTGGGCCGCCGCCCTGGAGGCTACGGGCGAGCCCGCGGTGGCGGTCTTCTGGATGGCCACGGAGGACCACGACTGGGCCGAGGTCTCCTCGGCCGTCGTCCTCACTTCGGAAGGACCACGGGAAATCAGCCTGGGGGCCGACCCGGAGCCCCTCGCGCCGGCGGGGATGCGGTCCCTGGGGCCGGAGATCGAGAACGTGCTGCGGCAGATCGGCGAGGCCGTGCCCGGGGACCGCTACGCCGAGTGGCTGCGGACCCTCGCGCGCTGGTACCGGCCGAGCGCCCGCTTCGGTGAAGCCTACTCGCGGCTGCTGGCCCACCTGCTCGGCCCTCACTGCCCGTTGATCCTGGACTCCATGCTCCCATCCCTCAAGGCGGCCCAGCGCCCCTGGCTGCGGCGGCTCGTGGAGCGCCGGGAGACGGTGGAGGAGGCGATCGCCACCCGGGAGGGGGAGATCCAGGGCCGGGGCTATCCGCTCCAGGTCACTCCCCAGCGGGGGGCGAGCCCCCTCTTCCTCCTCCATCGGGGGCAGCGGCGGAAGATCTCCTGGCGCGGTCCTGACTGCTTCGTGCTCCGGGGCAACGAGGACTGCTTCGGGGGACCCGAGGACCTGCTGCGGATCATCGACGAGAACCCGGGCGTGGTCTCCCCTGGCGTGCTCGCCCGGCCGGCGGTGCAGGACGCCGTGCTCGGCACCTGTCTCCAGGTGCTCGGGCCGGGGGAGCTGTCGTACATGGCCCAGGCCGCGGCCGTCCACCGGGTGCTGGAGGTGGACCCCGCGTGGGTCACGCTCCGGCCGCAGGCCCTGGTGCTGGAATCGCACCAGATCGACAAGCTCGCGGAGATCGGCCTGACCCTGGCGGACGTCCTGGGGGACCAGCACCAACTGGATCGCAGGCTGGCGGAGCGGAGCGGCGGCGACTTCGTGGCCCCGGTGCGCCGCCGGGTGGAAGGTGCCCTGGACGAGCTGCGCGCCCCGGCCCTGGCCGCGGACCCCAACCTCGAGCGGCCGTTCGACAAGACCCGGGAGCAGATCCTGCGCGCCCTGGACCTGTTCAGCGACAAGGCCGTGGCCGCCGCGGCGCGCAAGAACGAGGTGGTGGACCGGCGGGTCCGTCAACTCCGGGATACAGCCCTGCCCCTGGGCAAGCCGCAGGAGCGCGTCGTCTCCTCCGCCCACTTCCAGGGAAAATACGGCGACCGCTTCGCCGAGAGCTTCTGGGAGCAGATGGAGCTCGATCCCACGCACCTGCAGGTGATCTCGCCGTGACTTGAGGAGGACCCGGACCGATGAAGCTCGACGTTCTCGCGATCGGAGCCCACCCGGACGACGTGGAGCTGGGATGCGGCGGCACGCTGGCCCTCCTCGCCCGCCAGGGCCGGAAGGTGGGGATCCTGCACCTGACCCGCGGCGAGCGGGGCACCCGGGGCTCGGCCGAGGAGCGGACAGCCGAGGCCGAGAAGGCCGCCGAGGCCCTGGGCGCGGTGGAGCTCGCATTCCTGGACTGCGGCGACGGCGGCCTGCGCACGGGTCCGGCCGAGGAGGACGCCCTGATCGAGGTCCTCCGCCGATGGCGGCCGGACCTCGTCCTCGGCCCCACTCCTCACGACCGCCATCCGGACCACACTCGGGGACACCGGCTCCTGGAGGCGGCCTGCTTCTACGCGGGCCTGAGGAACCGGGGAGAGGGCGAGCCGCACCGGCCGGCCGCGGTCTTCTCCTTCATGCAGCACGACCTTTTCACGCCGAGCTTCCTGGTGGACGTCACCTCCACGTGGGACGCCAAGCTCGCCTCCCTGGCCGCCTACCGGAGCCAGCTCCACCAGCCCGGGGGGGAGAAAACCAAGGACCGTGAGGCGCAGCCGATGACGAAAGTTGCCACTCCGGAGTTCCGTCTGGCGGTGGAAGGCCGCGCCCGCCACTTCGGCCTCCTCATCGGCGCTGCCCTCGCCGAGCCGTTCTGGAGCCGGGGCCCCCTGGCGGTCGGCGACCTGATGACCCTGCTGCCCGGAGGTGTGCGGTGAGGATCGGGATCAGTTGCTATCCGACCTACGGCGGCTCCGGAATCGTCGCGACGGAGCTCGCCATGGCCCTGGCGGAGCAGGGAGACGAGGTCCACGTCGTCAGCTACGCCCTGCCGTCGCGCCTCTCGTTCCTGAATTCGCGGATCTTCTTCCACGAGGTCGTCACCCCCGCGTATCCGCTCTTCGACAATTATCCGCCCTATTCACTGGCCCTCACCACCAAGATGGTGGAGGTGGCCCGCCACAACCGACTGGACGTTCTCCACGTCCACTACGCCGTGCCCAACGCGGTCTCGGCCGTCCTCGCCCGGGAGATCGTGGCGCCGCAGCCGCTGCCGGTGGTGACCACCCTCCACGGCACGGACGTCACCCTGGTGGGTAACGACCCCAACTACCTGGAGACGACCCGCTGGGGCATCCTCCAGAGCGACGCCGTGACGGCCGTCTCGGAGTCGCTGCGCCGGGCGACCGTCGAGCAGCTCGCTATCGAGGGGGACCGGATCGAGGTCATTCCCAACTTTATCGACCCCTCGCGCTTCGAGGAGTTCCGGGGAGGCCCCGGAGCCCGGCGCTGGGCCAGGCCGGGGGAGCGCGTCCTCGTCCACATCTCGAACTTCCGTCCGGTCAAGCGGGTGCTGGACGTCATCGGGATCTTCGAGCGGGTCCACCGGCAGGTCCCCGCCCGGCTCCTGATGGTGGGGGACGGTCCCGAGCGGGGCCGGGTGGAGCAGTACTGCCGGGAGCACCGCATCTGCCACGCCATCACCTTCATCGGCAGCCTGCCGCTCATCGAAGAGGTGCTGGTGGGGGCCGACCTCTTCCTGCTCCCTTCGGAGAACGAGTCCTTCGGCCTCGCCGCCCTGGAAGCCATGGCCTGCGAGGTGCCGGTCATCGCGAGTTGCGCTGGGGGCCTGCCCGAAGTGGTGGTCCATGGCGAGACCGGCTATCTCTGCCCGGTGGGGGACGTGGACGGCATGGCGTCGGCGGCCCTGAAGCTCCTGGAGGACGAGGACCTGCGGCGCCGGATGGGCGCCGCGGCCCGGCACCTGGCCGTCGAGCGCTTCAGCCAGGACGCCGTCGTGCGGCGGTACCGGACGATCTACGAGCGGGTCACGGGGAGGGTCCTGGCGGCCCGATGACGGCCTCCTATCCCACCCCGGCCGGCGAGGGCCGGGCCGAGATCCGGGAAAAGGGCTCGCGTTTCCTCGCCTTCGTCCTGCCGGCGACGGACGAGGCGGCGGCCCGGGCGCTCCTGGAGGACCTCGCCAGGCGCCATCCCGACGCCACGCACCACTGCTGGGCCTGGCGGCTCGGCTCCCCGGCCCGGGAGCGCAGCTCCGACGCCGGTGAGCCCGCGGGCACGGCCGGGGTGCCGATCCTCCAGGTGCTCCGGGGCGCGGGGCTGTCGGACGCGCTGGCCGTGGTCGTGCGCTGGTTCGGGGGCACGAAGCTGGGCAAGGGAGGGCTCGCCCGCGCCTACGCCGCTGCGGCCCGGGAGGCGCTCCAGGGGCTGCCGGTCGCCGTCCGCGTGCCCATGGTGCGGATGGCCCTGGAGGTGCCGTACGAACGGGTGGGAGCGGTCAAACGGCTGATTCACCCCCCGGAGGTGGAGCTCGAAGGAGAGGAGTACGGGGAGACGGCACGGCTCGTGCTCTCCGTGCAGGAGGACCGGTGGGACGCCCTGCAGGAGGCGCTGGCCGACCTCGGAATTCCGCTGTCGAGCAGAGAGAGCTAAATCGAAGACCGTGTGAGGGTTTGCCATTGTCAGGCCCGTTCTTGTCCGGTGGTCCGGGCTTGGATAGACTGCCCACGATGCCACTGCCGCAGAGCTCGGGTCGATTCCGTTCCGAA
This sequence comes from Thermoanaerobaculia bacterium, assembly GCA_035633875.1. Classification (GTDB taxonomy): domain Bacteria; phylum Acidobacteriota; class Thermoanaerobaculia; order Multivoradales; family UBA5704; genus DATARR01. The sequence continues at coordinate 26,681 of DASQEB010000303.1, forward strand.
AGGAGATGTCTGCCATGAGTGAGCCGAACTATCCGCCGCCGCCCCCGCCGCCGTCCTACACCCCGCCGCCGCCTCCGCCGGGGGGTGGGTATCCTCCAGGGGGGACGGTGCCGCCGGGAGGGGGCACGGTCAGCCCGAACCGGAGCCTGATGATCGTCCTCTCCTACCTTTGGCTCCTGGCCCTCATCCCGCTCATCGTCGAGAAGAACGACCGCGAGGTGCAGTGGCACGCGAAGAACGGTCTCCTCCTGACAGCGGCCGAGGTCGCCGCCTGGATCCTCCTCTCGATCTTCTCCTTCGCCACCGCCTGGATCGACCTAGGCTGCACGGGTTGCATGCTCAACTCGATCGTCTGGGTCATCTTCCTGGTCGTCCGCATCGTCGCCATCGTCAAGGGCGTCGGCGGCCAGAGGCTGGTCATCCCCGGCCTCAGCCAGTACGCCGACCGGTTCTAGTCCCGGCTCTCCGGGAAGAGGGGCGCCAGGCCCCTCTTCCCCGCCGGGGAGGAGCGCCATGACCATACCCGACGCTGGTCCATCCCCGCAGCCGTCTCCCAGCAGCCAGGCGATCACCGCCCTGGTCGTCGGCATCCTGGGCTTCGTGATGTGCTGTTTCGTGCTGTCGCCGATCGCGTGGTATCTGGGGTCCCAGGAGGTCCGGGCGATCCGCGAGGGGCGCTCTCCCGCCTCGGGCGAGGTCCTGGCCAAGGTGGCCGTCATCCTGGGGATCGTCGGCACCCTCGCCCTGGTGGCAGGGCTCGTCTGGCTCGCCCTGGGCGGCCTCGCCATCCTCTCGGCGGTCCTGCAGAATTGGCAGTGATGGCCTGGCTCCGGAACGCCCGGCTCTGGCTCCTCGCGGGTCTCGCGGGTGTGGCAGGGCTTGCCGCCCTCCACGTCTGGGAGCCCTCTCCCGACCCGCGGTCCTCGGTCTGCCTCTCCCGGCGGCTCCTCCACCTCCCGTGCCCGGGGTGCGGCCTGACCCGCGCCTCCGCGCACCTGGCCAAGGGAGAGTGGGAGGCCGCCTTTGCCGATCACCCGCTGGCGCCGGTCCTGGCCGCGGAGCTCGCCCTCGGCTGGATGGCCTGGGGCGTCCTGCTGGCCCGGGCGCGTCCCGTCGTCCGGCCCCGCTGGCTCGATCCTCTCCTCCTCACTCACGCCGCCGTGCTCGTCGCCCTCTGGCTCGGCCGGGTGGCCACCGGAACCTTGCCCTGGTGAGGGACCCCGCTCTTCGCCGCCGCCGGATCAAGGCCGGGCTCATCACCCTTGCGGTCCTCCTCCTGCTCGGGCTGGACCTCGGCCGGGCCCCCCGGGACCAGATCACGGCGAAGCTCCTCCTCGGCTCGATCCACCTCTACCAGGCGACGCTCTCCAAGGCCATGCCGAGCCTCGGGGTGCAGTGCCGCTTCAAGCCCACCTGCAGCCGGTACGCCGAGGGGGTGATCCGCAAGCACGGGGCCTTCCGGGGGACGCTCAAATCTGTCGGCCGGATCGCCCGCTGTGGGCCCTGGACCCCGGCCGGCACCGTCGATCCGCCGTAGCCGGTTGACAAATCCGGGCGTCCGCTCCACTCTCGCGGCTCGGAGGCTGCGTGGACAGCGAGACGATCGACTACCAGAGAATCATCCAGGACTCCCTCCGCGGCGTGGTGCGGCGGGTCCTGACGCAGGTGGTGGAGCACGGTCTGCCGGGGGAGCACCACTTCTACATCGGCTTCCGCACCAGCCATCCCGGCGTCGAGGTCCCGCGGTTCCTGCGGGACCAGTACCCGGAGGAGATGACCATCATCCTCCAGCATCAGTTCTGGGAGCTCGAGGTGGACGAGGAGGCCTTCTCGGTCGTCCTGAGCTTCGGGGGCAGCCGCCACCGGCTGCGGATCCCCTTCGCGGCTCTCACCGCCTTCGCCGATCCGGAGGCCCAGTTTGCCCTCCGCTTCGCGGAGGCGTCCCCGGCCGCTCCCCCGGTCGAGCCTGAGCCGGTTGCCGACGAAGATAGCGCGGAGGACGCGCAGGCGGCGGGCAAGGGCGAGGTCCTCCGGTTCGACCCCTCCCGCAAGCGGTGACCCGGCGTCTCCGGAAGAGGACACGCGAGCCGCAGGAACGGGCTTGTCTGCTCGTGGACCTGGCATGGCATCCTCCTTGCTCTCCCTGGGTTCTGAAGGAGCCCATCATGTCGACTGTGAAATCCCTGCTCTCTGCCCTCCTCGCCGCCTCGGCGCTGTTTGCCTTCGCCTGTGGCGATCGCGACGAGCGCGAGGCCGAGGAGGTTTCTCGATTGGAGCCCCCCGCGGTCGAAAGTCCGCGGGTCGAAAGTACCGCACCACCTCAGGACCCCGAGTTGCGGCCCGAGCCCCGGTCGGTGGACATCGAGGAGGAGCCGCCCTCCCCTGCACCGGAGGAGGACCTCTCCGAGTTGGAGAAGCGGGAGCGCGAGCTGCGGGCCCGGGAAGCCGAGCTCGCCGCCCGGGAGCGGGTCCTGCGCGAAGCCGAGCGCCGCGAGCAGGAACAGCCCCGGCCGGCCCCGAACCGCGAGCGGGAACAGCCCCGGCCGGCTCCGGAACCCGAGCCCCGGATCGAGGAGTCCGCGCGCGCCGAACCCGTGCCCGAGCCCGCTCCCGAAGCCGAGCCTGAGCCGGAGGAAGCCGAGCCCGAGCCGGCCGTGGAGCCTGCCGAGCCTCAAGAAGAAGAGGAAGAGGAGCCGCAGCCCCGGGCCGTGGAGGTCACCGTCCCGGTGGGCACGGCGTTCGAGGTCGAGTTCTTAGGTAGCGTCGCGAGCAACACCAGCCGGGCGGGGGACACCTTCCGGGTCCGCGTCGCCCGCGACATCGTCGTGGACGGTGAGGTCGCCATTCCGGGCGGCTCCGAGGTCGTGGGGAGGGTGACCGAGGCGACGCCGCTCCGCAAGGTGGGCGGCCGCGCGAGGCTGGGTCTCGAGTTCACGGACGTTGTGCTCCCCTCCGGCTCCACGATCCCGATCGACGCCTCGTTCGTCGAGCAGGGGAGGAGCGAGACCGGCCGCGACGCCGCCACGATCGGCGGCGGCGCCGCGAGCGGAGCCGTCCTCGGCCGCATCCTCAGCCGGAAGGACCGCAGCCGGGGGGCGGTCATTGGCGCCATCATCGGTGCCGCCGCCGGGGCCGTCATCGCCTCCAGGACCCCCGGCGAGGAGATCGAGATCTCCCAGGGCACGGTCGTCACCTTGGCTCTGGACGAGGAGGTGGAGATCCGGCAGAGAAGGTAGGCGGCGAGTATGCCGCCGGCGGTCCTCCGGGAATCCCCCGCTCCCCCGCCCCGTTCTCTACTGTTGTGGCCGAAATCTCTACCCCGGCCCCCCGCCCCGCTCGCTCGGGGCTCTTCGGGGGCCTCGTCTCCTCGAAACAGCGCGGAGCCTCCCAGAGCGACGCCGAAGACAAGAAGAAGAGGTCGCTCAACACCCGGGCCGTCCTTCGCGACGCCGGGGATCTGATCCGGGCGCGCAAGGGGCGCCTCGCCCTGGGGCTCGTCCTCATGAGCATCAACCGGGTCTGCGCCCTGGTCCTCCCCTACACCAGCAAGTACCTCATCGACGAGGTAATCGGCAAGCAGAACAGGGAGATGCTCTTGCAGCTCATCCTGATCGCCGGGGCCGCGACCCTCGTCCAGGCTGTCACCTCCTTTTCCCTCGCCCAGGTGCTGGGCAAGGCGGCCCAGCGCTCCATCACCGAGATGCGGCGCGAGGTGCAGCGGCACGTGGGGCGCCTCTCCGTAGGGTACTTCGAGCAGACCAAGTCGGGCTCTCTCCTTTCACGGGTGATGAACGACGCCGAGGGCATTCGGAATCTCGTGGGCACCGGTCTCGTGGAGGTGATCGGGGGGCTCGTCACGGCGGTCTTCGCTCTGGGCATCCTCTTCCATCTCAACGCCCGCCTCACGCTCATCGCCATCGGCGTGCTGTCGCTTTTCGCGTTCGTCATGAAGTACGCCTTCAAGACCCTCCGGCCCCTGTTCAGGGAGCGTTCCAAAATCAACGCGGAGCTGGCCGGCCGGCTCACCGAGTCGTTCTCGGGCGTGCGGGTGGTCAAGGCCTACCGGGCGGAGAGGCGGGAGGCCCTGGTCTTTGCCAAGGGCGCGCACCGCTTGTTTCGCAACATCGCCCGCACCCTGACCAGCTTCTCGGCGATCGGCGCGGCCTCCACCCTGCTCCTGGGAGTGATCGGGGTCGCCATCATGGCGATCGGGGCCAACGAGATCCTCTCCGGGCGGATGACCCTGGGCGACTTCTTCGCTTTCACTCTCTTCCTCGGCCTCCTCGTGGGCCCCGTGGCCCAGATCGTCAACATCGGCAGCCAGATCACGGAGGCTTTCGCGGGGCTGGAGCGCATCCGGGAGATCCGTAACGAACGGCCGGAGGACGAGGGGGACGAGCACCGCCGGCCGCTCGATCGCGTCGAGGGGACGATCGAGCTGCGGGACGTCTGGTTCGAGTACAAGGCCGACGCGCCGGTGCTCAAGGGCATCTCGCTCACCGCACTCCCCGGTACGTCCACGGCCCTCGTGGGTCCCTCGGGCTCGGGCAAGAGCACGCTCATCGGGCTGGTGGCCGCCTTCCACCGCCCGACCTCGGGCCGGATCCTCGTCGACGGCCAGGACCTCTCGGAGGTGCGCCTCTCCGACTACCGCTCCCACCTCGGCGTGGTCTTCCAGGACAACTTTCTTTTCGACGGGACGGTCTTCGAAAACATCGCCTATGCCCGGCCCCACGCTCTGGAGAGCGAGGTCCTGCGGGCGGCGCAGATCGCCCGCTGCGACGACTTCGTCCAGAAGCTACCCGACGGGTATGAAACCGTCGTGGGCGAGCGCGGGGTCAAGCTTTCGGGCGGCGAGCGGCAGCGGGTGGCCATCGCCCGGGCGATCCTCGCCGACCCCAGGATCCTGATCCTCGACGAGGCCACCTCGTCGCTCGACAGCGAGAGCGAGGCCGCCATCCAGGAAGGGCTGGCGGATCTGATGAAAGGGCGGACCACCTTCGTGATCGCCCACCGCCTCTCCACCATCCGCAGGGCCGACGCGATCCTGGTCCTGGAGGACGGCCGCATCGTTGAGCGCGGCCGG
>DASQEB010000304.1:0-4639 GCA_035633875.1 Thermoanaerobaculia bacterium
TGATCAAGGCCGAGATGGGGAAGGTCTCGGGCTATCCCCTGAAGACCGTCACCGTCACTACGACCACCGACAAGAAAGGCCGCCAGAGCGTCAGCCGGAGCACCATGGAGGTGACGCAGCTCGACATGAACGCCAACGTCGCGGCCAATTCGTTCGAGATTCCCGCGGGCTATGAGGAGACTCAGATGCCCACGCTTCAGGGTGAGACGGGGGAGGGGCAGGAGGAGCAGGGTGGCCTCGGCGGTCTGCTCCGCAAGCGGCGGGGCGGTGGCGGGGACGGCAACTAGGAGACAGGAGAGATCCATGCGAGTCCGTGCTTTCGCTCTGGCCCTCGTCCTCGCCGTCCTTCCCGTCCTCGCCGCGGCGGAGAAGGATTACGGCAAGGGTGTGACCCTGACCGAGCCCACCTCGGTGGCGAAGATCCTCGCCGATCCGGACGCCTGGGTGGGCAAGACCGTCCGGATCGAGGGGAAGGTGATGGACGTCTGCCCCATGGCCGGCTGCTGGATGGAGTTGGAGGAGGGGGACGGCGCGGCGAAGCTCCGCGTCAAGGTGGACGACGGCGTGATCGTGTTTCCGGTCACGGCCAAGGGCAAGCTCGCCGTGGCCGAGGGAGTGGTGGAGTCGATTCCCATGACCCGGGAGAAGTACGTGGCCTGGCTCCAGCACCTCGCCGAGGAGCGCGGTCAGACGTTCGACCCCTCCACCGTGGGCGAGGGTCCCTTCCGGATCGTCCAGGTCAAGGGCACCGGGGCCCGGATCGCGGAATGAAGGGCGGGGAGCGGCTGGACAGCCGTGAGGTCTTCCGCGGGAGGACCGTGAACCTGGATGTCGACCGGGTGCGCCTCCCCAACGGCAAGGAGATGGATTTCGAGATGATCCATCACCCCGGAGCCGCTGCCGTGGTGCCGGTTCTCGACGACGGCACCGTCCTGCTCGTCCGCCAGTACCGCTACGCCACCGGCGGGTATCTCCTGGAGGTGCCCGCCGGCAAGCTGGACCCCGGCGAAGCCCCCGAAACCTGCGCCCTGCGCGAGACCGAGGAGGAGGTGGGCTACCGACCCGGCAAGCTCCAACCCCTCGGCTGGATCTGGACCACACCCGGCTTCGCGGACGAGAAGATCTGGCTCTATCTCGCCACCGCGTTGGAGCCCACTCGCCAGACCCTCGGGGACGACGAGGTGCTCTCGATCGAGAGGATGGCTCTCCGGGAGGCCGTGGAGAAGGCCGCCCGGGGGGAGATCCACGACTCCAAGTCCGCCTGCGCCCTGATGCGGGCGGGATGGGCGCGAGGGCTCACCCGCTAGGAAGAGCACGGACAAGCACTGACGACCCAGGACGGATGAGGACAGGGAGGCGGCTTCCTTGTCCGTGCCGGTCCGTGTTGGTCTTTGTTTGTCCGTGCTGTCCGTGTTTTTGCGCCGGACCCCGGCACGAAACCTGCACTTTCTCCCCCTCGCGCCGTACTCGCTCGGAGGAGATTCATGCGATCCGCGACTCTCGTTGAACCGCGTCAGTTCAGGCTCGACTCGATGGAAACGCCCGTGCCGGGGGAGGGGGAGGTCCTCCTCCGCGTTCTGGGCTGCGGGGTGTGCGGCTCCGACATGGGGCCGTGGAAGGGGGTTCCCGGTCTCTCGTATCCCATGCAGCCCGGGTCGCCCGGGCATGAGGTCTTCGGGCGGGTGGAGGCCGTCGGCTCCGGGGTGGAGGGGATCGCCACGGGCGATCCGGTCACGGCCCTTTCGTACCGCGCCTATGCCGAATACGACATCGCCCGCGCCGGGGACGTGGTCCCCCTGCCGTCCGGGCTCGCAGGGCGCACGGTGCTTGGCGAGCCCATGGCCTGCGCCGTCAATATCACCAAGCGCTGGGGCGTCGAGGAGGGGGACGTCGTCGTCCTGCTGGGGACGGGGTTCCTGGGGGCGTTGCTGCTCCAACTCCTGCGGACCCCGGGGGCGCCGCGGCCGTCCCGGGTCGTCGCCGTGTCGCGCCGGAAGCTTTCCGCAGAGCTGTCCGATCGGCTGGGGATCGACGAGATGCTCACCTACAAGGACGACGTCCGCGGGCAGGTGGGAGCGGCCACGGGGGGGCGGATGGCGGACGTGGTCGTGGAGGCCACGGGAAAGCAGGAGCCGCTGGACCTGGGGGCCGACCTCACCCGGGTGCGCGGCCGGCTGGTGATCGCCGGCTACCACCAGGACGGTCCCCGCACCGTGAACATGCAGCTCTGGAACTGGCAAGGGATCGACGTGATCAACGCCCACGAGCGGGATCCTGAGGTCTACACGCGCGGGATGCAGGAGGGCGTGCGGCTCCTGGCCGAAGGGGCTCTCGCTCTCGATCCCCTCATCACCCATACCTTCCCCCTCGGGGAGATCAACCGGGCCTTCCGGACGGCGGAGGAGCGGCCCGAGGGATTTCTGAAATCCGTGGTGCTGGCGGAGACCGGAGCATGAGCGTGCCGCGGCTCGGTTTCGTGGGGCTCGGCTGGATCGGAGCCATGCGCCTCCAGGCCCTGGCCGAGGCGGGTGCGGCCGAGGTGGCGGCCCTGTGCGAGTCCATTCCCGAGCGGCTGGAGATGACCGGAGGGGAGCATCCGGCGGCGGGCCGCTTCAACGATCTCGACGAGATGCTGGACCGGTCTCAAGAGCTGGGCCTCGATGGCGTGGTGATCGCCACCCCCAACGCCCTGCACGCGCCCCAGACCCTGGCGGCCCTCGACCGGAGTCTCGCCGTGTTCTGCCAGAAGCCCCTGGCGCTCAACGCACGGGAAGCCCGCGAGATGGTCCGGGCCGCTCGCCGGGCGGACCGCCTGTTGGGTGTGGACTACTCCTACCGTTTCACGGACGGCGCCCGGGCCCTGCGGCGGATGATCCAGGACGGCGAGCTCGGGCGGGTCTTCAGTCTCGACCTCGCGTTCCACAACGCCTACGGCCCCGACAAGCCCTGGTGCTGGGACCCCGCCCTCTCCGGCGGCGGAGCGCTGATGGACCTGGGGGTCCATCTGATCGACCTCGCCTTCTGGCTGCTGGACGATCCCGAGGTGCGGACGGTGCGGGGCGGCGTGTTTCGCGGCGGAGAGCGGCTCTCCCTTGGGCGGATGACCCCGAGCGGGGACGTCGGCGTGGACGACTTCGCGACCGCCTGGCTCGACCTGCGGGACGGTGACATCGCGGCCAACTTCGCCGTGAGCTGGAACGCCCACGCGGGGCAGGACTGCGTGCTCCGCGCCGCCCTCTTCGGCACCGGCGGGGGAGCCGAATTCCGCAACATCGACGGCAGCTTCTACGACTTCGAGCTGGCGCGCTTCAACGGCCGCTCGGGGGAGGTGGTCACCCGCGAATCCCGCGACTGGCTCGGCCGGGCCATCCTCGACTGGGCCGGCCGCCTGGCGGCGAGCAACCGGTTCGATCCGGAGATCGAGCGGAGCATCGCGGTGAGCGAGGTGGTGGACGCGGTCTACGGAAGGGATTGACCCTCACCCCCGTTCGGGGGTGAGGGTCTACTCCCGCACCAGCAGATACTCCTGAATTCCATGTTGGAGCAGGAACGACCGGTCGACGCGGAAACCCTTGAGAAGGCCGGTCACCTCGGCCGGGGCGAACCGCGGCGACGGGCGCTCGGTCGTCGTCTGGCGCTCGTAGACGAGGTGAGACTCGTCCTGGATCTTGAAGCGGTTCGGCTGGGCCGGGATCTGCTTGTGATAGTAGATCTGGGCGAAGACGAGCGCTCCCGGCCGGCAGTAGCGCCGGAGGAACTCGCCGAACACGGCGAGCTCCTTGCGATGGAGATAGTTGAGGCGATCCCACGCGAGGACGACGTCGAAGCGGGTGTCGTCCGGCAGCGAAAGGAACTCCGAAAAGAACTCCGGTCCCGCGAGGTCCCCCTCCCCGACCGTGGTGCGCGAGGAGAGGGCGGCGTAGAGATCCTCGATGAACAGCTTGCAGCCGAACTGCGAAAGGAACTCCACGTTCGAGCCCACGGCGGAGCCCAGGTCCAGGACCTGGCACTTCCGCGCTCTCCGGATCTCCGTAAAGAGCGCCGCCATGGCCAGCGACTTGTGGACCTGGGGCTCGATCTCGGTCTGCACCGAGCCGGCCTCCCGCCGGGAGCCGGAGCTGCGGGAAAACCAGCCCATCAAGCGCTGGCCGCCCGGGGAGCCGCGGGCGCCGCTTCTCCGCCCTGCTGCTTGGCCTCCCTCTGCTGCTGGACCGGCTGATGGACCGGCGCGTGGCGGTCCGCGTCCTTCGGCTCCATGTCGATGCTGCCCTTGAACCGCGAGCCGTCCTCGAGGACCACGCGCGGCGCCGTGATGTTGCCGCGGATCGCCCCGGACTGCCGCAGGATCGCCTGCTCGCGGGCGAAGACGTTGCCGTCCACCTCGCCCTCGACGATGACGACCCGGCCGAAGACGTCAGCCTTTACACGGCCGTTCTTGCCGATGGTCACGTTGTTCTGCTTGAGGTCGACCTTGCCCTCGACGCGCCCCTCGATGATCAGATCCTCTTCGCCCGTAAGGTCTCCCTTGATGAAGATCGAGGGTCCGACAGTGGCGCGGTCCGTCCGCCGGGGCGGCTCGCTCGCGCTCGACACGGGCGTGGGGGCGGGTGCTGCCGGCCGCGGGGGGCTGGACGGGGAG
>DASQEB010000305.1:0-3702 GCA_035633875.1 Thermoanaerobaculia bacterium
CCGGCGAGCTGATATACTGTCACAGCATAAAAGCCCTGGGCAGTTCGTCGGGCAGGGAGGTTCGCCATGCCGCTCTCGTCGACCGTCTTTCGGGGGGTTCTCCTCGGCTGCTTGTTCGCTGCCGTCTTCGCCCGGCCCGCCGCTTGCGCCGAGCCCGTCCTTGTCGAGGACATCAAGCTGGAGCGGGGTCCCTTCCCGACGGATCAGGGCTCGCATCCGAGACTCCAGGTCCGGCTGGGGGATTGGATCTACTTCAGCGCGTTGGACCGCTTTCACGGAGACGAGCTCTGGCGGACGGACGGCACCGCCGGAGGGACGGAGCGGGTGGCGGACATCTGCCCCGGCCTGTGCAGCGCGTCGCCCCAGGGCCTCACGGCCCTCGGCGGGCGGATCTTCTTCTCGGCGTTCGACGATGTCACCGGCCGGGAGCTGTGGGTGAGCGACGGCACCCCGCGGGGAACCCGGCTGGTGCGGGACATCTGCCCGGGAGAGTGCTCCGGGGTGGCATCGACGAACGCCGTGATCCCGCTCTCCCTGGCGGCTCTGGAGGAGGAGGTCTTCTTCCCGGCCAACGACGGCGTCACCGGCTTCGAGCTGTGGAAGACCGACGGAACCCCGGAAGGAACGGAACGCGTGGCGGACCTCCGGCCCGGCGCCGAGAGCTCCAATCCACAGGTCTTCACCTCCTTCGCGGGGTGGGTGGTCTTCTCCGCCACTCATCCGGCGCTGGGCCAGGAGCTGTGGCTGAGCGACGGGACCGCTGCGGGGACGCAGGTTGCCCGGGACCTCTGCCCGGCGAACTGCAGCTCGGCCCCGTCGTTCCTGGCCGTCACGGAGGACCATGTCCTGGTCCTCGCCAAGGCCAACCGGGACCAACCCCGGGTGTGGCGCCTGAACCGCTCGGGCCGGATGTCCGTGCTCCCGAACGCGTGCTCCCCCGAATGCGTCGAAGGGAGCGCGGTCCGCTTCGGAGACGGGTTGATCCTGGGTCTCCTGGAGGGCGAGTTCTCCGAACGTCTTTCCGTCAGGATCTGGCGGGTCGGCCCTGGAACGGACGAGGGAGCGTTGCTGCTCCGGGAGCTCGATCTGAGGGTCCCTCCGCAATGGCTCACCGTGGCGGGAGACCAGGTCTTCTTCACCGCCCTGACCGCCGTCCCGAACGCTTTCGAGCTGTGGGTGACCGACGGGACCCCCGCGGGCACCCGGCTGGTGAGCGGCGTCCGCAACCCACAATGGCTCGCTCCCCTGGGTGACCGGGTCGTCTTCACGGCCGACACCGAGGGGGGCGGTCTGTGGGTGAGCGACGGCACCCGGACGGGCACGCTGCGCTTCGGGAGTGGGATTCTCTCTCCCGAGCACCTGATGGCGCTCGGCGACCAGGTCGTCTTCTCCGGACGTGCGGAGGAGACCGGCCAGGAGCTCTGGCGGACGGACGGTACGCCGCAGGGAACCGGCCTGGTCAAGGACCTCGCGTTCGATCCGGGAAGCTCCGATCCGGCGGAGCTCACGGCCTGGAAAGGACGGCTGTACTTCGCCGCGACCAGCAACGACACCTGGCGGGAGCCCTGGGTATCGGACGGAACCGCGGCGGGGACCGACCTCCTGCGGGACCTCAGGACCGGCACGGACACCTCCAACCCCTCCGGGTTCACGCCGTTCGGGGATCTGCTGTACTTCGGGGCCTTCAGCGGGGAGGGAGCGCTGTGGCGCACCGACGGCACCCGCTCCGGGACCCTCCCGGTGCCGGGCGCCGACGGCCAGGCCCGGAATCTGACCCCCGCCGGCTCCAGCCTCTTCCTGGCCGCCGATCCGCCCGAAGACGACTGCCGCGACGGCTGCCCGGAGCTGTTCCGGCTCGCCGCGGGTGCTGCACAGGTCTCCCTGGTCAAGGACATCAATCCGTTCTTCCCGGACTCGATCCTCCTGTGGTTTCACGAAAGCGGCTCCTACGCCTCCGACCTCACCCCCCACGGAGCCGGGATCGTGTTCAGCGCCGATGACGGGGAGAGCGGAGTCGAGCTCTGGGGCAGCGACGGCACCGGGGCGGGCACGGCGAGAATCGCGGACCTCTGCCCGGGCTTCTGCTCTTCGGGGCCCCGGGAGCTGACCCGCCTGGGACCGTGGACCCTCTTCGCCACCGGAAGCTCCGAGTTCCTCCACGGTGTCTGGCGCACGGACGGGACGACCGCCGGAACGGTGAGCGTCCAGAGCTTCTCCCTGCCCTCCAGCCATCCAGGGATCCAGGAGATCGTCGTGGCCGGGGGGCGCGCCTTCTTCCTCGTCCCCTTCCCAGAGGGCCACGAGCTCTGGGCGAGCGACGGCACCGTCGCGGGGACCGTCCGGGTGAGCGACCTGCGGTCCGGCGGCGTCCCCGCCCGAGCCCGGCGCCTGGCCGCCGTGGGGAGCCGCGTCTTCTTCGCCGCCTACCACCCCGCCACGGGCGAGGAGCTGTGGATGAGCGACGGCACGGCCGCGGGCACCCGCCGGCTGGGCGACCTCCATCCCGGCACGCGGGGCTCCTTCCCGCAGAACCTCGTTGCCGTGGGCGATCGGCTCGTCTTTGCCGCCGATGACGGCATCTCCGGCCTCGAGCCCTGGGTCTCCAACGGCACGCCCGGGGGCACCCACCGGCTCGCCGACGTGGCCCCGGGGCCGTACGCCTCCTCCCCCGCCGGCTTCACCGTCTCCGGTGACCTCCTCTTCTTTGCCGCCGCAGACCCGGTCCACGGCCGCGAGCTGCGGACGGTTCCGTTGGCCGCCCTGACGGAGCCGGTGTGCATCCCCACGGGTGAGACCCTCTGCCTGCTGGGCGGCCGCTTCGCCGTGTCGGTCCAATGGAAGATCCCCGGCCGGGAGGGAACGGGGCACGCCCTGCCGCAGAGCGACGAGACCGGCTTCTTCTGGTTCTTCGACCCGGAGAACACCGAGCTGCTGGTCAAGATGCTGGACGGCGGGCCGGTCAACGGCCACGCCTGGCTGTTCACGGGGGCGCTCTCGGACGTGGAGTACGAGGTGACCGTCCGTGACGTGGTGGCAGGGACGGAGCGCGTCTACCGCAACCGGAAGGGCGCTCTCTGTGGCCAAACCGACACGGCGGCCTTCCCGCTCGACGGCGGGTCGACGGCGCTCGCCATCCTCCCGTCTCCGACCGTTCCTGTCGAGGCCGGGGGCTGCGGGCCGGCCTCGGACGCCCTCTGCCTGGGCGGCGGCCGGTTCCAGGTGGAGGTCACCTTCCGCGATCCCCTGAACGGCGGGGCCGAGACCCGGGCGCGGGCCGTGCCCGGCGGCGACCAGACCGGCTACTTCTGGTTCTTTGACCCGGCGAACCTGGAGCTCGCCGTCAAGGTCCTGGACGGCACGGTCCTCAACGGCAAGCACTGGGTCTTCTGGGGGGCGCTGTCCGACGTCGAGTACGAGATCGCCGTCACCGACACCTCGACCGGAGCCCGGAAGACGTACCACAACCCCCGCGGACGGATCTGTGGCGGAGCGGACACCTCGGCGTTCTAGAATCGGAGGCATGAAGGAGCACGGCGGCGGCATCCTGAGACCCGGGCAGGAGAGCTACCTCGCAAGGCTCCTCCCGCCGCGGGACCCGATCCTGCGGGCGATGGAGGAGAGGGCCGCGCGGGAGGGCATCCCGATCTCCAGGCCCGACCTGGGTCGCCTCCTCGGCATCCTGGCGCGGTCCGTGGGGGCTCG
>DASQEB010000306.1:0-10222 GCA_035633875.1 Thermoanaerobaculia bacterium
ATCTAGACTTCCGTAGACGTTCTGTCAAGAGGCTCCTTTATCGCCTCTCCCGATTTCCGCGGCCGCCCCGTCGTTGGATTCCGACCACTCTCAGTCCGTGCCATGAAACGGAATATGATGCACTGTCATTCTCGGTCAGAACCAGACTTGCCAGAGGAGAATCGTATGACTCGTCGATCCAGGTGTCTCATCGCAGGACTCGCCCTCTCGACCGTCGCGAGTCTGGCTGCCGCCCAGACCGTCACCTTCAGGAAGATCGTGGACACGGAAACCCCTGTCCCCGGCGGGACCGGGACGTTCGGCGGCGTCGCGCCCTTCCGGGGGATCGCGCTCCGGGGCGGACAGGTCGCCTTCCAGGGAGAGGACGCGGACGGACACTCCGGAATCTATGTGGCCGGGGGCGGGGCCCTGCGCAAGGTTGCGGACGAGAACACCCCGATGCCGGGCGGTGGCGGGCGGCTGCTCTCCTTTTTCAGCGCACCGGCCCTCGATGCCGGCAGGGTCGTGTTCGCGGGCTACACGTCGCAGACCGGGATCGAAGCCATCTTTTCCGACCTCTCTGGAAGCCTGACGACGGTTGTCGGTCCTTCCACTCCCATTCCGGGGGGAAGCGGCACGTTCAGCGACCTCGGGCCGGGAGTGGACGTTGGAGGAGGCAACATCGTGTTTGTCGGAGGTGCTCAGGACGTGCTCGGCAATCTCAACCAGCAGGGGGTGTACTCGACTCTCGGGGGCTTCCAGAAGATCGCCGATCGGAACACCACCGTCCCGGGAGGAACGGCCGGGTTCCTCGGATTCCATGACGTCGCGACCGATGGCTCCGTCATCGCGTTCTCCGGAACGAGCCCGGGCTCGTCCGGAATCTATCGCCACGCCGGGGGCACCCTCAGCCGGGTGGCCGACACGAGCACGCCGATCCCCGGGGGTGCAGGGAGCTTCGTCGGCTTCCATGGCTTCGGCTTGGACAGCGGAATCGTGGCCTTCGTCGCGAGCGGGAACCTCGGGCAGAACGCCGTCTACGCCTCCGGGCCGGGAGGCGCGCTGCGGGTGGTTGCAGACCAGTTCACGCCCGTACCGGGAAGCCCCTCCCTCCGGTTCGCCAGCTTTTCGAACGTCGTGTCCACATCCCAAGGGAACGTGGCCTTCGTGGGCATTCCGACCAACCAGTTGACGCTGAATGTGGAGATCGCGGGGCGGCTGATCACGGTCCTTCGCCGGGGCGGCGTCCTCGATGGAAAGGTCATCAGCGATCTGGGCATCGATGCCCACTCGATGGATGGCAACCAGATCGCCTTCCGGGTCGCTTTCGAGGAGGGGGAGAAGGCCATCTACGTCGCCAGCGTCGGCTGTTTGCCCGGCGACACCAGGATCTGTCTCAACGGTGGGCGTTTCGCCGTGGAGGCCACCTGGGAGACCGGCGACGGGGAGCAGGGAGCGGCCCACGGAGTCGAGCTGACCTCCGATACCGGATACCTCTGGTTCTTCGCCCCGTCCAACATTGAGGTGGTGGTCAAGGTGCTGAACGGCTGCACCCTTTCGAATCGGTACTGGGTGTTCGCCGGCGGCCTGACCGACGTCGAGGTGGAGCTCCGGATCACCGACACCGTGAGCGGTGAGACCCGCACCTACACGAACCCACAGGGGACGAAGTTCCAGCCGATCCAGGACACGTCGGCTTTCGCGACCTGTCCCTGAGTCTTGGGCTCGATCTGAACACCGGTGCCCGCGGCGAGGACGGCAGGCTCGCCGCGGGCGGAATCAGCCTCAGCCTCCCTCTTTCTTCCAGCCCGTCCACCCCGGCCCCCGCACCACCCGCCCGGGCTTGGCGCCGGTGTGCTCGCCGTCCTTGAGGACCTGGACGCCGTTGACGAAGACGTGGCGCATGCCGGTGGCGTACTGGTGGGGCTTGTCGAAGGTGGCGTGATCCTGGATCTTCGCGGGGTCGAAGAGGGCGAGGTCCGCGAAGTACCCCTCCTTCAGAAGACCGCGGTCGCGGATCTTGAGGTTGGCGGCCGGGAGCGAGGTGAGCTTGCGGACGGCACTTTCGAGGGGGATGACCTTTTCGTCCCGCACGTACTTGCCCAGGAGGCGGGCGAAGTTGCCGTAGGCGCGGGGGTGGGGGTTGGATTTGAGGAACACCCCCTCGGGCGCGAGGGCCTCGGCGTCCGAGCCGAAGCTCATCCAGGGGAGGGCGACCTGGCGGCGGACGTTGTCCTCGGACATCAGGAAGTAGACGGTGCCCACCCGGCTGTCGTCCTCGATCACCAGGTCCATGGCCGTCTCCTCCGGAGACTTGCCCCGCATCTTCGCCACTTCGGCGAGGCTCTTGCCGGTGAGCGGCTTGAGCTTGTCGTTCTTGAAGGCGACGAGGAGGGTCTGCTCCGGCCCGGCGGCGAGGTAGAGGTTCTCCCAGGCGTCCGTGGGCGTGGTCATCTCCTTCTTCACCTTCTCGCGGGTGGCCGGGTCCTTCAAGCGCTCGATCCAGGCCTTGAGCCCGCCCTCCTGCACCCACGGAGGCATGGCGGCGTCGAGCCCCGTGGCCCCGGCGGTGTAGGTGTACATGTCCGTGGTGATGCGGACGCCCGAGGCCCGCGCCTCTTCGATCTTGCGGATCACCGCGTCGAGCTTGCCCCAGTTCTGCCGGCCGGCGGCCTTCAGGTGGTAGATCTCGGCGGGGACCCCGGCGCGCCGGGCGATGGTGATCAGCTCGTCCACGGCTTCGACGAGGCGGTTGCCTTCGCTGCGCATGTGGGAGATGTACATGCCGCCGTATTTGCCGGCCTCTTCGCACAGCGCCACGAGCTCGTCCGTGCCGGCGTAGAAGGCCGGGGCGTAGATGAGCGACGAGCCCACACCGAGCGCGCCCTCCTCCATGGCCTGGGTCACGAGCCTGCGCATCCGCGCCAGCTCCTCAGGCGTCGGTGGGCGGTTTGCGTAGCCCACCTCGTGGACGCGCACCGTGGTGGCGCCCACGAAGGAGGAGACGTTCACGGAGATGCCCCGGGCGACCAGTCCGTCGAGGTATTCGCCCAGGGTGGTCCAGGTGATGTCGTACTTGATATCCCCCTGCTGCTCGACCGCCTCCTTTTTCATGGTTTCGTTGAGCGGGCCCATGGACCACCCCTCGCCCATGACCTCCAGGGTCACACCCTGCCGGATGTCGCTCTGGGCCCGGCCGTCGGCGATGAGCGATTCCGTGGCCCAGCTCAGCATGTTGATGAAGCCCGGAGCCACGGCGAGCCCTTTGGCGTCCAGCTCGACCTTGCCACGGGCATCCCCCAGGCTGCCGACCTTCGCGATGCGGTCTCCGCGGAGGGCGACGTCTCCCACGAAAGGTTTGCCGCCGGAGCCGTCGTAGATCGTGCCGCCGCGCAGGATGATGTCGTACTCCTGGGCGCCGAGCGGAGCGGCGAAGGCGAGCAGGCCGGACACGAGCAATCCGAATCCCTTCATGGCGTCTCCTTGGGTCAGGTCCCGGGAATGGCAGCGCGTCGTCGTCCTACCAGTTCCCCGCCAGCGGCCTCCACCCGCCGCGGCGGGGGCCGAAGAGGAACGCTGCGTCGGCGGCCCCCGCGTTCAGGGAGTTTCTCAGCCGGAACGTCCCGGTCCTCGCGTCATACGCGCCAACGCCGTCCCGGCCGTTGCCATCCCAGTCTCCGGCGACCGGGAGCGAGCCCACGCTGCCGAACTGGAATTCGATGTCCGGCCTCTGGTCCTCGCGACCGTTCTCCAGGTAGAAGACCGAGCGGGCCGGATCGTAGAGGCCGACCGTGTCCAGGCCGTCGCCGTCCCAGTCCCCGGCAAGAGGAAGAAGGTTCCCGGGCAGCGGTCCGATGGAGGTCACGATGTCGAAGTCCTCTCCGGTGAGGCTGTTCTTGAGGTGGAACCGGTCCGTGGTCCGGTCGTAGAGGCCGACCGTGTCGTCCCCGTCGCCGTCCCAGTCTCCCGCCAGGGCGATCACATCACCCGAGGGGGCATCGACCCGGAGGAGGACGTCCGACGTACGCCCCTTGAGGGAGTTCTTCAAGCGGAAGAGGGTCGCATCGGGATCATAGAAGCCGATGGTGGTCTTGCCGTCGCCGTCCCAGTCGCCCGCGAGCGGAATCCAGCCGCTGCCACGCCGGCCGAAGGTGATGGTCTGCGTGGAGGCGCGGGCCGAGTTGGCGCTCTTCAGGTGGAAGCGGGTCCGGGCCGGGTCGAACAATCCCACCTTGTCCGGTCTCGGCGTGGGATTCCCGCCGCCCTCGCCCACGAGGCGGAAGAGGCGGCCCCCGATCGAGGCGGCGTAAAGCTCGCCCTGGCGGTCCTCGCCGAAGGTCACGAGGTCCGGCAAGGTCTGGGCGAGGCGGCGCACCTGGAAACCGTCCCCCTGCCGGCTCGCCGCCCAGATCTGTCCGGAGCAGAAATCTCCGAAGAAGTAGGTGCCCCGGAGCTGCGGGAGGCTGTTGCCGCGGTAGACGTATCCGCCAGTCACGGAGCAGCCGGCGGCGTGGTCGTATTCGAGAACGGGCAGGGTCAGCGCCGACGAGTTGCAGGGCGGCACCGTGGCGGGGCAGGCGCTGGTCGACGAGCAGACCGTGCCCTCCATCATCTTCCAGCCGTAGTTCTCGCCGCCCCGGCTCGCCGCCGGCTGGAGATCGATCTCCTCGCGCTGGCCCTGGCCCACGTCTCCGATCCAGAGATCGCCGGTCAGGCGGTCGAAGGAGAACCGCCAGGGGTTGCGGAGCCCGATCGCCCAGACCTCGTCCGGCATGTCGGCCGCACCGCCGATGCCGCGGAACGGGTTGTCGAACGGGATGCCGTAGAAGGGCGCGCTCTCTACGTTCTGGTCGACGTCGATGCGCAGCATCTTGCCGAGAAGGGTGTCGTTCCTCTGGGCCCGGCACGCGGGATCGAACGCGGCCCCGCCATCGCCCATGCCGATGTAGAGATAGCCGTCCGGACCGAACTGGATCTGGCCGCCGTTGTGATTGCTGAACGGTTGCACGATGGTCAGCAGCGTCCGCCGGCTGGCCAGGTCGGCCCGGTCGGGGTCGTTGGAGGAGACCTGGAACCGTTCGATGACAGTGTCGCCCGCCGTGTTGGTGTAGTTGACGAAGAAGAAGCCGTTCGCGGCATAGCGAGGGTGGAAGGCCACTGAAAGCAGCCCGCCTTCTCCGGCCGTGCTCACGCGGCTGCGGATGTCGAGGAAAGGCCGCGACTGCACGGTCCCATTGCGGAGGATGACGATCTCACCGCCGCGCAAGGTCAGGAAGAGACGGTCGTCCCCGGCATGGGTGATGGCCACCAGCCCATCCAGGCGGGACGCCACTTCCTGAAGCGAGATGCCCTGCAGGGTTCCGGCAACGGTGAACGGCCCCTTGGCCGAAGCGGGGTCCGGCGTAGCGGCCGCGAGAGGAGAGGCCAGGAGGACGGCGGCGGCGAGGGAGCGGAGGAGACGGGTGGGATTCATCGATGGGCTCCTATCGGTCGTCCAGAGCCCATCTTAACCTGGACAGCCCCGCCCCCTCACCCCAGAGCGCCGCGTCTACCCGATCCCGAACAGCTCCGTGGTCTCGAGAATGACCGTTCTGGCCCCCCGCTCCTGCGCCTGCCGCACCAGATCCCCCGTCCCCCCTGAGCCGTCTCCCTGATCCTTTCCGTCCCAGATGGCGATCAGTGTGAGGTCCTTGTCCTCGTCGGCCAGCGCACTCTGGAGCATCCAGAGGTTGGTGCGCTGCCAGACGTCCTCCGTCTCGGATCCGGAGAGCACGCGCGCCTGGGGATGCCGCCGGTACAGACGATCGAAGCGCTCCACCCAACCTGCGCCGGCGGGTTGGACGGAATGGACGATGTACTGATCCCTGGGAAGCGCGAGGTACAGGCGGGTGGGGATGCCCAACCCGGCGCAGATCTCATGAAAGAGGATGTCCCCGCCGCTTGCGCCCCCGGCGATGCCATACGCGACCGGCGCGAGCGTGCGCTCTTCTAGGATCGCTGTCCGGATCGCCTCCCGGGCCACCTCTTCCTTGTCCGGGGGAAAGCGCGCCTCTTCCCGGGACGGGGCATCGATCATGTGCCCGGTGAAGAGGAGGATGAGCGGCTTCGCCATCTCCGGCCGTCAGATCGTCACGAAGGGCCCGAAGTGCTCCAGCTTCACCTCCTCGGCCAGCCGCTTGCCGACCCGGGAGAGGTCGTCGAGGTGCTGGACCGAGTCGAGCTTGCTGACGGCGGCCGGATCGACGTCGCCCAGGCCCCACTCGTTGAGCTTCTTCGAGGTCAGCTCCACGTTGTAGCGGGCATAGAGGAAGGCCCGGCCGAGATCGCGGTCGAGGGGAATCGGATTTCCGTCCTGTCCCCGCGGAATCATGTCCCCCAGCTCGACGTCGATGGGCTCGCCGTACGTGCAGCGCCCGATGGTGCGGCAGTTGACGTCCTGATCCACTTGAGAGCCGTACATCAGAGCGCTCGGGATCCCCACCAGATTCGAGACGGCGTCCTTGGACGAGTAGAGCTCCGATTCGACAGCCGGGGCGGCGCCGGTCCCCACGGAGACCAGGAGCAGGTTGCGCTCGCCCGTCTTCCAGCCGAGCCTGTAGGCCTCGTGGGTCGCCATGCGGAAAAGGAGGAACGCGGGATCATTGTACGGCGTCATGCCGCCGTCGACGAACACGAAGTGCTTGGAGGGATCGTTCGCATCCCAGCGCAGGATCTCGGGAGCGAAGAAGATCGGGGCGGCCGTGCTGGCGCGGACGAGCTGCCAGAGCGGGATGCGCAGGTTGCAGTCCGACAGCTCGGGAAGGTTGAACATCGCCAGGGGATTGCTGCTGATCGGCCACGGCGAGTCGGTCGTGACATTGCGGGTCACGACGAGGAGGAGGCATCGCAGGTGCTCGGGCGAGAGGTCCGTATCCGCACCGAAGACCTCCTTGAGCTTCTCCTCCAGGGGCTGGGACTTGTAGAGGTACTTCACGCGATAGAGGATGAAGGCCTTGTCGAACATGTCCGGTCCGGTCTTGCGGTAGAAGTCCAGGAGCTCGGCGACGGACATCCCGCGGGCCAGCCCCGCGGCCATGATGGCGCCCGTGCTGGTCCCGGCGATGTAGTCGAAAAAGTCGCACAACCGGAAGTCCTTCCCTCTGCCCGTGGCCTCCGCCAGCAGGCTCTCCATCCGGGCCAGCACCTCCAGGGTGAGAAGCCCGCGGATGCCACCGCCGTCCAGGGCCAGCAGCCGGTGAGGCCGATCTGGATCCAGATAGCGTTCCGAGAGCTTGCCCCAGAGTTTTCGATGGTCGTCCCGCAGGCCGGCAGCGTCCATGAGCCCCCCTTTTCGATGGATGGAACAAGGAATGCTCCAAACGATAGCGTCCGGGACCCGGGGCGTCAACATTCGAATGGGCTGGGCCCGTCGTGTCGCTCGCGGTCGCGTTCCCGCTTCGAGAAATCCGTCGCGAAGTGTCTGGGGAGGGAATGTCGCGAAGCCCAGCAGGACGTTTCGGGACGGTGGAAAGAGGGGCCGAGAGAACTTCGCGACGCCGAAGGCGTCATTTCCGCATGAGTTCCGGCTTCTCCTGGGGATCGAAGCGCATCTTCCCGTCCTTGTCCATCGCCCAGGGGTTGCTGAGCTCCCTTGTATGGGGTAGCACTTCGGGATCGGGTGTGCACCTCACGATCCCGGCCACCGTCCGCCGTTCCAGGCGGTGGGCCAGGGTCTTGTCCTTCTTCTCACTCTTTGCCGTGGTGAGTCCCTTGACCGGCGAGCGGCGTCGAGAGCGAGCCATCCGACCTCCTTGTCAGTTCAAGATCACCAATCCCCAATCACCGCCCTCCCCGCCCCCCCACCTTCCCCAAACTGGAACACCCAGTCCGCCACTCCGCCGCTGCGGAGGTTGTCCTTGAGGCGGAAGATCCCGGTCTCCGGATCGTAGAAGCCGATCGTATCGCGGCCGTCGCCGTTCCAGTCCCCGGCGAGGGGGACCCAGCCGTTGTTGGCAGGGCCGAACTGGACGGTCACGTCCACTCTCGATCCCCGGAAGGCGTTCTGCAGGCGGAAGGTGGAGGTGACCGGGTCGTAAAGGCCCACGGTGTCCTTGCCGTCGCCGTTCCAGTCGCCCACGACCGGGAGCCAGGTGGTGCGGGCGCCGGGGAAGCGGTAGGTGATGTCGAAGCGGCCGGCCGCAAGGATGTTCTTGAGCTGGAAGGTGCCGGCGTCCGGGTCGTAGGTGCCGACCGAGTCGCGGCCGTCGCCGTTCCAGTCCCCGGCGAGAGGAATCATCCCGCGGCGGACGGGGAGGGCGAAGCTCGCATCCTGGCGGCCCTGGACGAGGGTGTTCTTGAGGAGGAAGCGGCCGGTGTCCTGGAGCCAGAGACCGATGGTGGTCCTGCCGTCGCCGTTCCAGTCTCCGGCGACGGGGAGGGCGCCGCCGCTGCCGGAGGGGGAGAAGCGCAGGGTGCGGTCCGGGCCTCCGGCGGCGTGGAGGTTGCGGAAGAGGAAGGTCCCGTTGACCGGATCGTGAACGGCCACGGTATCGACCGGGGCGCGGCTGGCGAGCCGGAAAAGGCTGCCGGTGATGGTGGCGAGGTAGATCTCCCCGTTCCGGTCCTCGCCGAAGGTGGTGAGGAGGGGAGCTGCGGTCGGAATCTCCCGGACGCGGAAGCCGGTGCCGCGGCGATCAGCGCCCCAGATCCGGCCGGTGCAGAAATCGCCGAAGATGTAGGCGCCGTGAATCTGGGGAAGAGCGGTGCCGCGGTAGACATAGCCGCCCGTCACGGAGCAGACGTCGCCTTTGTGCTCGTATTCGAGGACAGGCAGGGTGAACAAGGGGGAGCCGCACGGGGGGGTGTCGGCGGGGCAGTTGTTGTCCCGGAAGCAGAGGCTCCCTTCCATGATCTTCCAGCCGTAGTTCTGTCCGCCGGGGCTGCCCGCGGGCTGGACGTTGACCTCCTCGCGCTGGGTGGCGCCCACGTCGGCGACCCAGAGGTCACCGGTGGCGCGGTCGAAGGAGAAGCGCCACGGATTGCGCAGTCCGGTGGCCCAGACCTCGTCCCGGACGGGGCTGTCCCCGACGAATGGATTGTCCGCCGGGATGGAGTGGTACGGAGGGACATCGGCTCCTGTGTCCACGTCGAGGCGGAGGATCCTGCCGAGGAGGCCGCCCTCCTGGGCCGCGCAGGCCTCGGTCGGAGCACGGCCGGCGTTGTCGCCGACGCTGATGTAAAGGTAGCCCTCCGGCCCGAACTGGAGCTGGCCGCCGTTGTGCTGGTCGGTGGTCTTGGGGATGGTCAGCAGGATCACCGCGCTCGCCGCGTCGGCCCGGTCGGGGTCTGCG
This sequence comes from Thermoanaerobaculia bacterium, assembly GCA_035633875.1. Classification (GTDB taxonomy): domain Bacteria; phylum Acidobacteriota; class Thermoanaerobaculia; order Multivoradales; family UBA5704; genus DATARR01. The sequence continues at coordinate 9,309 of DASQEB010000306.1, forward strand.
GCCGAGACCTGGTAGCGGGCGACGACCACGTTCCCCTGGAGGTCCGTGTAGTCGACGAAGAAGAGGCCGTTCTCGGCGTACCGGGGGTGGAAGGCGATGGAGAGGAGCCCGCGCTCGCCCTGGGTGGTGGTCAGGGCGGAGAGGTCGAGGAACGGCTCGGGAAGCAGCTTGCCGTTCTTCAGGATGAGGACGAGGCCGTTGCGCCGGGTGAGGAAGAGGCGGTCGTCCCCAGCGTGGGTGATGGAGGTCAGGGGTCCGACGCCGGTGGCGACCGGTTGCAGGACCACGCCGGGGAACGTGCCGGCGGGAGTGAAAACCGCCTTGGGCCGGAATGAAGATCCCGCGGTGAGAAGACCGGGGAGAAGGATCAGAAGCAAGGCGACAGACGTACGGCTCGGCATGCGGACCTCCAACAAGTCGGAACTCTGTTCCGCGATCGTGAAAGGATATACGAGACGGGAGGAGGGTGCGCCCATGATCGAGATCGACGGCGGTCTCGCCATCCCCGACGAGGAGGTCACGTTCGCGACGTCGCGGAGCGGCGGCCCCGGCGGGCAGAACGTCAACAAGCTGGAGACCCGGGTCACGCTCCGCTTCGATCTGGCCGGCTCGGCCGTGCTGACGGAGGAGCAGAAGGCGCGTCTGCGCGAGCGGCTCGGGACCCGGATCACCCGGGCGGGCATCCTCCAGGTGACCTCGCAGCGGCACCGCACCCAGGCGGCAAACCGCGATGCCGCGGTGAAGCGTTTCGCCGAGTTGGTGCGGGAGGCGCTCCAGGAGGAGGCCCCGCGCAAGAAGACCCGGCCGTCGCGGGCGGCGAAGGCCCGGCGGGTGGAGGCCAAGCGCCGGCAGAGCCAGCGCAAGCGGCAGCGCTCGGCGCCGCTTCCGTGGGAGTGACCCCGCCGGGTGGTACG
>DASQEB010000307.1:0-11275 GCA_035633875.1 Thermoanaerobaculia bacterium
AAAGCGATGGATGATGTCTGGGAGGTAGGGGGGCATCCTGCCGTCGGGGCGGTCCTCCCTGGCCGCCCTGCGTGCTTCGACCTTCCCCCACCCAGGGCGGCCACGGAGGGCCGCCCCGACCAGACCACCAGGTCAGCGCCTGCGGGGATGCTCCGCCCTGCACCTCCTCGGGAGACAGCTACTGCTTGACCGCTTCGGGCTTCTCCACCTTGGGCATGGTGAAGCGGTCCGTGGGGATGTCCGGATTGACCTCGATCTTTTCGATCGTCATCACCATGCCGCCGGGCATGCCCGCCGCCTTCTGCTCCATGGAGTGGGGGAAGATGACGCCGCCCACCTCCTTGTAGTTCCCGAGCATGGTCTCGCCCTCGATCTCCCGGCCCTGGATCTTGGTCTTGCCGGTCACCTTGAGCTCGAGGAAGGTCTCGGCGTCGATGTAGATCGTGTTGACGTCGCCGTTCTTCTTCGTGACCTTGAGCTTGTGGACCGGAGTGCCCTCCATGTCCTCCTTGCCCACGTACTCGACCTGGTGCCCCTTGTCCTTGTAGTCCATCAGCACGCCGTCGAAGTCCGCCTGGTCCGCCATGGCCTTGACCTGGTCCGCGGGCATCTCCTCGGGGTCCTTCTTGCCCATGAAGGGCATCACCATCCAGCCGGTGGTTCCGTCGTAGGCCTGGACGCCGGTCATCCCCTGGAGCGTGAACTCCATGCGCATCTTGTTCGGCCGGGCCATCTCCATGGTGAAGGGAGCCTCCATGCCCTGGCCCATCGCCATCTTGCCGCTCATGCGGACGGTGTTCATGGCCTTGATCTTCTCGCGGCCGCCCTTGGCCTGGATGTTCTTCTCGATGATCTCGTCGGCGGTCTGGGCCCAGGCCGATGCGCTCAGCAGGGCGCCCAGAAACAGGCACGCAAAGGTCTTGCGCTTCATTCTTTTGCCTCCTCGTATTGTGAATCGCGTCGGAAGTGTGTGCGACGGAACGACCCTCAGGATAACGGAACCCGCGCCCGGGCGCCATCCGCCGCATGCCTTGAACTACGCAGCGGGCGGCCAGAAGTTGCCCGGGGAGGCCGGAGGGGCGTTCACCCTCGCCGCGCCGCCAGCACCGCCCGGAGGAGATCCTCGGGGAGGGCCGCCTCTTCCTCCTCCGCCAGCGCCCGCTTGCCGAGCTCGACCGTCTGCTTGTAACTCTGGATGTAGGCGACGCAGGACTCGCAGTGGGCGATGTGCTCGTCGAAGGCCGCGACCACGTCGGGCGGAAGCTCGCCGTCCAGATAGGCCGAGAGAAAGGTCAGGACCTCCCTGCACATCACTCCCCGGTCCAGCTTGCTGAGATCGATCATGCGGCTCCCCTGTGCGCCTGCGGCCGCAGGTGCGGATCGAGCAAGGTGCGCAGCGCCTGGCGGGCGCGGTGGAGGCGCACCTTGACGGCGTTCTCACTGATTCCGAGCAGATCCGACACCGCGCGGGTGTCCATCTCTTCGATGTCGCGAAGGAGAAGAACGTTACGGTAGCCCTCCGGGAGTTGGTCGATGCACTGGCGCACCAGCCCGCAGATCTCCTCCCGCTCGAGCCACTCGGTGGGGGAGCCGTCCCAGACGATCGAGGCGGGGACCTGATGGCCGTCCTCGCGGAAGCGGGGCAGCAGGTCCTCGATCGACTCCTCCTCCCTGACCTTGCGGCGCCGCAGCCGCATCAGGCAGCCGTTGACGACGATCCGGTGCAGCCAGGTGGAGAGCTGGGACGAGCCCTCGAAGTCGCCGACCGAGCGGAAGACCGAGGCGAAGGCCTCCTGGAGGGCGTCCCGCGCGTCCTCCTCGTGGCGGAGCAGGCGCCGCGCCACGGCCAGCATGCGGCCGCCGTGGGAGCGCACCAGCTCCTCGAACGCCGTGTCGTCCCCGGCGCGCAATCCTGCCAGAAGCTGGTCGTCCCCTCGCATGTGGATCTCCAGAGGGGAAATATACAGGAAGGGAGCCCGTGAGCCCTCACCTCCCTGGCCCTCCCAATCCCTCCCGCCGGGAGAGGGTCGGGGTGAGGGCGACACCCGCGTGACGCCCCCGTGCTAGGATCGAAATCCCTGGATTTCCCGGCGCACAGCCGTTCCGGTCCGCAGGAGGGCGGACCTGAAAAGACCTGGAGGGAGGCTCAAGATGTTCCGGAGACTTCATCGGTTCCTCGGGCTCTCGTTATTGCTGCTGTTGATCGCCGGCCCGGCGCTGGCGCAGACGACGGGGTCCGTCTCGGGCGTGGTGCGGGCGGCGGACGGCTCGCCGCTGCCCGGCGTGACGGTGACGGTGAGCGGTCCCCTGCTTCCCGCCGGCCGCACGGCGGTGACGGACGAGGAGGGCAGGTTCAGCGTCCTGCGCCTCCCGCCTGGCGAATACGAGGTGAACGCCGCGCTTGAGGGGATGGGGAGCGCCAGCCGGCCTGCCGTCGTGGCGCTGGACAAGGACACCCAGGTGGAGCTCGGCCTGAGCCCCACGGTGTCGGAAGAGATCACCGTCGAGGCGGTCTTCCCCACGGTCGACGTCAAGGCGAGCGACGTGCAGGCCAACTTCACCGGCGAGGAGATCGACAACCTGCCGATCCCCCGCACCTACAAGGGGCTCTTCCAGCTCGCGCCGGGCGTCTCCGAAAACCTGCGCCTGGCGCCGAACGCCGGCGCCTCCCGCATGGACAACACCTACCTGGTGGACGGCATCAACGTCACCAACCCGCACTACGGCGACATCGTGCAGAACATCACCGATCTGGACATCGCCGAGGTGAGCATCAAGCGCGGCGGGATCTCCGCCGAGTTCGGCCGGGCGGCGGGCATGGTGGTCAACGCCATCACCAAGTCGGGGACGAACGATCTGGGCGGCGAGGTCCGCCTGGAGTACGCGCCGTCGGATTTCGTTTCCGACACGACGACGGGCTCGGTGCAGAACACCCGCGATCGGGAGACCGGAGCCGCCTCCCTGGGCGGTCCGATCCTGCGCGACCGCGCCTGGTTCTACGGCTCGGTGAGCCTGCAGTCCGACACCACGACGGAGCGGAGCAACTTCGTCGGCGCCCTGCCCGACGAGGACCGTGACACGGACGAGTACTTCGGCAAGCTCACGGCCAACCCCGCGGCGAGCCACCTGCTCGCCGCCGCGGTCCGCTCGCGCGAGGAGGTGACGGGCAACGGCGGCATCGGCGCCAGCTTCCACCCGAGCACGGCGAGCGAGTTCACCACCGAGTACCTGCTCGGCACCCTCGGCTGGACCTGGAACGCCACCGCGGACAGCCTGGTGGAGCTCAAGCTCAACCACAACGAAGAGAACAACTCGGGAATCCCGCAGAACAATCTCGGCTATCGGCCGGCCTTCAACGCCGCCCGGCCGGACCTCGTCGGCCGGTTCACCACCACCGCGGACCGCATCATCGGCGGCGCCTCGAACCTGGGGCAGATCGTGGGCGGGGCAGACCTGCTCAACTTCCAGGATTTCGAGCGCGACGAGGCGCGGCTCTCCTACCAGCGTTTCGCCGCCTTCGGCGGCACGCGCCACGACCTGCGGGCCGGAGTGACCTACGACCGCAACGAGGAGCATCTGGAGCGGCGGGCCAACGGCTGGGGCGTCATCACCTGGAACCCCTCCACCCGGCAGTTCACGGCCACCTACGTCTCCGAGCAGCCGCCCCACGTCGGCCGCGCCGAGACCTGGGGCGTGTTCGTCCAGGACCAGATCAACTTCGGGGAGCGCACCACCCTGACCGCGGGCCTCCTGGTCAACCGGGACGACTACTACGGCGAGGGCGTGGGCTCCACGCCGGGCACCAAGCGCAGGCAGAAGATCCTCACCTTCGACTGGGACCAGCAGATCCAGCCCCGGCTCGGCATCTCCTTCGTGCCGAGCCCCCAGCGCGGAGACAAGGTCTACGCGAGCTTCGGCCGGTACTACAACACCGAGAACAAGTCCCTCACCCGGGCCGCCTCCCCCACCCGCATCTTCACCACCCGGGCCACCTTCGACGAAAACGGCAACCTCCTCTCCGAGGTGCCCCAGGCCAACACCCAGACCAAGACGATCGACGCCGGCCTCAACCCCATGTACACGGACGAGCTCCTCGCCGGCTACGCCCGCCCCCTCGGCGACGCCTGGTCGGCCGAGGTCTGGGCCATGTACCGCGAAGTGGGGGACATCTTCGAGGACGTGAGCGCCGACGGTCTCGGCAACGGCCCCTTCCGCGTCTCCCAGCTCCCCGACGCCTACCGCGAGTACACCGCCGCCACCCTCCAGGTGAACCGCCGGGCGTTCAACGACCGCCTGATGCGTCTCTACCTCAACATGAGCTACACCTGGAGCCGGCTGGAAGGCAACTGGGACATCGACTTCAGCCCGAGCGACTCGCCGTTCTACAACTCCTCCTTCATCCAGGACGGCCCCGGCGTGCTCATCACCGACAACCGCGACGGCCTGCTGCGCGGCGACCGCACCCACCTGGTCAAGGTCTTCGCCTCCATCCAGCCGTTCGAGCGCGTCCGGGCGGGCACCTACGTCCGCTTCCAGAGCGGCGGCGCCTGGGAGGCCCGGGCCCTGCCGGATGCGAACGTCTCCAGCGCCTCGCACTTCCGCTATCTCGAGCCCGCGGGCTCGCGGCGGATGGACGACTGGCTCAACGTCGACCTCCTCGGCGCCTACGAGTTCCGCTTCGCCGGCATCGGCCTGGAGCTCGAAGCCCGCGTCGCCAACGTCTTCGACGAGCAGGTCGAGCTCGCCGTCGACGACCGGTTCCTCGTCGGCCGGGTGCCCGAGTCCAACGTGTCGAACAACCCGAACTTCGGCCGCGGGACCCTGTTCTCCGATCCCCGGACCCTGGTTCTGTCGGCGATCGTGCGGTATTAGGGTGTTAGATTGAGGGCGATGGACCTCCGCGCCTTCGCCCTCACCGTCCTCCAGACCGAAGACCTGGACTCGAAGCTCGCCCCGCCCCCGGCCGAACTGACCGACGACGATCCCGGCCCCGCCCTGCGGGCCCCCGGACCGGGCCGTCCTCCCCACCTGCGCATCGCCCCCGGGGGCACCGTGGACGCTCCCTCCGTCGAGGGGCTCCACGATCCGGCCCAGCGGCCCCGCATCCTCCACGCCCTGGCCAACCATGAGCTCCAGGCCGCGGAGCTCTTCGCCTGGGCTCTCCTCGCCTTTCCCGAGGCGCCGAAAGAGTTCCGCCGGGGACTGCTCAAAGTCCTCCAGGACGAGCAGCGCCACACGCGCATGTACATCGCGCGCCTCGAAGAATCCGGCGCCCGCTTCGGTGACTTTCCCGTGAGCGGCTACTTCTGGAAAAAAGTGGAAACGATCACCTCGCCCCTGCGCTTCATCTGCGCCATGTCCCTCACCTTCGAAAACGCCAACCTCGACTACACCGTGGATTCCGCCGAGGCCGCGCGCCGGGCCGGGGATGCCAAGACCGCCGCGGTGATCGAGCGCGTCCACCTCGACGAGATCGAGCACGTCCGCTTCGGCTGGACCTGGCTCCAGGTCTTCAAAGGCCAGGACGAATCCGCCTGGGACGCCTTCCGTTCCAATCTCACCTGGCCGCTGCGTCCCCTCCGGGCGCGGGGCACGAAGTTCCATCGCAAGGGACGGGAGGCGGCCGGGCTGGAGGAGGACTTCATCCGGAACCTGGAGGAATGCGGCGGCTGATCCTGGGCAACCTTCTCTTCGAGGAGGATCTCGCCCGCCGCTCGACACCTCCCCGCACCGTCCTCGCGACCGCCGCCCGCGCCGCCACCCTCCTGCGCGCCTTCGCCCGCGAGGGGGACCGCCTCTGGACGCCCGCGCCCGTGGACCCCGAGCAGCTTCCGGAGATCCCCGGCCTGCCGTGGCCCCTCCTGGAAAGCGGTCCGCTCGACAGGCTCGCTCCGGCCGACGAGGTCCTCGCCTGGGCGGAGACGCCCGACGCTGCCACGCTTCGGAGCCGCGCCCGGGAGCCCGGCCCGCTGGACGGTCCGCTCCACGAGCTCCTCTGGTGTCTCCCGGTTCCGCCTCCCGAGGCCGTCGCCGCCGTCCACCACCGCTCCTTCTGCCTCCAGATCGCCACCGACCTGGGCTGTGCCCTCCCGGGAGCGCGGATGGTCGAATCCATGACGGCGCTCGACCGCCTCCTCGCCTCCCGGACCGCCCCCTCTGCCTGGGTGGTCAAGGCGCCCCTCTCCGCCTCCGGCCGCTCCCGATATATCGAAAGGAATGTCCCCCCTCTCCAGGACGCCAAGACCCGGCGCACGGTCGAGCGCCTCTTCGAGCGCCACGGTCCGCTCCTCTTCGAGCCCTGGATGGACCGGGTGGAAGACTTCGGCCTCTCCGTCCTCCTCACCCCGGCCGGGACGCGAACGTTGAGCTTCCACCGGCAGCTCGTGGACCGGAAGGGCCAGTTCGCCGGCATCGAGCTGCCAGGGAAGCTCGAGAAGATCGAGCTTCCCGAAGCGGACCGGGAACGCCTCGAAGAGGTCGTCCAAGGAGCCGCCCGTGCCCTCCGGCGCGTCGGATACCTGGGACCCTTCGGCATCGACCTCTGGCGCTACCGCCGGCCGGACGGCGCGGTCGTCCTTCATCCGCTGGGGGAGATCAACGCCCGGATGACCTTCGGGCTGGTGGCGCGGGCGCTGGTGGACCGGGTCCGGGGGGACCTGGGGATCGGGGAGGGGGCGGTGGTGCGCGTTCAGGACGGAATATCCATCGAGGGCCTTTGACGTAGAGACGCTCCCAACCCGCAACGACGGATCGCTCAAAGGCTCCCACCGGTGCGTCATCACACCGCCCTCTGAAGGCCACCCACGGCGGGATGTCTCTTCGAAGGGCATGCCGTCTCGACCGGGAGACCGGGATGAGCCGGCAGAACGCAGCGTGCATCCGCTGCCGCCGCACGTCGCACGCCGCCGCCGGCGCTCCCAGTGGCGCTCCCGCCCCAAGCTCATGAATAAGCGGCGATTCTGCGATGACAGAGCACTACCCCCCGGTCGCGCGCGGTGATGCGGCGGCGGATGAATGCCTCTTCAATGTGGCATCGAATCGTGCCGGGTGAGCGCTGGCAACGTGCGGCGGCGGCGGACCCTCCACAACCAATCGAACATCGCGCCGAACAACAGCAGGATCGGCAGCGCGCGCATCGGCGCCGTCGTGAAGGGCTCGGGAAGGATCTTCGCCACGCGCTCACGGATCGAGAAGAACGATCCGGCCGCGATGAACAGCGCAAAGCACATGCGCCACAGATGGCGCGCCAGGCGCGGCCCGCCGCGAGGCATGCCGAATCGCAGGATGCGCACGTCGCCAGCCGCCGCCAGGATCATGACGGTGACGAGGACGAAGGACATCACACCGATCGTGCGAAACGGGACGCCGCCAGGGGAAAGGCCAGGGCTGTTGAAGGCCTTGACCCCGCCCACGATAGTGCCGAGCGCGAGTCCGACCACGACCGTCAGCGCGACACCATTGATCGTCCGCGTCCATGGCGACGCGGGGCGGACGGTCGTCAGCGCCGTGCCCACAAAGTAGGCCGTCATGAAGCCGGTGAATACATTCCCGTCGGTGGGACTCTTGAGAAACCCCAGGATCGAGGCGCTGAAGCCCATGACGAGCATGGCGTAGACGAACAGCAGCCCGCTGCGGCGGTGGATGGTCCCGCCCTTCTTCACGACCAGAGCGACGGCGCCGAGAACCATGGCGAGCGCGCCAGCGGCAATGTGGATCGGGAAGAGCATGCTGTTCATTCGCTCGCCCCCTGCGTGCGTTTCGTCGTTCGCGCTACGACGCCCCGAACCAGCAGGCACAGCATCACGACAACCTTGACGGGAGCCACGATCAACAGCGCGACGTGCAGCGCACCTGCGATGCGGGCGTCTCTCGAGGATGCCGGAAGGGGAGTTATGTCGAAGAACGATGTCATGGGAGGCATGATCGCAGCCTGCGTGCGGGCGGGCAACCGGATTGCGACGAAGGGCGGATTCGCGCGGACGAACGGCGGCTACATCTGCCGGAACAGATGCAGGTAGTTGCGGCTCACGGGCAGCACCTCGTCGCGGCCCTTCAGATGAATCTCCGCAGTTTCATTGTCATGTCGCCTCACATGGCTGATCGCGCGCAGATTCACGACGACCGACCGATGGACCTGCGCGAACTGCTCCGAGTCGAGCTGCTCGAGCAGGTCCTTGAGCGGAATCCGGACCACCGCCGCGGCGGGTTTGCCGCCATCGCGCCAGGCGACGAGTGTGTACTTCGCGTCCGACCGCAGATAATCGACGTCGTCGATCGCGATGAGGCGCACGGTCTTCCCCGCTTGTGCCCGAATCCATCGCAGCGGCTCGCCCTTCCCGCCGCTCTGCAGCTTCGCGAGCTGGGCGCTGAGTTGCTGCAAGAGCTGCTCGGTGTTGATCGCAGGCCTCGATGACCGCAGACGCTCCTGGAGGCGGCTCACGGTTTCCGCGAGCCGCGCCTGTTCGACCGGCTTCAGAAGGTAATCGAGTGCGCCCTGCGCAAAGGCCTGCACCGCGTAATGATCGTACGCCGTGACGAACACGAGATGGGCGCGACGGCCGATGTGGTTCGCGGCATCGACGCCGGAGAGGCCCGGCATGTGGACGTCGAGGAAACAGATGTCGGGATGCCGCTCGTCGAACAACCGCACCGCCTCCCGCCCGTTCCGCGCCTCGGCCACGATCTCGAGCTCGGGCCAGACATTCGCGAGCTGGCGCCGCAGCGCATCGCGCAGCAGCGGTTCATCGTCGGCGATCAGCGCTGTCGCGTGGGCGCTCATGTCTGTGCCGGCATCTCGACTTCGACGGTGACGCCGCGAGGTGCGCCGGACATGAGGCGCAACTGCGCCGCATCGCCGAAGCTGAGCTGCAGCCGCTCGCGCAGAGTCGTCAGCCCGGTCCCGAGACCGTTCGCCGATGGATGAAGTCCGGCGCCGGTGTCGGTGACGCGGAGCACGCAGCGTTCACCAAGCCGTTCGACGTCGATGTCGATCCGGCCTCCTTCTTCAGTCGGGTCGATCCCGTGTCGCACGGCATTCTCGACCAGCGTCAACAGCGTGGTCGGAGGACAGCGAACCTTCAGCGCCGCGGGGTCGACGTTCATCGCGTACTGCAGGCGATCGGGCATGCGCATCTGCATCAGCTCGAGATACGGTCGGATGAGCTGCAGCTCGCGCTCAATGGTTGCGGCGGGCTCGTGCAGCAGCGGCACCGCCGCCCGCAGATACGCGATGAGGCTCCGAAGCACGGTCGACGCATGCGGCGAGCCTGCATCGACGAGCGCCTGCACGTTCGCGAGTGTGTTGAAGAGGAAATGCGGGGCGACCTGTGCCTGCAGCAGATGTAGACGCGCGTCGAGCGCCTGCCGCTCGAGCTCGCTGCGCTCGAGCGCGAAAGCGAGCTTCTGATCGCGGGCGAAGGCTTCCTTCTGCCGCACGATCGCCGCGAGCGCCGTCCACGGCGCGAGCAAGACGCCGACGAACGTGAGCATCACCCACCCGCTCATGCGGGCGGGGTCCTCCCAGAACGGCGGCGCACCTCCGGGCGTCGACAGCGCGTAGATCAGCAACGTCGTCACCGGCATGAAAACGCCGACTGCAATGACTTGAAGTGCCCACCGCTGGAGCCATCGCGGCAGCCTCCGAGGCCACGCTTCGAAGAGTGCGAAGGCGGCCGTCGCCGACAGGCCGAGGATGATGGTGCGGAGCAGGAGTGAGGACGGAGAGCTCTTCCAATGGGTCAGCAGCAGCAGGCCGACGCCGACCGAAATCGTCAGCGCGACGGCCACGCGCCGCGCCGTCTTCGCGAGGATGCCGGTCGGTCTCGCGGCCGTCGCCGCTTCGGACATTGCGGCTGAGGATACCTTCATGTGACTACCTGAGCGCAGAGGGCATTCCGATCGCGGCGGCCCAGATCGTCTGCAAGTGTAACTCGCTTCAGGCATAGCGAGCCGAAAAGCCGGGTCTCTCCGGCTCCCCGCGCGCCGGAGAGACCCGTTCCCGCCAGACACATCGCGGTCTGTTGTCTGAGATTCAGTTGTCAAAGAACCGTGCTGCATGCTGCGAGTGCGAAGTCTACAACAACTTCTATGCGCAACCCGCATCGGAATCCAGATAAACGGAAGAGACATCAACGGATGTCTGCTTTCCGTTCCGGACTGCTTCCCGCAGAGAACCTCTGTCGTGAAAAGGCGTGCTTTCGGGCCACCGCTCGTCGCCCGCCCCGGAAGGATCTCTTCTGCGCCCGGAAAAAACTCTTGCGGTCTGTGCCCGGCTCAGGAGAAGCCTTCCCCCTGGACTCGGCAGTTTTCCCGTGCTGAGCCCCCTCTCGCGCGCCTGATTTGGTGCGAAATCGGAAGATCGTGCTATAAAGAGGCGGACCGGGGAGGGCTCCGGGTTGGGGAGGCTGGCTGGAGGGGATTCCCGGCGGGCTTTCCGCCTCGGCAGGCGGGCCATTCGCCTCGCGGGGCGACCCCTCCCGGCCGGAGGCGGGATTCCGGCCTTGGGAGGCCGGAGACGCGCCTCTCAAGGCGAGACGCGCGCCTTTGAAGGCGGACGTTCCCCTCCCTGGGGCGAGGCTTGCCCCCGAGGTTCGGCGCCTACTTCCCTCCAAACCGCAGCCCCGGATCATGCCGGGCGCGCCCGAGGAACGCCGCGACCTCTTCCACCAGCTCCAGCGTGGCCGCCTCCCGCGCGGCGGCCTGCTGGAACACGGCCAGGGCGGCGAGCGCCTCGCGGTGGACGTCAGCCGCCTGGAAGATGGGCAGCATCTCGCCGGCCAGCTCCTTCATCTCCGCCGTCCGGCCCTGCCGGGCGTAGAGCGCCGCGAGCTCCAGCGAGACGAGCGCCGCATCGTAGCCGATCCCCTGGGCGAGGAGGGCGCGCCGCACCTCCTGGAAGATCTCCTCCGCCCGGGCCGTACCTCCGAGCCCCGCGGCGATCCGCGCCTCCGCCCACCGCAGCCGCGCCAGATCGAGCGCAGTCCCGATCTCCCGCGACAGCGCCTCCACCTCCGGAAGGAGCTCCCGGGCCTCCTCCAGGCGCCCCATCTTGCTCAACGTGTCGAGCACGTTGTGCCGGAGGCAGAGCACCAGCCGCGGGTCCCGCGCCGGGTCCACCAGGGGAGCCGCCTCCTGAAGCACCTCGAGCGCCCGGCCCGGCTCACCCATCTGATCGTACGTATAGGCCTTCTTGATCAGGGCGCGCCCCGCGAGGTGGAGGTCCCGCTTCTCCGGATCACCGTCCCGGTACGCCGTCACCACCCGGCCGAGCAGTGCC